>CACFVG010000012.1 GCA_902569725.1 uncultured Pelagibacteraceae bacterium | reverse complement strand
CAAAACATATTTATTTCAGGATTAACACAAAATGAAGATCAAGAAATTATATGGGAAATAATTAAAATTTAATGAAGAAAATCAAAACAGCCTTAATTTCAGTTAGTAATAAAAAAAATTTGCAGTTACTTTTAAAAAATTTATCTAAACATAAAATCCAGATAATTAGCTCAGGAGGAACTTTTAAAGAAATAAAAAAACTAGGCTATAAATGTTTAGAAATATCAAAATATACCGATTCAAAAGAAATCCTAAATGGGAGAGTTAAAACACTACACCCAAAAATTCATGCTGGAATTTTAAGTATAAGAAAAAATAAATCTCATACCAGGGATTTAAAAAAAAATAATTTTAGGGAAATTGATCTTGTTATTGTAAATTTTTATCCTTTTGAGAAAGTTTTAGAGAATAAAAACAATCATAAAAATGTAATTGAAAATATTGATATTGGTGGGCCAACAATGGTTAGAGCAGCTGCCAAAAACTTCAATGATGTAACTGTAGTTACTAATCCCAATCAATATGATAATTTAATAGAAGAATTAAATTCAAATAACAGTAAAACTACTTTGGAATTTAGACAGCAAATGTCAGAAATAGCATTTACTGAAACTGCTTATTATGATGGAGTAATATCAGATTATTTCAATTTAAAATCAAAAAAATTATTTCCAAAAAAAAAAGATTTTTTTTGGTAATCTGATTGAAAATTTAAGATATGGAGAAAATCCCCATCAAAAAGCGGCTATTTATTCCTTAAGTAAAAAATTAAATATAAAACAACTTAGTGGTAAAAAATTAAGTTATAATAATTATAATGATATATTTTCAGCACTTTTAATCTCTAAATCATTACCAAAAAATGTTGGTACAGCTATAATTAAGCATGCTAATCCATGTGGAGTCTCAATAAATAAAAATAACTTAGAAAGTTATAAACAAGCACTTGCGTGTGATCCAATAAGTGCATTTGGAGGAATAGTTTCTTGTAATTTTAAAATTAAAAATAATTTAGCATTACAGTTAAAAAAATTATATTTAGAAGTAGTTATTTGTAACGGAATTGAAAAAAGTGCTTTAAAAAATATTAAAAAAAAAAAAGAAGTTGATAATTATTGACTCTAGTAAATTAGAAGATACAAATTTAAATAATATATCTTCACAATTCAATTCTTTCCTAATACAAACTGCAGATACATTTTCTTTTTCAAAATCAAACTTTAAAATAGTTTCTAAAATTAAACCTAATTCTACAACTTTAAAAAATTTAATATTTGCATTTAATGTTTGTAGATTTGTAAAATCTAATGCAATTGTCATAGCAAATAAAGATTCAACAATTGGAATTGGATCAGGCCAGCCGAGTAGATTGGATAGCTGTGAAATAGCTATAAATAAAATGAATAAATTTTTTAAAGAAAAGAAAGGTGACAAAATTATTGCCGCTTCAGACGCTTTTTTTCCTTTTGTAGATGGTATAGAAAAGTTGGTTCAGTCTGGTGTATCAGCTATTATTCAACCTTCAGGTTCTATAAGAGATAAAGAGATTATTAAATTCGCGAATAAAACAAATACTGTATTAGTTTTTTCAAAAACTAGACACTTTAAACATTAGAAATTTTATCAATTTTTGCGGCAAGCACAAAGTCACTTTCATGAAGACCATTTATTGAATGTGTAAAAATTTTAATTTTAGCATACCCCCATCCAAACCAAATATCAGGGTGATGCCCTTCTGTTTCAGCAATATCTCCTATTTTATTTATAAAACTTTGACTTTCTAAAAAATTACTAAACTTAAATTCCTTAATAAGATAATAAGTTTTTTCATTATCAGACTTTACATCCCAACCGTCAACTTTTTTTAAATACTTGTGAATTTCACCTATATCAAAACTTGGAATGCCTCCTTCACAAGGAATACATTTCTTATCTGCTAAATCACTCATTCTCGTCCTTATTTATTTGGAGCGGGCAATGGGACTTGAACCCACGACCTTCTCGTTGGCAACGAGACGCTCTACCACTGAGCTATGCCCGCTTTTTGTTAATTCATTATTATAATTAGTGGTTTTTTTTTAAGCAAGAAATAAACACTTAATGCGATTTTTTTTTCTTGAACCAATTTTTTTAAATCTACATAAATATCATTTAAAACATTATCCCAATTATTAAAGTGTATTTGCTTGTATTCTGTTAAATTATTATAAAAAGCTGGTTTATTATACATCCACCATCTCCATTCTTGTTCAAAAGAAAAATAATCCCCAAGTTAATTTGTCTAGGCTACAAGATAAATGGAGAATTGAGGTATCTACTGAAATTACTAAATCCAAATTTTTAATTATTGCAGCAATGTCTAAAAAATTATTTTCTCCTAAATTATTAATTTTTGAATTATTAAGATAATTTTTATCAGCTTCCATTATATCATTCTGAAGACATACAAATTCACAATCTAAAGAAAGAATTCTATCTAATTTTTTTAATTCAACTGACCTAAATGGCTGATTTACTCCATACATATTTCCACTCCAAGTTAAACCAACTTTTAAATTTTTAGATTTAATTTTGCTTCTCCATTTTGATATTATTTTATCATCTATTTGAAAAAATATTTCTTCCTTCTTATTTTTATTTGTATAAAAAAAAGTATTTAGAGAAGCAAAACTAATTTTATAGTCACAATCAAAATTCAAATTAGATCCTTTTTTAAATGCATTAAGATTTAATATATTCTTTTTAAAAAGGCCTAGAGCGCTTTCTCTTACTTCAATTCTGATATCATTGCATATATCGCTTAAAGAAAATAAGAGTTTAGAAAATTGAATTGAATCTCCAATACCTTGATCTTCGTACACTAATATTTTTTTTTTCTTTAAATCTTCCCCTTTCCAAAAAGGAATATTAAAATAATAATTACTTTTAACTTGTAAACTTTTATCATAAAGTTTCCATCCTTCTTCAAAATTACCTTTTTTAAGTAAATTTGTGGAATGTACTAATTGGAGAGTATTATGTTTAGGATTAAGATTATAAGCTTCTTCAATTAAATTGAAAGAATTATCAAATTCTCCTAAACTTGAATAAATTAAAGATAGGCTAATATGTGAACCAATATCATTTTTATTTTTTTTACAAAACTCTTTTAAGATATTTTTTGCTTCCTCATATTTATTTGAAAAAAAATAATAATTCAGCTTTATTAATATAATATATGTTATTTTTAATTTTTAATTTATCAGATTTTTTTTGATAATTTGCAGCTTCGATAAAATCTTTTTTTAATATTAAAGATCTAATCAAATTATTAATAGTTAAATAATTAGACGGATTTATTTCTAGACATTTAAGAAAATATTCTTTTGCCTTTAAATAGTTTTTTTCTTTAATATAAATATTACCAATATTATTTAGAACTATTTCTTTATTATATCCAAGTTCCATTGCTTTTTGATATTGCTTAATAGCCTTTATATATTCATGATTTTCACTAAAAAAAATAAGCTAAATTAAAATTTAAATTTTTATTTTTAGGTTCATAATTTAATGCTTTTATAATTGTATTTATGGAATCTGAAAAATTTTTATTACTATAATATGCATTAGCTAGGTTTAAATGTGCATCAATATAATCTTCTTTATAATTTAAAGAATTTTTGAAATGATGAATTGCTTTTTGGTGGTCTTTTAAATTAATAAAGATAATTCCTTTTAAATTATTTAAAATATGTAAATCATTATTTGCTTTATATTCTCTGGATAATTGAAGAGCTTTATTAAAATTTTTATTATTTAATTCATGAATAATTCTAGAAAAATTGTCTGACATTAAATATCTTTGAAAAGATTTTTAAAATTTTTATATTTAAGATTCGATTCTATAGAATCTTTGTAAATTGGTTTTCTACTTTGATTTATGCTAACAGTTTTAATTGGATTTTTGCTTTTATGATGCTCTAAACATTCTTGTTCAAATTTTAAATCACAGAAATTTAATAAATTTTTAATTTCGGCTTCTTGATTTTTAACCAAATCCTCATAATTTATTTCATAGATTTTTTTATCGAATTTACTCTTCCAAAAATCCATCATTTCCCTATAAATTTTTACATATTTTTTAATATTGCTTATGTCATAGGTCCAATCTGTTCTATTCCCGCCAAACAAGTTTTTATAAATTGATAAACAATTATCTTTTATATTTCTTTTTATATGAATAATTTTTGAATCTGGAAAAAAGAGCAACAATAAAACCTATCCAAAAGAAATTTGAAGGAGCTTTATCAATTTTTATTTTATTTAAATTAAAATAATCGTAATTTTTTCCAAGCTTTAAAGAAATTTCTTTTAAACTTTCTACATTAATTATGTTTTCTTTCTTCAAATTTCTTAAAAAAATTTTCATTCGCTAAATTTTTAAAAAAAAATATATTTAAAACTATAGATTCACCAATACCATAATTTTCCGAATGAGCTGATAAAATTTGATGTAGTAGTGTAGTTCCAGACCTTGGAAGACCAACTATAAATATCAATTTTTTTTTATAAAAATCATTATTCTGATTTTCTTTAATATTTATGTTTGAAAAAAAATCTTTATTCTTATTTAAAAAAGATTCCTCATATCGTAATGGATTTCCTAGAACTAATTTATTCCTTTCTTTGTTTGCCATCTCAATAAATTTAAAAGCTTCTTCATAATTTTTTTGATCTTCATAAGATTTTGCAAGTGCAAAAAGTAATGGGTATTTATTAAGTTTATCAAATTTATTATTATTTAATTTTTCTAAAAGCAATTTTTGGTGATCTTTTCTTTCTGAATAATTAATAATATTACTTACTCTATAATCTGCTGCAAATAATTCAGGAGTTTTTTTTGAAGCTATAGAAAAATATTCTTCTGCTTTTTTAAATTCACCAATAATAGAATAAATATTTCCTAATCTCATAACAACATTTTGAAAATTTTCATTTTTTTTATAAATTTTTTCAAAAATAGATACCGCTTCTTCAAAATTATTTTGTTCAATTTTTAATTCTCCTAGGTTTAATTGTGCAAATAAATTTTCTGGCTCCAAATCTAATGCTTTTTTCAATAGCTCTTCTGATTTCTGATAATCATTTATTAGTCTGAATATTCTCGCCAGATTAACTATTGCAAAAATGTTTTTTGGATCAACTTCTAAAGATTTTGTGTAAATAATTTCAGCGTCATAAATATTATTTTTTTTCTCCAATGAAGAACCAAGAAAATTATAAAAAATTGAAATTTGAGGATATTTTTTTATTAACACTGATGATCTTTTTATTATTTCATCATAATTGTTCATTTTTGATAAAATATTTAAATTATTTATCTCTGAATTAATTAATTCTAAATTTTTATTCATTTTAGTAGTATATTATAAGATAATTTTTAAATAATAATTAATGAAAAAAAAAATTAATCATTTGCCAAACAGAATTCCAGTTTTTCCATTGTCTAATTTTATAATCTTTCCAAGAACAACTGTACCTCTTAACATTTTTGAACCTAGGTATATTGATATGATTGATGATGCAATGAAAAGCAATAGAATAATAGGTATGATACAGCCAAAAAAATCCAACCAAAATGAACCTGATCTTTATAATATTGGATGTGCAGGTAAAATCATTAGTTTTAATGAATCAAATGATGGTAGATATTTAATAGTTTTAAACGGTATTAGTCGTTTTAAAATAGTTGAAGAATTAAAAAATGATAAGCTTTATAGAGAGTGTTCTGTAAGTTTTGATAATTTTGAAGATGATTATGAAAAAAGTACGGAAGAAATAAAATTTTCTGATCTTGAACTTATTTTTAAAGATATAAAATCGCTATTTGTTAAGGAAGGATATTTAATTAATTGGAAAGACCTTGAAAAACAAGATTTGAATCAAACTATCAACACCCTTGCAATGGCCTCACCATTTTCTTTAGAAGAAAAACAAATACTCTTGGAAACAAATAATTTAAGTGAAAGAAAAAAAAAATTAGAAGAAATTTTATCAACCTATGTGGTTGATGATTTTAGAAATAAAACAATTCAATAATTAAAAAAAATTCCCTTATCAGCAAATTTTGTCGTGTATTTTTTAAATAAATTATTAGTTTCTAAAAAATTAAATAATTTTTTTGAATATAAATTTTTAAAACTATTATCAAATTTAAAAAACTCATAGATAAAATCTATGGTATTTGCAAATATATAATTATAATGTTTAGTTTTATTTTGAAATTCTACTAAAATAGAATTATCTAAAGGCAAACCTAAGCCAATTCTAGAATCTATTAGGCTCAACAATACCTTTATATCTCTAATTGTCATATTAAGTCCTTGGCCTGCTAATGGGTGAATTTTGTGTAGGTTATCACCAAAACATAAAATTTTTTTATAATAGTAATTTTTTAAAATTGAGCTTTTTAATTTAAATTTCTCAAATTTTGTAAAAGATTTAATCTTATACTTATTATTATAATTTATAATCAACTCCTTTATTTTATTTTCCTGTATATTATTATTTTTATCTAAAACCGAAAAAACTACAGAAGTTGTATAATTTGAATTTGGTAAAAATGCTAGAGGACCATATTTTGTAAAAATCTGATATGCAATATTATTATTATATTTTGTATGACTTATTAAAGATGTGTACGCAAAACTATTATAGTCCTTTTCATTTCTTTTAAAAAATAATTTTTTAGATATAATATTTTTTTCATTAAAATTAATAATTAAATCATAATTATCTTTTTCATCAAGAATAGAATAAAAAAATGAAGAGTTTTTTATTTTGTATTTTTTTATAAACTTATTTTTTTTTAAACTTTTATATAACAAATTAACAAAGTCTATTTGCTTTATTATATAAAAAATTTTATCCTTTTTAGACCCAAAGTTAAGAATTTCCTTATTATTTTCTATTTCATTAAAAATTTTAATTTTATCGATAGGCCAAGACTTGCTTTTAATATTAATTTTTTCATTTAATAAAAAATTAATATTATTTTTTGATATTCCCAAAGTTCTAGTAAATGATTTTTTTTTTGGTTGATCATCCTCATATATTGATACCTTAATATTCCTATTAGCTAGAGCGTTGGCCAATAATAAAGTAGATATTCCGTTTCCAATTAAACATATATTCATAATTAAAATTTAATTTTAACAATAATTATTAAATGATACAAAGTTACAAAATAGATTCTTTAAAAATGGACATAAAAAGTTTAAGTAAAAAAACCCTTGATTTTACTATAAAAAGAGTAGCTGAAATTATAGGTATTATTCTGATTATTGCCTCAATTTTACTTTTTCTTGCATTATTCACTTATTCACCTGAGGATCCAAACTTTATTTTTACAGATAATACAAACATAAAAAATTTATTAGGTTTTAAAGGAAGCTATACATCAGATTTATTTTTTCAATCAATTGGTTTAATTTCATTTTTTATATCTTTTACAATATTTTTTACAGGGATTAATCTTATTAAAAATAAAAAATTTTTAATAATTATTGAAAATGTTTTTTTTGCAATAATTTATAGTATTGTAGGATCATTATTTTTAACTACATTTTATCCAAACTCTTTTTCACTTTCAATTAATGGTAATGGAGGATTTGTTGGGAATTTTTTTCAAAATACTTTTTTAACAAATTTAATAAAATTAAACGAAACCATATCATATTATATACTAATAGTAATTATAATTATTTTATTTTTAGTAAGTATAAATTTTAGTATTTCATTTTTGAAAGATTTTTTTAAAAACTTATTTTTAAAAATAAAAAAAGTAAAAAAAAATGAAGAAAAAAGTTTTAATTATAATCAAATTGAAGCTGATCCACAAGTTGATGAAAGAGAAAAATTAATTCAAGAAGATTTACCTTTCAATAAAAAAACTTCTGAAAGTAAAATCTTATATAAATTTAAATTACCTTCTACTGAATTTTTAAAAAAACCAACTAAGTCTGAACGTGAAAAAATTTTATCAGAAGATAAAATAGATGAAGAAACATTAGAAAAAATACTTTTAGATTTTGGAGTTGAGGGAAATATAAAAAAAGTTAGCAGAGGTCCAGTTGTTACTTTAAATGAATTTGAACCTGCCGCAGGTATAAAAGTTTCTAAAATTATTAATCTATCTGAAGATATTGCAAGAAACACAAGTTCGGAGTCAGCAAGAATAGCAACAATTCCTGGTAGTAGCACAATTGGTATTGAGCTTCCTAATTCCTTAAGAGAAAATGTTTATTTAAGTGAAATAATTTCAAGTAAAAATTTTTTGAAAAAAGAAATTAAACTTCCTATAGCGCTTGGAAAAAGTATTTCAGGTATTCCAATAATAGGTGATCTAACTTCTATGCCACATTTGTTAATCGCTGGAACAACTGGATCAGGTAAGTCGATTTGTATTAATACAATAATTTTATCCTTACTTTACAAACACAAACCGGAAAAATGTAAATTTATTCTTATAGATCCTAAAATGTTAGAACTCTCAACATATGAAGCCATACCTCATCTATTATGTCCCGTTATTACAGAAGCTAAACGTGCTGCTTCAGTTTTAGGATGGGTAGTTAAAGAAATGGAAAGTAGATACAGATTAATGACCAGGGAAGGTGTTAGAAATATAGATGGTTATAATTCGAAACATAAGCTTCCTATGCCCTATATTGTTGTAATTGTAGATGAAATGTCAGACCTTATGCTTGTGGCGGGTAAGGAAATTGAAGGATATATACAAAAATTATCTCAGATGGCTAGAGCTGCGGGCATTCACATAATAATGGCAACCCAAAGGCCAAGCGTTGATGTTATAACAGGTACAATAAAAGCCAATTTCCCAACTAGGATATCTTTTCAGGTTACATCAAAAATAGATAGTAGAACCATTTTAGGAGAACAGGGTGCTGAACAACTTCTAGGTAAGGGCGACATGCTTTATATGTCTTCTGCAAACAGAATAGTTAGAATTCATGCCCCCTATGTTTCTGAAAATGAAATCGAAAAAATAAATAATTTTTTAAGATCACAAGCAGAGCCAGATTATGTAGATGAAATATTAAGCTTTGCTGACGAAAAAGAGGTTGGAACAAATTTATTAGACAGTGATAATCAAGATGAATTATATAAAACTGCATTGGAAATTATAAAATCTGAAGGAAAAGCTTCTACATCTTTTTTACAAAGAAAATTACAAATTGGTTATAATAGAGCAGCTAGAATAATTGATATGATGGAAGCTAATGGTGAAATTAGCAAAGCAAATCATGTTGGAAAAAGAGAAGTGCTTAAATGATAAAAAAAATATTATGTTTTTTTTTATTTTTAAATTTTTTTAATTATTCTTATGCATCAGTTGAAAATAAAATTATTAATAATTTTAAAAAAATAGATAATATAAGTTTTAATTTTAAACAAATAATAAATGATAAAATTGAAGAAGGTAATTGTGTAATACAATACCCAAAAAAAATTTATTGTAATTATGATAATGTAAAAAAAAAATTAATTGTATCAAATGGAAATTCTTTAGTAATAAAAAATCAAGCTGGAAAAGAATATTTTACATATCCATTAGATCAAACTCCTTTCGCATTAATTTTAGATAAAAATTTGTTATTACAAAAAATCGAAAAATTAAATGCAAAATTTTTTAATGAAAAATACTATTTATTCAATATTAAAAATAATGGAAATTTTATAAACATTTTTTTTCATAAAGATTCTTATGATTTAATTGGCTGGCAAACTGAAGATATATATCAAAATTTAGTTGTAACATATATTTTTAATGTTAAAAAAAATTTTAATGTTGATAAAAAATTATTTAAATTACCGCAAGCACATTAATCTAATTTAGATTTAAAATTTCAGATTTAAAAACTTTCATCCCCCTAGATAAATAATTTTTTAATGCATTCTTATGATCCAAAGAACATGTGTGAACCCAAATTCTTTTTGACCCAATATTAAATGATGTTTTAATACTTTCAGATAATAAATATCCTCCCAATTGCTTTCCAATATATTCTTTTAAAATGCCAAAATATGCAATTTCACAATCTAAATTATCTTTGTCAAAAATCTGCTCAAAATATCCAATAAGATCTTTATTATGTTTTAAAATGTAAGTATTAACACCCAAAGTCTTTAAATAATTTATCCATTTTTGATCACTCCAAACCAATCTATCTATCCATTTATGATTTTTTCCAATTTCTTTATAAAAAAATTTATTTAATTGAAAATCAGGAGGGTTAACTTTTTCTAAATATAGATCATTAAATGGTTTATTTTTTGCTACTAATTCGTCTATTGATCTAATTTCAAGATAACTTCTTTTAACCTGATTACTCACTCGACAATTTTCCCTAATTTTTCTCCTCCAAATATATGAAAATGTAAATGTGGAACTTCTTGTCCTCCATGCTCGCTAACATTTGATATTGTTCTATATCCTTTTCCTATATCTGAAGAAATATTCAGTTTTTTGGCAACAATATTTATACCTTTAATAAATCCTACTATTTCATCAGACGTTGCTTTTGAGCTAAAGTCATCTAAATTGACATACTTTCCCTTAGGAATTATGAGAGCGTGGATTTTTTTTTGAGGGTTTACGTCATAAAAAGATAAAACATATTCATCTTCATAAATTTTTTCACAAGGTATTTCATTTCTAAGAATTTTTGCAAATATATTATTATTATCGTAACTCATTTTTTCCTTTTGTTTAACTCGTCCATTACATCTTCAATTTTAATTTCATTCGACTCAAGATACATTATTAGATGATAAAATACATCAGCAGCTTCATGGATTTTATTTGTATTTTTTTCTACAGCTTTAATTAATTCATTTATTTCCTCTAAAACTTTTTCTTTACTTAAAGATTTATCACTTAAAAGTTTGTTTGTATAAGATCCATCTACAGGATTACTTTTTCTATCTCTTGCAAGCTTAAAAAGGCTTTCTAATGTATTTAGCATTCTAAATCCTAACTGGTATTCCTTTTGAGTTCAAATATTCTTTGGCTTCTTTTACAGAATATTTTCCGTAGTGAAATATAGATGCTGCTAATACAGCGCTAGCATTTCCTAATTTTATTCCATCTACTAAATGGTCTAAATTTCCTACTCCACCTGATGCAATAACTGGAATATTAACTTCTGATGATATTTTAAACATTAAATCAATATCATAACCAACTTGAGTTCCATCTCTATCCATTGATGTTACTAGCAATTCTCCAGCACCATTTTCTTCCATTTTTTTTGCAAATTCTATCGCATCAATACCTGTATTGTTTCTTCCACCATAAGTAAAAATTTCCCATTTCTCCCCATTTTTTTTTGCATCTATTGCAACAACAATGCATTGTGATCCAAATTTTTTTGAACTTTCTGCTACAACTTTAAAGTTTTGTACCGCAGCTGTGTTTATAGAAACTTTATCAGCTCCACAGTTTAGTAATCTATTAATATCTTCAATACTTCTAACACCACCCCCAACAGTTAATGGTACAAAACATTTTTTTGATGTTTTTTCCACTACATCATAAATTGTATTTCTATTTTCGTTTGAAGCAGTAATGTCTAAAAAACAAATTTCATCTGCACCGCCATCGCTATAAATTTTAGCTTGTTCGACGGGATCACCGGCATCCTTTAAATCAATAAAGTTAATACCCTTAACTACTCGGCCATTTTTAACATCCAAACAAGGTATTATTCTATTTTTAAGCATCTATTTCTTTCACAAGTTCTTCTAATTTTATATCACCATCATAAATTGCTTTCCCAACTATTATACCTTCAATATTTTTAAAGTTCTTTGCTTTTTTAATATCATCAATTGAAGAAACTCCACCAGATATAATCACTGGGCAATTTGATTTATCCGCAACTTTTTCTGTTTCCAAAAAGTTTGGACTTTGTTTGGTTCCATCACGATTTATATCAGTGTAAATTAATCTACTAACACCATAATCATTAACTTCTTTTAAATAATCTAAAGTTAATTTATTAGAATTTTCCTTCCATCCAGATACGGACAAATATCCATCTTTAGCATCTAAACCTAAAGCAATTTTTTTTGGAAATTTTTGACAGGCTTCTTTTAAAAAATTTTTATCTTTAATAGCTGCACTTCCCAAAATTACTTTTTCAACACCAACATCTGTATATTGCTGAATACTTTCAAAGTTTCTGATACCGCCGCCTATCTCAATTTTGAAATCAAATTTACTAACTATTTCATAAATAATATCCAAATTAACAGTTTCGCCAGTTAAAGCACCATCTAAATCAACAATATGTAAATTTGTTAATCCGTGATCTTTGTATTTACTGGCTTGGTCAATTGGAGACATTTCATATTCCGTTTTATTATTAAAGTCTCCTTTAACTAATCTCACACATTTTTTATCTTTAATATCTATGGCTGGAAAAATTTTCATTTTTTCTTATTTTTCTTTGATAAAATTTTACAAATACCGTCTAGCCTTATTACTATAGCTAATAAAATACTAAAAATTGCTAATTCCATCTTATAAGTTTATAAAATTATTAATTATTCTAAGTCCTAATTGATCACTTTTTTCGGGGTGAAATTGAGTTCCAAAAATATTTTCTTTCTCAACTGAACAAACAATACTTGATGAATAGTCAGTTATTGCCGATACTACACTTTTGTCCTCAGGAATAATTTCATAACTGTGTACGAAATACATATGTGAATTATTTTCTATACCTTTAAAAATTTTACTATCCTTAATAATTTTTAATTGGTTCCAGCCAATATGAGGAAGTTTATATTTGCCATTTTGATTATCAATTTTTGATACCTTGCCCGATATCCAACCTAAGCCTTTTGTTTCTGTTTCTTCATAACCAATATCTGCGAACATTTGTAAACCAACGCAAATTCCAAGAAGCGGTTTTTTGTTGGTAATAGCAAATTCATTTAAAGTATCAACTAAACCATTGATATTATTTAAAGCATTAACACAACTCTTAAACGAACCCTGTCCTGGCAAAACTATTTTATCACTTTCTTTAATCTTATTTAAGTCTGAGGTTACTTCAATATTTATATTGTCTTTAGCAACTTCCTTAAAGGAATTTATTACAGAGCTAATATTGCCTGAGTTATAGTCGACAATTGTGACGTTCATTAAATTTATAAAGAACCTTTTGTAGAAGGAATTGTATTTTTATTTTTTGGATCCATCTCTAATGCAGCTCTTAACGATCTTGCTAAACCTTTAAAACAAGACTCAATAATGTGGTGGCTGTTATCACCATAAATATTTTCAACGTGCAAAGTAATTCCTGCAGCTTGAGAAAATGCTTGAAACCATTCTTTGAATAGTTCTGTATCCATTTCACCAAGTTTTTCCACTTTAAGCTTAACTTTCCAAATTAAATAAGGTCTGTTTGAAACATCAATCGCTACGCGTGTTAATGTTTCATCCATAGGTATCATTGCATGAGCATATCTTTTAATTCCTACAAATTTCTTTGAAGCTTTTTTTAAACACTCACCAATAGCTATACCCGTATCCTCTGTGGTATGATGTAGATCTATATGAGTATCTCCTTTGGCTTTAATATTCATATCCATAGAAGAGTGCTTTGATAATTGTTCAAGCATATGATCCAAAAATCCTATGCCTGTGTCAACTTTGTATTTACCCTTGCCATCAATATTTAAATCAACACTGATACTGGTCTCTTTAGTTTTTCTACTTATTTTTGCTTTCCTCTTCATAATTTAAAAAAGGTATATATCTATTATTGAAATATGGCAATAATACTAGACCTGGGCTTGAACTATTGAATTTAGTATCCATTTATAAGGTATGACAACAATTGTATTAATAAGAAAAAATAATGAGGTAGTAGTTGCTAGTGATGGACAAGTGAGTATGGGAAATACTATTATAAAAAGTACAGCTAATAAAGTTAGAAAAATTGAGAAAAGAAATGTGATTGCAGGTTTTGCAGGTTCTACAGCTGATGCTTTGACTTTATTTGAAAGGCTTGAATCTAAATTAGAAAAACATGCAGGAAATCTTGCAAGGGCAGCAGTAGAATTAGCAAAGGATTGGAGAACTGACAAATATTTGAGAAGATTGGAAGCATTAATGGCAGTTGGAGACAAAGAAAAAAGCTTTATAATTTCTGGAACTGGCGACGTTCTTGAGCCAGAAGGTGACGTAATAGGAATAGGATCTGGGGGAAATTATGCATTAGCTTCAGCAAAAGTTTTAATGGATACTAACCTTTCTGCGGAAGAAGTTGCAAAAAAAGCAATTAAAGTCGCTTCTGAAATTTGTGTATTTACTAATGACAATATTAAAATAGAAAAAATATAATGGAAAATTCAAACGTAACACCTTTGGTACCTAAAGAAAAAACAGATAAAAAAGAAATTTTAAATTCTCTATCTCCAAGAGAAATCGTCTCTGAGTTAGACAGATTTGTAGTTGGACAGAAAAATGCAAAAAGAGCTGTAGCAATTGCCCTTAGAAATAGATGGAGAAGGCAAGCTTTAACAGGTGAAATGAAAGATGAGGTTTTACCAAAAAATATTTTAATGATGGGTCCTACCGGAGTTGGGAAAACTGAAATATCAAGAAGACTTTCAAAACTAGCTGAGGCACCTTTTGTTAAAGTTGAAGCAACTAGATTTACTGAAGTTGGCTATGTTGGAAGAGATGTTGAACAAATAATCAGAGATCTTTTAGAAATAGCTATCGCTATGGAAAAAATAAAAAAAAGAAAAGAAGTGCACGCAAAAGCTCAAAAATTAGCTGAAGAAAGAGTTTTAGATGCTTTAGTTGGAAATAAAGCAACTGTTGCTACAAGAGAAAGTTTTAGAAAAAGATTAAGAAATGGAGATTTAGACAACAATGAAATTGAAATAGACATTAATGAAACAGGACAAATGCCTCAATTTGAGATTCCTGGAATGCCTGGTGCAAATGTTGGAATGATTAATATTTCAGAAATGTTAGGAAAATCAATGGGAGGAAAATCTAAAAAGAAAAAAATGTTAGTGAAAGAGTCCCATGAAATTTTAATTAATGAAGAATCTGATAAACTAATTGAACAAGATAAAATAGTAAAAGCAGCAAAAGACTCTACTGAGAATAACGGAATAGTATTTTTAGATGAAATAGATAAAATTTCAGCTAGAACTGATCGTGTTGGTGGAGACGTGTCGCGAGAAGGGGTTCAAAGAGATTTACTGCCACTTATAGAGGGCACAACTGTTAGTACTAAATATGGAACAGTTAAAACAGATCATATTTTATTCATTGCGTCAGGTGCCTTTCAATTAGCAAAACCATCTGATTTACTTCCAGAACTACAAGGTAGATTACCAATTAGAGTTGAACTGGATGCTTTGAATAGTGAAGATTTTAAAAGAATTCTCAAAGAACCAGACAATAGTTTAATAAAACAATATAAGGCTTTATTAAAAACTGAAAATGTTGATTTAGAATTTTCAGAAGATGGTATTGATATGATTGCAAATTTAGCTTACGAAGTAAATTCAAAAGTTGAAAATATTGGAGCAAGAAGATTACATACAATAATCGAAAGAGTTTTAGATGAGATTAGCTTTACTGCAACAGATAGAAGTGGAGAAAAAATAAATATCGATGCAAATTATGTAAAGAATAATTTAGGTGATATAGTTAAAGATACTGATTTATCCAAATTTATTCTCTAAAATTTATTTGTAAATAAAACTGACATTTCCGAGTTTTCCAAAATCAGCGATTACTTCGTCTCCTTTTTTAATAGGAATAGCTGGAGTACAAGTCCCCGTACTTATATAAGAATTTTTTGGCAATGATTTTCCTGATAAAGCAAGGTTATTAATTAACCATGTTAAAGAGTTAATCGGATTACCCATAACATTATTTGAGTTCCCTTTGTCTATTAATTTTCTATTAATTAAAAGATCCACTGAATGATTATTAAAGTTGATAGAATTTAAACTGCCCTTTTCTTCTCCATAGATCCAATGAGCATGAACAGCATTATCAGCAATTAAATTTTTAACTCCTACAGCTGTCCAATCCTTGAATCTTGAGTCAACTAATTCTATTGATGGCAAAACTGCAAATATAGATTCATAGATAATCTCTGGCTTGTAAGGTGCTTTTGAAATATCTAGTTCATCTTTAATTATAAATGAAAATTCTGGTTCAACAAAAGGGCTAAAATAGTTTTCTGAATTAATTGTACACTTAGATTTTGATATATTTTTTGAAAACATATTTCCAAAAAAAGACTCATTAATATTTAATTGAATTTGAGCGGCTTTATTTGTGCAGCCTATTTTTTTCCCAATTAATAAATTATTCTTGTCAGCTTTAAGGTATTTATTAACCAGCTCATCTTGTATTTCATATGCCTCTTTTAAACTTTGTGGAGTACAATCTTCTGGTAGTTTTTCAATTTTTTTTAAATTTATCCTTGAATTATATAAAATTTCTGCAGCTTTATTTATTTTAGAAATATCCATTATATTTTTTTTTTTAAAAAAATATTAAATGTTCCTTGGCTTGCATCATTTACAGAGTCAAAATCTAATTCTTTAACTTTTTTCATAAGTTCAGAATTATTTTTAATATAATCAGGTACGGAATATTTTAAAATACCTAAGTCCTTAGACAAATATGGATCTTCTTTGTTTTTAGATCTTGAGCCTTTGCCAGTAATAACCTGAATACTCGTTGTTCCTTCTAGAAAACATTTGATGATAAAATCACTAATAACTATGTTTGCATTTTCTAAAGTATAACCATGAAGATCAATTGTTCTTATCTTTGAAATCGCTTCAGTTTTATTAATATTTATATCTTTATTTTTTAATTTTTCATCACTTTCTATGAATCTTTTCCAATCTTCTTTGTCTTGATCTGAAATTTTTTTTTTCAATTATGCTTGAGTATCAATTAATAACCAATTTGGACTTAAAGATTTAATATCTCTTGAAAACTTCCAAGTATCATAAACTTTTTTAACTTTTTTTGGGTCACCCGAAACTAACTTTTTATCTTTGTCTTGAACGCAGGATATTATTTCACTTACAAAATCAACTGTTACTTCAAACATATTATTTATTTGACTATAATTTTTTATATCAGCTGAATTTATACCAATAAAAGTTGTATCAGATGTTAAACCTTTATTTTTTCTTTCAGAAATAGCTTCGCTAAATTCATTGAAAACTTTTTTATCAAGTAGACTTTTTATTTTTTTGAGTTCACCAGATGAAAAACTTGTAACTATGGATTCATATGCAACTTTTGCCCCTTTTATAAAATCTGCTTTCGCTTTTTCATCAAAATTATTTTCATCTATTTTTTTCGGTTCTTGTTTTTTTGTTGAAAAATCGTGGGGAAAGGAAGCTCCCATATTCTCCTCATGCCCAGTTTTTTTTCCTAAAATCCCCCTTAATCTAAGGAAAATAAAGCCAGCAATCATTGCTAAAAGTATTATATCAATGTATTCAAAACTATAATTCATAAGTAAATAATATTTACTATGTTGCTTAATTTCAACTGACAAATTAGATTAAAGACAAATGAACTCAGTAATATTGCTTATTTTATTAGTTCCAATCGTTGAAATTTATCTTTTTATTAAGATAGGATCTCAAATAGGTGCTTTTAATACAATTTCTCTTATTTTTATTACTGCAATAATAGGTATTTATTATGCAAAATATGAAGGATTGAACACCTTAAAGTCTGCCATTAAACAGATTGTTCAAAATGAAATTCCAATTTATGAAATAATTTCAGGTGCTGCCTTGGCTTTTGCAGCTCTGTTAATGATTTTACCAGGTTTTTTAACAGATGTAATTGGACTTTTAATTATTTTTCCCTGGACACGTAAAATATTTTTGAAAAAAATTTCAAAAAAAAACTATAAAAACAAAAAAAACTTTATTGAAGGTGAATACGAAGATATAGATGACAAAAATTAAAAATGTCTAAAAAATTTAAAATACTTACTCAATTTGTAAAAGATATGTCTTGTGAAACCCCTGATGTAGAAACTTATTTATATGTAAAAGAATATTTGAAAAATTATAATTTAAATATTGATATAACAACCAAGCCTTTAAAAAATAGAATGATCGAGATTAACACAAAACTTTCATATACGGATAAAGGAAAAACAAAAAATAAATCTTATTTTGAGATTACTTATGCTTCAATAATAAAAATTGATGAACAAATAAAAGATCGAGAAGTAATTGAAAAAATAATTTTGTGTGACGCACAAAAAGAAATTTATCCAAATTTAGAAAAAGTTTTTTTAAATTTATTAAGCAACTCGGGTTTTCCTAATATTAAATTTGAAAAAAAAGTAGATTTTGAACAACTATATAACCAAAGACTTAATTAAAATAATTTTTTTTAAGGGAATTTTTTAAAAATTTTTTATGCAATTCTATATCTTTATCAGAAAGTTTAATTATTTTTTTTGAATAATTGGTTGTAATTTTAAATTTAATATCATTATTATCTTTATTCTCAGAATTGAAATCTAATAAGGGTTCTTTTTGGTCAATTAAATTTATATAAACTTTTGTTAATA
Source organism: uncultured Pelagibacteraceae bacterium (assembly GCA_902569725.1). Lineage (GTDB taxonomy): Bacteria > Pseudomonadota > Alphaproteobacteria > Pelagibacterales > Pelagibacteraceae > Pelagibacter. The sequence continues at coordinate 12,765 of CACFVG010000012.1, read as the reverse complement.
ATTCACAGTCTAACAGTGCAGTATGTTTTTTTCTTTTCGAATTATCTATTCTATATCTTTTGCATAATGCATCTAAACTAATTTGGGACCCCGGAAATTTATCTCTAGCTATATCCAATGTATCAATTACATTTTTTATATTAATTTTTTCTTTTCCTGCTATTTGAAGTTCATTATTTAAATGATTAATATCAAATTGAGCATTGTGTATTATCAGTCTTTTATCCTTTATAAACAAAAGAAACTCATCTGCTATATCAATAAATTTTTTTTTATCAGCTAAAAACTCATTTGTATGTCCATGAACCTTTAGTGCCTCTTCAGAAACTTTTCTTTCGGGATTTAAATAACAATGAAATTTATTTGAATTTGGGATTAGATTATCTAATTCAATACACCCTATTTCAACAACTCTATGACCATCTTTTGTAGATAGGCCAGTAGTTTCTGTATCTAAAACAATTTCTTTCATTTATATAAAATTTCTTTTTTTAATAACTTAACACTGTTTTTGACTGTATGTTTTTTAAAATTATTTTTTATAATGAAATCAGATTTTTTTTTCTTATAATTTAAAGATAATTGAAACTTTTTTAATATTTTAATTATTTTTAAATTATAATTTTTTCTTTTCTTAAGATTTTTAATAATTTCTTTCTTTTTTGCATCAACAAAAACCAATATGTCATTTTTTTTTGCAATTTTATTTTCTAAAAGTAAAGGAATATCTAAAACTATTATTTTTTTTTTTCTATTATTATAAATAAATTTTTTCATTCTCGTACGTACAATTGGATGAATTATTTTAATTATTTTTTTAAGGTTTCTTTGATTAGATAGTATTGATTTTAATATTTCTTTTTTATTTATTGGAAAGGATAATATATATTTAGGAACAGCTTTATTTAATTTTGTGTAACATTTTTTATCTGTTTTATAAATTTTTCCAACTTCATTATCTGCATTAAAAACTGGATAACCAAATTGTTTTGCAATAAAACTTTTTCCTGATCCTATTTCTCCTAAAATACAAATTTTAATCATTAACCTAATAAATTTATTGTTTCAGCGTCTATATCTGGCATTAATTTATGCCAAATTGTGAAGGCTTGATGGGCCTGATAAATAAACATTAATTTTCCATTTTCAGTTCTATTTCCAAATAATTTGGCTTTCTTTAAAAAAATTGTTTCTTTTGGATTATAAATAATATCATAAAAAAATTTATTTGGACCTAAGGCACTATAATCTAACTTAATTTCATCTTCATTTTTTAGACCAATACTTGTTGCATTAATAACCATGTCACAATTTGGTGTTTCGCCCCAACTTATAATTTCCAAATCTTTAAAAAAAATTTTTAAATCTTCTGCTTTAGATTTTGTTCTATTGCTTATAATTATTTTAGAGACTCCCATTTTTTTTAAGGCTATTATTATTGAAGAGACAACTCCACCCGCTCCTAATATAAAAACTATTTTATTTTTAATGTCAAATTTAGAATATTTTATTCCAAGTTCAAAACCTGATATATCAGTGTTGTGTCCAATCACTTTTTCATTTTGAAAATAAATCGTATTAACAGATTGTGACTCTTTTGCTTCTGAGCTTAGCTCATCCATGAAAGGAACAACTGATTTTTTAAAAGGAATAGTTACATTTATTCCATTTATTTTATTTTTTTTTATTTCCATAATTAATGATTTAATATCACCCTCATTAATCTGTTTTTTGTCATAAACTGCATCAATATTGTTTTTTTTAATCCAATGATTATGTAGTTTGGGTGAAAAAGAATGTTCTATAGGATTTCCAACAACTAAATATTTTTTCATTATAAATTTTCTAAATAATCTTTAATTTTTTTAACTGGCAAGCCCATAATTGTATTTTCGTCCCCATCAATTTTAGAAAATAAAACTTTCCCCTCACCCTCTATTTGATAGACATTATAAGCATACAGCGCCTCATCTGTAATTTTAAATAAGTACTCTTTAAGTTGTTGGTCAGTCATATTTTTCATCGTTAAAGAAGCCTTGTCAGTATAGTTCCAAATCATAGAACCATTTTTTGAAATACAAACAGAGCTTATTAAATAATGTGTTTTTCCATTAAGTTTTTTTAATATTTTTAATGCTTCTTCTCTATTTTTTGGTTTTGAAACTAGTTCTCTATTTATATCTATTACACTATCGGCTCCAATTACAAACTCATCGTTAAATTTTAAACTTATTTTATTAGCCTTTAATTCTGCTAAATTTTTTGAAATCATCTCTGGGCTACTATTTTCTTTTATTAAACTTTCTTTTGCCAATTCCTCGTCTACATTGGATGGAAAAACTCTACATTTAATTCCATTTTCGTCTAAAATTTTTTTTCTTACTTTGCTATTGGATGCAAGAATTATTTTATACATTTTTAATTTTTATCTCATATATTTTAATAATTGAAGCCGCTATCTCTTCAACTGATTTTCTGGTTACATCAATAATTGGCCATTGATATTTTTTAAAAGCTTCTTTTGCATTTTTAATTTCTAATTCTATTTTTTCAATATTTGTATAACCAGTTTCATGTTCTTCTTTTAATGCAGTCATTCTATTTTTTCTTACATCTATTAGTCTATCCGTCTCAATTGTTAAGCCGACTACACATTTTAATTTTGGTTTATCTTTTAGAAAATCTGGTATTGAATTTTCATTAATTAAAGGGATATTGGAAGTTTTGTATCCCCTGTTTGCAAGATAAATAGATGTTGGTGTTTTACTTGTTCTACTAACACCAAGTAATATTATATCTGATTTTTCTAAATCTTGAATTAAGTTTCCATCGTCATGATTCATTGTAAATTGTATTGCCTCTATCCTTTTATAATGCTCCTCTAATGTGTGTTGACCGCTCGGTATATGTGAGGCTTTTTGTTTTAAAAGTTTTGAAAAATTTGAAATTAAATCCCCAAGAACACTAAAACATGGAATATTTATTTTTTTAGATTTTTCTTCTAAATATTTTGCAAGATTATCATCAACTATTGTGTAAAGAATTATTGGTTCTTTTTGTTTTTTGGCTAACTCCAAAATTTTTTCAATTTGATTTTCTGTCCGTGTGAAAGAAAATTGATGATTGTTATATTGAAAATTTTTAAACTGTGCCTTTAAGGCTAAAAATATCCGATCAATTGTCTCTCCAGTTGAATCTGAAATTAGGTAAATATCATGTTTAATATTCATGTATAAAGCATTTATAATAATTTAATAAATTAGTTAAAAATTAATAATTATTTTTATTTCATTTTTTATTTGAATATCTTTTAAATTATTAACATAAATAAACATGTTAATAATTAATATACATAATTATTTATTTAACCTTAAATTTGTAAAAAAAAGGCTATTTGTCTTAATTTTTTATTATTTTTATCTGTTAGTATTTAGGGGGTAAAATGTTAAAAATTAATAATTCCTTATATTAACAGGATATAAAACAAATATTAAAACTTATATATATAATTATTATATGACTCCAATCCAAGAATGTATAAAAAACAATAATCATAAAATAAAACCAATATGGATAATGAGACAGGCTGGAAGGTATTTGCCTGAATTTAGGGAAATCAGATCAAAAAACCCAGATTTTGTTAAATTGTGTTTAAATGAAAATTTGTCATCTGAAATAACATTACAACCTATAAAAAGATTTGATTTTGATGCAGCAATAATTTTTTCTGATATTTTAATGTTGCCATATGGTTTGGGTCAAGAAGTAAAATTTGAAAAAGGTTTGGGTCCTAAACTGGGTGAATTAGATTTAGATTTAATTGCAAATGTAAATAAAGATGAATTTAGTAAAAAATTAAATCCTATTTATAAATCTATATCAAACATATCTTCTAATAGTATATGTAAAAATAAAGATATAATTGGTTTTGTGGGAGCACCGTGGACAATCTTAGTTTATATGATTAATAAAATGTCACCAAAAAAATCTCTATCAAAAGAAATTTTTAATGATAAATTGTTTGTAAAAGAACTATTATCTGTAATTGAGAAATTCCTTAAAATTCATATTGAAAATCAAATAAAAGCAGGTGCAACCTTAATACAAATTTTTGATAGTTGGGCAGGATTATTAGAAGATAATATTTCTAAATTTATTTATGAACCAACTCTTAATCTTGTAAACCACGTTAAGAAATTTGATGTGCCCGTTATTTGCTTTCCTAGAGGAGTAAAAGATTATAAAATTTTTTGTGAAATTGTTAAACCAGACATGGTAAATATTGACTATAATATTGATCCTAAAAAAATAATTAATGAAATACAAATACCCGTGCAAGGCGGATTAGATCCAAAAATACTATTAACCGATAAGGAGAACTTAAATACAGAAGCGATAAAGTATCTCCAAATTTTCAAAGATCACCCTTACGTATTTAATCTTGGACATGGTATTTTACCAGAAACGAAAATTGAAATGGTGCAAGAACTAGTAAAAACAGTTAGAGATTTTAAATAATGGAAAAACACCCTGAAATAAAATATGGGAAGGCTGGAGTTTTAATAATTAATTTGGGAACCCCAGATTCCACAAACTGGCTTGACGTTAGAAGATATCTAAAAGAGTTTCTATCAGATAGAAGAGTAATTGAGCTAAATCCAATAATTTGGCAAGTTATACTTAATCTTTTTATTCTCAATTTTAGACCGTCAAAAAGCGCTAAGGCTTATAAAGAAATATGGATGAAAGAAGAAAACATATCTCCATTATTGTATTACACTAAAAAACAAGCTGAAAAATTATCAAAATCTTTTTCAAATGAAAATTTAATTATAGATTTTGCTATGAGATATGGAAATCCAAGCATTAAAAGTAAAATAAAAAAATTAAACGAAGAAGGCTGTGAAAATCTTATAATTTTACCTCTCTATCCGCAATACGCAGCCGCAACCACAGCAACTGTTTGTGATGAAGTATATAGAACTTTAATGAATATGAGGTGGCAACCATCTTTAAAAATTATTCCACACTATGAGTCAGATCCATTATACGTTGATGCTTTAGTAAACTCAATAAATCTTAAAATAAAAAGTATAAACTGGAAACCAGATTTGATTTTAGCTTCCTATCATGGGATACCAAAAAAGTATTTTGATAAAGGTGATCCGTATCATTGCTATTGTCATAAAACTACAAGATTAGTTTCAGAAAAATTTAAATCTATTGAAATTAAAACAACTTTCCAATCTAGATTTGGCCCACAAGATTGGCTTCAGCCATATACAGATAAAACTTTGGAAAACCTACCAAAGGAAGGAAAAAAAAATATTCTCATCATATGTCCTGGCTTTTCCTCTGATTGTGTTGAAACATTAGAAGAAATATTAATTCAGGGTAAAAAAAGTTTTATGGATTCAGGAGGAGAGAATTTTGATATGATACCATGTCTAAATGATAATGATGATCATATAAGTTTACTAAAAAATTTAATTCAAAAAAATATTTAATTAATGAATTATTACTTGCTTTTTAAATCTTTACACTTAATCGCAGTTATTTCATGGATGGCAGGACTATTATATCTACCAAGAATTTTTGTTTATCATGTTGAAAACTTAGAAAAAAAGGAAACTACTGATATCTTTGAGGTCATGGAAAAACGTCTTTATTTTTACATTATGAGACCAGCAATGATTTTAAGTTGGCTTTTTGGAATATTATTAATTTACATAAAAGGTATAGATGTTTTTTCAGAATTATGGATGCATATAAAATTAGGCCTGGTTGTAATTCTTACCATTTATCATGAATATTTAGGGGTATGTTTAAAATCTCTTAAATTAAAAACTAATACAAAAACAGCCAAATTCTTTAGAATTATTAATGAAGTTCCAACGATTATATTAATCTTTATTATCTTTATTGTGATTTTTAAGCCAATCTAAGGTTGAAATTTATATAATAATATATATATTAGGTTTATCTAACATCTAACAACCCCCCTTTTAATTATGAATATACAAGATTTAAAAAAGAAAAGCTCAGAGCAGTTGATTGATGAGGCTGAAAAGCTAGGTATCGAAAATGCCAGCACCCTTAAAAGACAAGAAATATATTTTGCAATATTAAAAAAACTTGCAGAAAAAGGAGAAGAAATAACTGGTGGCGGAGTACTACAACTTTTACAAGATGGTTTTGGTTTCTTAAGAGCTATGGAATCAAACTATTTACCAGGAGCCGATGATATTTACATTAGTCCCAATCAAATTAGGAAGTTTGGTTTAAGAACAGGGGATACTGTTGAAGGACCTATTAGAGCACCAAAAGATGGAGAAAGATATTTTGCATTATTGCAAGTTAATAAAATTAATTTTGAACCACCAGAAAAATCAAAACACAAAATTGCTTTTGATAACCTAACCCCACTATACCCAAACAAACAAATAACTTTAGAAGTAGAAACTAATAAAATAGAGAAAAAGCCAGATTTAACTGCAAGACTAATCGATCTAGTAAGTCCTATTGGGAAAGGTCAAAGATCTTTAATAATTTCTCCACCCAAAGCAGGGAAAACAATGATACTTCAAAGTATTGCCAATTCTATAACAGCAAATCATCCAGAATGTTATTTAATGGTTTTATTAATTGATGAAAGGCCAGAAGAAGTTACTGATATGCAAAGAACAGTTGATGGAGAAGTTATAAGTTCAACTTTTGATGAGCCAGCACAAAGACACGTAGCTGTAGCAGAAATGGTTATAGAAAAAGCAAAAAGACTTACAGAGCACAAAAAAGATGTTGTTATATTGTTAGATTCTATAACAAGACTTGGAAGAGCTTATAATGCAGTAGTTCCAAGCTCTGGTAAAGTTTTAACTGGTGGAGTCGACGCAAATGCTTTGCAAAGGCCAAAAAGATTTTTTGGTGCAGCAAGAAATATAGAAGAAGGTGGTTCACTAACAATCATAGCAACTGCATTAATAGATACTGGTAGTAGAATGGATGAAGTAATTTTTGAAGAATTTAAAGGTACCGGTAATAGTGAAACGATTTTAGATAGAAAAATATCAGAAAAAAGAATATTTCCTGCTATTGATATTACTAAATCTGGAACCAGACGAGAAGAATTACTTTTTGATAACAATGATTTACAAAAAATGAATATTCTAAGAAGAATTATTGCTCCAATGGGACCAATGGATGCTATCGAATTTATTAATTCGAAACTAAAAAATACTAAGAATAATGCAGAATTCTTCAATTCTATGAATAAACCGGCATAATTATTCAATAATTTGTTTTTAAATTAATTAAATTAATCTAAAAATTTATTATGGATTTAAAAAAAAAAGTTGATCAACTTTTACAAGAATTAAAATTAGGAAAATTTAGCAAAGTAATTTCAGACGGAGAAAAGTTATTAAAAAAAAACCAAGACAAAGGATACTTATTTAATATATGTGGGTTAGCTCATCAAAGATTAAATAAAATAGAAACCTCAATTTTTTACTTTAATAAAGCTATAAGTCTTGAACCGCAAAATCTAGGACATAAAAACAATCTAGCAAATTCCCTTATTTCTCTATGTAGATATAAAGAAGCTGAGGATATTTTTAAAAAAATATTAGATTTGGACCCCAAAAACACTCCGGCACTTGTAAACTATGCTCGGCTAAAAAATATTTTATTGGACTTTAAAAACTCAATTAAACTTTATGAAAATGCTCTTAAAATAATAAAAAATGATTTGGGTATTTGGCTAAACCTAGGTTCAGTTTATCAAAGTATTGGTGAATTTAGTAAGGCTAATAATATTTTTGATAAAATTTTGAAGGCTAAACCTAATTATGTACCAGCTCACGTTTCAATTAGTAAAGTAAATGATTATAATGAGAATAATTCAAATCTCTCTTTAATGGTTAATTTAAATAAGAGTCAAGACCTAAACAAAAAAGAAAAATCTGACTTGGAATTCGCTATTGGAAAAGCTTATGATGATCAGAAAAACTATGAATTATCAATAAAATACTTTGAATCTGCCAACAAAAAAAGAAAAGAATTGATTAGTTACAATTTCAAATCTGATGAAAAACTATATAAAAGTATAAAAAATTATTTCCAAAAACTAGACCTAAATAAAATTAAGAAAAAAAGAAATTCAAAAAAAATTATTTTTATAGTTGGTTTGCCTCGCTCAGGAACAACTTTATTAGAGCAAATTTTGTCTGCCCACCAAGAAGTTTTTGGAGCTGGAGAACTTGATTTTCTAAGGCAAATAATTAATAAAAATTTTGTACAAGACAACAAATTACTTCCACAAAAAATTAATGAATCACAATTTTCAAATAATTATGAAATAAATGATAAATATTTTGATTATTTAAACAATTTAAATAACAATTATATAGTCACAGTGGATAAAGGACCCCAAAATTTTATTTGGGTAGGTTTTATAAAATTATTTTTTAAAAACGCAAAAGTAATCCATAGTAAAAGAAATTTAAAGGATACTTTTTTATCTAATTATAAAAATAATTTTGCATCAAAGGATATGGATTGGACATATGATCCTTCAGAAATTATAAAATATTTTAATTCATATGATGATCTTATGAATTTTTGGAAGAAAATATGCGGAGATTTTATATATGAAGTTGAATATGAAAATATTGTAAATAATAATGAAATTGAAATAAAAAAGCTTTTAAATTTTTGTGAACTTAATTGGGACGAAAATTGTTTACAACATCATAAAAGTAAAGAAACAATAATTAAAACAGTAAGTGCATACCAAGCAAGAAAACCAATATATAAATCATCTATCAACTCTAATAAGCATTATATGCAAAGTTTGGAAAAATATTTTAAACAATTAGATTATAAATAATATTTCTTAAAATTTAAATTTAGCTATACTATTCTGATGACTATTTATGCATTATCTTCAGGTGCCGGCATCTCAGGAATTGCTGTGATTAGAATATCCGGTCCTGAAACCAAAACAGTCATAGAAAAAATGACAACAGAACAGATACCACCACCAAGAACGGCTTCCCTTCGAAAGATCAATAAAATCAACACTAATGAGCTGATAGACGAGGGAATAATTATATGGTTTCCTGGACCTGAGAGCTATACAGGAGAAGATATGGCGGAATTTCATGTTCATGGTAGCCGATCGGTAATTGATGCTGTCCATAACTCAATTTCAAAAGTCGAAAATTGTAGAATCGCAGAACCTGGTGAATTCACGAAGATTGCTTTTCAAAATGGAAAAATAAATCTTCTTAAAGCCGAAAGTATTGCTGATTTAATTTCTTCAGAAACAGAAATTCAAAGACAACAAGCAATTAAAATTATGTCTGGAAAAAGTTCTGAAAAATTTAATGGTTGGAGAAAAAAATTATTAAAAATTTTGTCGAATGTTGAGGCAAAAATAGATTTCCCAGAAGAAAATCTTCCAGATAATATTCTAAAAGATATCAAAAGCTCTTCAAAAAAAATAAAAAATGAAATAAAGCAATTATTGAACGATCAAAAAGTTGGTGAAAGGATTAGAGAAGGTTTTAAGATTGCTATAGTTGGTCCAACCAACGCTGGTAAATCATCTTTATTAAACTATCTTTCAAAAAGAGATGTTGCAATAGTTTCAGAAATTGCTGGAACCACAAGGGATGTAATTGAAACTCACCTAAATATAGATGGCCTGCCAGTAATAATCTCTGATACCGCTGGAATAAGAGAGTCTAAAGATGAAATAGAAAAAAAAGGTATTAAACTTGCACTAAAAAGTGCTGAGAAAGCTGATTTAAACATAATTATAATAGAGCCAAAAAGTGTTGATTTTACTGGATTTTTGAATGATTTAGTTAATGAAAAAGCTATTTTTGTATTAAATAAATCCGACTTGGGAGTTAAAAATTTAAATCCGAATTTAAAAAAATTAAATCCTATTTTGATTTCTTTAAAAAATGAAAAAAATATAGAAGAGTTAATCTCTGAGATTAAAATAAAATTAAAAAACAAGTTCATTACATCAGATGATATTTTGATTACAAGAGAAAGACATAGACAACATTTAGAACAATGCGTTCAACATTTAGAAAAATTTGAAGATAAAAATAATATAGAAGATTTTGATAAAGCGGCTGAAGATTTAAGGTTGGCAACTAGACATCTTGGAATAATTGTTGGAAAAGTGGACGTAGAGGAGATTTTAGGCAGTATTTTCAACGATTTTTGTATAGGCAAATAATAGCATTTTTACTGGGATTTTTGATCATTATTATGCTTTTTCCTTGGTAAATAAGGCTTTTTAAACATTTAATAATTTTTTTTAATTATTTCTCTCTAATCTTGTAAATATTTAATTGAGTTATAAGTTTAACTTATGAAAAATGATTTAGTATTTGATGTAGTTGTTATAGGAGGAGGGCATGCAGGTTGTGAAGCAGCTGCTGCCTCAGCAAGATTAGGCGTTAATACTGCATTGTATACACATAAAATTGAAACAATAGGTGAATTGTCCTGTAATCCCGCTATTGGTGGATTAGGAAAAGGACATTTAGTCAGAGAAATAGATGCATTAGATGGAGTGATGGGTGATGTTGCCGACAAATCTGGTATTCAATTTAGATTGCTAAATAGAAGTAGAGGACCAGCAGTAAGAGGACCTAGAACTCAAAGTGATAGATACCTATATAAAAAACATATGCAAGAAAAACTTCTAAACTATTGTAATTTAAGCGTTTTTTCGGATCCAGTAATTGAGTTTATATTTGAAAAAAACAGTATAAAAGGATTTAAAACACAATCAGGAAAAAAAGTTAAAACATCTAAGCTAATACTAACAACTGGGACTTTTTTAAATGGTTTGATTCATATAGGACAAAAACAAACACCAGCCGGTCGGTATAATGAAAAACCCACGACCGGATTGAGCGAACAATTAAAAAAACTTAAATTTAAAATTGGAAGACTTAAGACAGGCACGCCCCCAAGACTTGATTCTAGAACTATAAATTTTAGTAATTTAGAGGAACAGTTTGCTGATGATGATCCCTATTTCTTTTCTTTCCTAACCAAAAAAAATTTAAACAAACAAATCTCATGTCGTATGACTTATACAAATGAGGCTGTCCATAAAATTATTTCAAAGAACATAAAACGAAGCGCAATGTATTCTGGAAGTATTCAAGGGGTTGGCCCAAGGTACTGTCCATCTATAGAGGATAAAATTTTTAAATTTGCAGAAAAGCAAAGACATCAAATTTTTCTTGAACCCGAAGGATTAAGTGATCATACTATTTACCCAAACGGTATCTCTACATCGTTGCCAGCTGAAATACAACAAGAAATATGTAGTAAAATCAATGGTTTAGAGAACGTTACTATATTAAGGCCAGGATATGCTATTGAGTATGATTTTGTAGATCCGAGAGAGCTTTTTTTAACACTAGAGACTAAAAAAATTAAAAACTTATATCTAGCAGGTCAAATAAATGGAACCACAGGGTATGAAGAGGCAGCTGCACAGGGACTTATAGCTGGCATTAATTCGGCTCTTTCATTAAAAGGGAGTGAACCATTTATTTTAGACAGATCGGAGGCATATATTGGAGTAATGGTAGATGATCTTGTTACAAAGGGAGTTGCTGAACCATACAGAATGTTTACTTCTAGGGCTGAATATAGACTATCACTAAGATCTGACAATGCTGACATTAGACTTACTCAAAAGGGTATGAATATAGGTCTAGTGCTTGATGAAAGAAAAGAATTATACTTAGAGAAACATTCTGAACTTAAAAAAACTCAAGATAAAATGAATAAATTGCTCATTTCTCCATCAAAAGCATCTAAATTTGGGATAAATATTGCAAAAGACGGTGTTAAAAGAAATGCTAATCAAATACTAAGCCAAAAATCAGTAGATATGTTTAAAATACGTGAAATTTGGCCTGAAATTTCGTATGTTTCACGTGAAATTGACGAACAATTAGAGATCAATTCTCATTATAGAGGATATTTAAAGAAACAAAATGCAGATATTTTAGCCTTTAAAAGAGATGAAAATCTTATCATACCAGAAAATATGGACTATGATATATTTTCTGGTTTATCTAATGAAGTTAAATCAAAATTCAAGAAAATAAGACCAAAAACTATGGGTCAAGCTCTAAGAATAGACGGAATTACACCTGCGGCTGTATATATTTTGTTGTCTCATCTTAAAAGAAAGTCTATTAAGCATATAGCTTGATTGATTCGGAATTTATAAAAAACTCAAAACTTAGCATCCAAAATGTTTCACGTGAAACATTGGATGAGCTTAATAAATATAGCTTATCAATTATTGAAAAGAATAGAGAGATAAATTTGATAAGTTCAGGCACAGAAAAGTCAATAAATACAAGACATATTGCAGATAGCGCGCAAATCATTGATTTTATTAATAAAAATGATATTAAAGTTTGTACTGATTTAGGATCAGGTGCAGGATTACCTGGAATAGTTTTGGCAATTTTGATGAAACCTAAAAAACCAGAATTTAAGGTTATTTTCTATGAAAAAAGTTATCATAAAAGTAATTTCCTAAAAGAAATTTCAAAAAAATTTAAATTGAATACAGAAATTAATCAAAAAAATATTTTTGAGGAAAAAGATTTACGAACAGACATTATAATTTCTAGAGCATTTAAACCTTTGCCAGTTATTTTTGAAATAGCTTCAAATAATTTTAAGAAGTTTAAATATATAATCTTA
>CACFVG010000011.1 GCA_902569725.1 uncultured Pelagibacteraceae bacterium | reverse complement strand
AATCTACAAAGTGCCAATATAATCCTAAGATTTCAATTTCAACATAGTCACCTTTCATTGTTGTAAACCAGCCTCTTTTTCCTTCGTCGTAATGGCCAGCAAAAGTTTTATAAGCATAAATGAAAAGAAAAATTACACCTATTGAAACGTGAGTGCCGTGAAATCCAGTTATCATAAAGAAAAAAGATCCAAATTGTGGTGCACCAAAAGGGTTTTCCCAAGGTCTTACACCTTCGTGGATTAATTTACCCCATTCAAAGGCTTGCATACCTACGAAAGTAAGTCCACCAATGGCCGTAGCTAATATAAGCCATCCACACATTTTTTTATTTTTTTCGTATCCATATTTTACTGCAAGAGCCATAGTTCCACTGCTTGTGATTAAAACAAATGTCATAATAGCAATAAGTAATAAAGGAACATCTACACCGAATACATGTAACCCAAAAACTTCACTTGGATTAGGCCAATCAATTATAGTTGATCCTCTACCCTTCATGTATGAAATTAAAAAACAACTAAATATAAAGGTATCACTTAACAAAAAGATCCACATCATTGCCTTACCCCAATGAACACCTTTGAACATAGTTTGATCAGAACCAGTGTCCTTCGCCATTCCTTTAAAACCGGGTTTAAATTCGTAGCCTTCTATTTTAAGATCAGACATGATTTAATGTTTATGTTTTTTCTACTTTTGTATGCGCCACTTCACTTGGTGGTGTAGTTTGAGTTATAAAATCTTCTTTAGCTCCAGGAACGCTGTAATCATAAGCCCATCTATGAACTATTGGAAGTCTATCACCCCAATTACCATGTTCAGGTGGAACTGTTGGTGTTAACCATTCTAGTGAACATGCCTGCCAAGGATTATGCCCTGCAGGTTTCCCTGTCTTTAAAGTTTTTATAATATTGTAAATTAAAATAAATTGTGCAGCGCCAACTATAAAGGCTGCTAAACTAATAAATTCATTCATTCCAACAGCAGATGTTACATATGGACTATCATACATTTCAAAGTATCTTCTTGGTACTCCAATAAATCCCAAGTAGTGCATTGGGAAATAAATAGAATAAGCACCTAAAAAAGTTAACCAGAAGTGCCATTTACCTAATTTCTCATCCAAAAATCTTCCTGCTACTAAAGGAAACCAATGGTAAACAGCTCCCATAATTACCATAAGTGGTGCAATACCCATAACCATATGAAAGTGTGCAATAACAAAGTAAGTATCTGACAATGGAACATCGACACTGACATTCCCTAAAAAAATTCCTGTAATTCCACCATTCACAAAAGTAACTATAAAACCTAAACACCATAGCATAACAGTATTAAGTCGAATATTTCCTCTCCAAAGTGTTAGGATCCAGTTATAAACTTTCATTGCCGTTGGTACAGCTATTATAAGAGTTGTGGTTGCAAAAAAGAATCCAAACCATGGGTTCATTCCACTGACATACATATGGTGCGCCCATACAAAAAAGCTTAGTGCACCTATACCAACTATGGCCCAAACCATCATTCTATAACCAAATATATTTTTTCTAGCATGAACAGAAATTAAATCTGAAATTATTCCAAATGCAGGTAGTGCAACTATATAAACTTCAGGGTGTCCAAAGAACCAGAATAAATGTTGAAAAAGAATAGGACTTCCACCACCATATTCTAAAACTTCTCCTGCTTTTAAAATTGTCGGCATAAAAAAGCTTGTTCCAAGTACATTGTCTAAACTCATCATTAATGCACCTACCAATAACGCTGGGAACGCTAACATTGCTAATACTGTAGCAGTAAAAATTCCCCAAACAGTTAGGGGCATTCTCATTAACGTCATTCCTCTTGTTCTAGCTTGAAGTACGGTAATCAAATAGTTAAGACCTCCCATTGTAAATCCAGCTACAAATAAAATTAGGGATATACACATTAACATTATTCCCCATCCTGATCCTGGAGTACCTTCTAAAATTGCCTGTGGAGGATAAAGTGTCCAACCTGATCCTGTCGGACCACCTGGAACAAAAAAACTTGCTAATAAAACCGCAACTGCAACAAAAAAACTCCAAAAACTAACCATATTTAGATATGGAAAAACCATATCTCTTGCTCCTACCATCAGTGGTATTAAATAATTTCCAAATCCACCTAGAAAGAGTGCGGTTAAAAAATAAACTACCATTATCATTCCGTGCATAGTTACAAATTGATAATAATGCTCTGCTGTCATAAACGGAGCTAATCCTGGAAATCCCAATTGTAAACGCATTAACCAAGAAAGAATTAAACCAATTATTCCTGTAAATGTTGCTAAAAGAAAATATTGAACTCCAATTACTTTTGCATCCTGACAAAAAATCCATTTAGTTATGAAACTATGCCCATGATATAAGTCTTGTTCACCAACTTCAGCTGGTCTTACATAATCCATATCTGGAGTTATTCCTGATCCTCCTCCAGAAATAGTTTCTGAAGATTGGGCTTGTATTGTTTTGTTATTGTTAAAATCTTCTGACATTTATTTCCTTTATATATTTTTTACCATTTAATTTATTTTTTTGCCAATTTTGTTTTTTCGTTTTCTAAAATCTTTTGTTTTGCTATTAAATCTGAAAATGTTTCTTGTTCTTGAAGCCAATTATCATAGTCTTGTTTATCTTGTACCTCTACTCCACCTCTCATAGCATAATGTCCCACACCACAATATTCGGCACACAAAACCTCAAACTCACCAGTTTTGTTAGGCTCAAACCAGTAATAAGTTACAATTCCAGGTACCGCATCCATTTTTGCTCTAAATTGAGGAACATACCAATTATGAAGCACATCAACTGATCTCAATAATATTTTAACTGGTCTATTATTTTCTAAATTAATTACATCGCTTTGAATCATTACATCATCATTTCCGAAAGGATCGTCTAAATTAATTCCAAAAGGATTGTTGTCATTTATATTAACTACCTTTGTAGTTCCTAATTTTCCATCTTCACCTGGTAACCTATATTGCCACCCCCATTGCCATGCCATTACATCTATCTCAATTGCGTTTTTTGGAACATTAACATACTGATTCCAAATTATTAATCCTGGAGCTAAAAGGGCAGCTACACCTAATGTTGTTGCCCAAGTAAGTATTTTTTCTAATTTTTTATCTTCAGGTTTATATTCTGCTTTTCTTTCTTTTTTATAAGAAAATTTAAAAACGCAGTAAATCATGAAAAGACAAACAGCTATAAAAACACCTCCACCTATCCAAAATGTAAGAGTTATAGTATCATCCATTCCTCCCCAGTTTGAAGCAACGTCTGTCCAATACCATGGTGTAAAAATATGGAACAATACTGATCCAAGAATAACAAGAAAGAATATAATACCTACGTGCATATCAGCTTATATAGAATAAATATCACATAAAAACCTATGACAAAATGTCTTAAGAATCTGCCAAAATATCAAATATAACGTTGATTATATGCTTGGAAAAATCGAAATTTTAGCTGTTATTCTAATACTGGTTTTATTATTTTATTTTGTCATTTCTTTTGGTGCCGGTGCATTCTCAAAAAAGGAAACTAATTTAAGAACAAAAAAATATTTGAAGTCTGTAAATATATTGCTGTCTATAATTGCGGTTGTTGGAGTTATATTAGTTTTGTTTTTATAATTTTTTTTAAGCAATTAATGATTTGCACCAAGCTATAACTGAATCATTGTAAATAAACATAATCCCAAAAAATACTAACCAAACAATAAATAAAAATAACCAATAAAGAGATAATGCTTGTAGGTTACTTGTCTCTTTAACATAATCTTTCTCTTTCAATTTAAATATTCTTGAGCTTATTTTGCCCCAAAAAAACAGACCACCTAACAAATGTAATCCATGTAATGCTGTAAAAATATAGTATGAAGAAAAATAATTATTTGTTGAAACAAAATGACCTTGTTTCATCAATTGATACCAAAGTATAATTTGCAAAAATAAAAATAAATAACTTAAAGCTCCTACTGTAACAATATTATTTTTTATTTTATTTGTTAAATTATTTTTTAAATCTTTACTTATTTTATTAAAAAAATACGTAACAAAAATTAAAACTAAAGTATTAATCCATAATAATTTATTCTTTAAAATTAAGGTAGTATCTTGTTCTGGGGGTATTGAATAAAGATAAGCTGTAAAAATTAAACTAAATATTGCAGTACTTATTCCAAATATTATAATTACTGCTGACATTTGATTGGTAACACCAAAAGTTTTGCCTATATGCTTATTATCAATTAAAGCTTGACTTTCTTCCCATGGTTTTTCTAAAAGTGTGCCAAATAGTTTCTTTATAATAGAAGACATAGTATTTATATAATTATTAAATAATATTTTACAACAATGAATTTAAAAACCTCAATAACAATTATTATAGGTTGTTTAGTAATTTTTCTATTTGTTATGTTGCCTATATTCTTATCTATAGAAAAAAAAGAAAATGAGTATGTTAAAAAATTTCAAGGATCTTCTTTTTCATTAAATGACGTAAACAATGATATTATAACAGAATCTTCTTTTGAAGGACCTTTAACTGCAATATTTTTTGGTTTTACAAATTGTCCAGATGTATGTCCGATGACATTAAATAATTTGGATTTAGCAATAAAAAATTTAGATCAAGAGAAGAAAAATAAATTTAAAGTTTTTTTTGTTAGTATAGATCCGGAAAGAGATAGTCCAGAAGTTATAAAAAATTACTTAAACTCATTTGAGAATAAAATTTATGGAATTACTGGAGATCCAAAAAAAGTATTTCTTATGTCTAAATCCTGGGGAGTTCTTTCTGAAAAAATTTTTACCGAAGATGGAAACTATTTAATAAATCATAGCTCTTCTATTATTTTATTAAAAGATGGAAAATATTTAAGCAGGATTAGTCATCATGCAGACTATGAAGATATTTTCACAAATATAAATAAGTATTTAAGATAATAAATTAAAACTAATTATTGATATCATTGAAATCGCTGCTGTTTCAGATCTTAAAATATTATCATTTATTCTAAGTGGTATTATATTTTTTAGTTTTAAAATATCTTTTCTTTCTTTTATTGAAAAATCACCCTCTGGGCCTATTAGTACACATAGTGGATCTCTATTTTTAAGATCTATTTTTTTGTTATCCGTATTCAAATCTCCAAAAATTATATTTGTATTTTGATTTGACTTTAGGAAAGCATCTAATTTTATAAGCTTATCTAAAGATGGTACATTCAATCTATTGCTTTGTTCAGATGCTTCTATAATAATTTTATTTAATCTCTTATCGTTTAATTTTCTTACAACTGTTCTTTCGGTTAATATTGGAATAAATCTAGTTACTCCAATTTCAGTTGCCTTTTGAATCATTAAGTTTAAATAGTTTAATTTAATTGGAGCAAATGCTAACCAAACTTCTTTTTCACTATTTGCAGATCTTAATTTTTTTATGACTGAAAATTCTACAATTCCTTTGGTAATACTCTGTACTTTTGCCTCCCATTCTCCACTTTGATTGAATAAAGAAAAACTTTTGCCTATATTTGTTCTCATGACTTTAGACAAATAGTGAGATTGGGATTTGTCTAATGTAGAATTTAAATTTAATGATAAACTTTTTTCAAAAAATAATCTAATATTGCTCATCTATACAAGTTAATTTATGAAAAATATTAAAGCAATAATATTTGATGCATATGGGACATTATTTGATGTCAATTCTGCAGCGGAAAAATGTAAAGATAAAATTGGAGATAAGTGGGATGTTTTTTCAAATTACTGGCGAACTACTCAATTAGAGTACACTTGGCTAAGAACCTTAATGAATAAGCATAAGGATTTTTGGAGAGTAACAGAAGATAGCCTAGATAAATCTATGGCAGTTTTTGATATAAATCCATTAATGAGAAGTGAATTATTAGACCTATATAAAGTTTTATCAACTTTTCCAGAAGTAAAAGAAGTTTTAAATAAACTTAAAGAAAAAAACTATAAGTTAGCTATTCTTTCAAACGGAACACCTGCTTTATTAAATGAATTAGTTAAAAGTAATAATTTGGATAATATTTTTAATGATATTTTTTCAATTGAAGAGGTTAAAGTTTATAAGCCACACTCAAATGTTTATAATATTCCGGTCAAAAAATATAAAATTCAAAAAGAAGAGGTTGCATATTTGAGTGCAAATACTTGGGATGTCTCTGCTGGCGGAAATTATGGCTTTAATCCTGTCTGGGTGAATAGAAAAAATAGTATTTTCGATAAATTAGATTATGTGCCAAAATATCAAGTTGAAAATCTTGGTAAATTGCTTGATATAATCTAAATAAATCTTTCAAATATTCATGAAAAATATTGAAGTAAAAAAAATTATAAATCCAATTTCAGCTTCTGACGGCGCGGGAGTTAAATTAAAAAGAAGTATCGGAGTTGAGCCTAATTACTTTGATCCATTTTTGATGTTAGATGAATTTGGTTCTGACAAGAAGGATGATTATATAGGAGGTTTTCCTGCACATCCTCATAGAGGAATAGAAACCGTTACTTATATGCTTCAAGGTGAATTTCAACATGAAGATAGTACAGGTGCAAAAGGAATAATGAAACCAGGAGACGTTCAATGGATGAAAACTGGAAGTGGTATAATTCATTCTGAAATGCCTACAATGTCAGAGGGAAAACTTCATGGATTTCAGTTATGGATAAATATGCCAGCAAAATTAAAAATGAACAAACCTGATTATATTTATATTGACTCATATAAAATGCAAATTCACAACGATGAAGAAAAAAAAGTGAAAGTTATAAGTGGAAAATATGAAAATGCAGAAGGACCTGTAAAAGGACATAATATTGAGCCAGTCTACTTCGATATAGAGTTAAAAAAAAATAAACATTTTACATTCGAATTACCTTCAACACACAACTCTTTTATTTATTTAATTGATGGTGAAATTAAAATCGGAGAACAAACACATAGCAAAATTAAAGATTCTACATTAATTTTATTAACTAAAGGTGAAAATCTTCAAGTGTCTGCATTAAGTGAAGCTAAATTTTTACTAATATCTGGAAAACCAATAGGTGAACAAATTGCTAGAGGTGGGCCTTTTGTTATGAATACTAAAGCAGAAGTCTTGCAAGCAGTACAAGATTATCATAATGGTACATTTGTAAAATAATGAAAGCTGTAAAAATTAAAAAAGCTGGTGGGCCTGAAGTATTGGAATTAGAAGATATAACTTTAAGGAAACCAGTAAGGGATGAGGTTATAATCGAACACGAAGCTATAGGTTTAAATTATATCGATACATATCATAGATCAGGATTATACCCTCTTGTATTTCCATCTGGATTAGGAATGGAAGCTACAGGCACTATCAAAGAAGCAGGTTCAGATGTAAAAGATTTTTCTATTGGAGATAAAGTAGCTTATGCATCAGTTCCACTTGGAGCATACTCTTCTCACAGACTATTCAAAACAAAAAGCTTAGTTAAAGTTCCAAATGAAATTGATCTAACGCTAGCCGCAACACTTATGACTAAAGGTTTAACTACTTTTTATTTATTATATAAAACTTACCCTGTTACTTCTGGAGAGACTATTTTGTTCCATGCAGCAGCCGGAGGAGTAGGTCAAATATTTTGTCAGTGGGCAAAAAGTCTAGGCTGCAAAGTAATTGGTACTGTTGGAAGTGATGAAAAGATTAGTTTAGCTAAAAAAAATGGTTGTGATGAAGTAATAAATTATTCTAAAGAAGATTTTTCAAAAAAAGTTATAGAATTAACTGACGGAAAAGGAGTTCCTGTAGTTTATGATGGTGTTGGAAAATCAACATTCGAAAAATCTCTCAAATGTTTAAAAGAAAGGGGAATGATGATTTCTTTTGGAAATGCCTCAGGAGCACTAGACCCAATTAATGTTCCAAAAATGTTACAACCAAAAGGGTTATTTTTTGTAAGACCATCGATGGGTCAATATTTACACACTAGAGAAGAATTAGATGACGCTTCTAATACATTGTTTGAAAAAGTAAGTTCCAAAAAAATCAAAGTTGAAATTTTTAAAAAATATAAACTAGATGATATTAAACAGGCACATATTGATTTGGAGTCTAGAAAAATTATTGGTCCCGCAGTAATTATTCCTTAAATTGTATGTCCATGTCTGATAAATGAAGTTTCAAAGCTTTAGTAGAAATTTGAATTTCTCTAATAAAAAAAACTATTGATATCATCATTGATAAACAACAAGAACCAAATATAAATCTTGCAATAAATAAACTTTCTAAATATAGCGCAAATACTGTTAGCATATTGAATAAGAAACCAAATGCTGCAAACATTATACAATATTTAATAACTACTATTCTGTCGTCTAAATTCATTAACTGGGCTTTCCATTCTGGTGGAGTATGTTTTTCGAAAATAAATTCATCATGGATTTTTCGAATTAATGAACTTAAAGTATGAAATCTATTTGAATAGACGCTCATAATAAGTGGTATAGCTGGAAACATTAATGCAGTAACTGTGTAATCTATATTCATACGAATCAGTTTGATTATGAATCTAGCCTTTGTTATTTACAAGAAAATTAAATGAAAAATCTTAAATTATTTATTCAGCTCACTAGGTTAGATAAGCCAATTGGTTATATGTTATTATTTTGGCCATGTTTATGGGGTCTTACAATTGCATATAATTTTGAAAATAATTTAAATATATTTTTTTTTTATTTGGTATTATTTTTTCTAGGATCTCTCTTTATGAGATCCGCTGGATGTATTGTAAATGATATAGTTGATAGAAACTTTGATAAAAATGTTGAAAGAACAAAAAATAGACCTATTGCTTCTGGAAAAATTTCTATTTTTTTAGCATCTTTTTATGCATTAATTTTGTGTCTTTTGGCTTTTATAGTTTTAATAAATTTTAATTCTTTAACTATTTTTCTGGCGATTTTGTCAATGCCGCTTGCCTTTTCTTATCCTTTGATGAAAAGATTTACATATTGGCCTCAGTTATTTTTAGGAATAACATTTAACTATGGGCTGTTATTAGCATGGATATCAATTCATGAAAGTATTAGTTTACAACCAGTTTTGTTATATGTTGGAGCCATATTTTGGACACTCGGATATGACACCATCTATGGATACCAAGATATTAGAGACGATGAAATAATTGGAGTTAAATCAACTTCTATAAAGTTTAAAAATAATCCAAAGAAAATTTTATATTTATTTTATTTAGTAACTTTTTTATCTTTAGTAAGCTTAGGATATTTAATGAAATTTAATTATATTTATTTTATATTTTTAATAATACCACTTTTACATTTCTTTGTTTACCAAGTTGGTAAACTAGATATTAAAAGTTCAACTAATTGTTTAAAATTATTTAAATCAAATAATTTTTTGGGTTTAATAATTTTTTTAAATTTATTAATTGGTAAAATTTTATAATTTTATGAATAATATAGAAATTTTAAAAAAACTTTACAATAATTATACAAAAAAATTTTTACCAAAAATATTATTTTCTATTTTTTTTTCATTGTTAGTGGCTGGGAGTACTGCTGCTATAGCTTGGTTATTGGACCCAGCTATAAAAAAAATTTTTATTGAAAAAGATCAAACATTAATATTGCTTATACCGGCAGCTATAATTATTGCATTTACTACTAAAGGTGCCTCACTTTATATTGCTAAAATAATTTTAATTAAAGTTGGACAAGAAGTAACCAAAATTCTTCAATTACAACTAATGAAATCAATAATAAAAGCTGATGCTGAAACAGTTGACAAAAAACATTCAGGAAAATTTATTTCTCATTTAAATTTCGATATCTCTATGATGACAAATTTAATTAGTGTCGTAATATTAAATATTGCAAAGGATTCTTTAACTCTTATAGGTTTAATTGGAGTTATGTTTTATCAAAACTGGAGATTAGCTATTTTTGCATTAATAATGATTCCTCTTGCCTCCTATGCTGCAAAATCACTAGGTAAAAGAATTGGAAAGTTAACAACTCAGGCTCAAGAAAGTTCTGGAATTCTTACTACCTATATGTTGGAAGTATTTAAGAATCATAAAATAATTAAAATTTTTCAAAAAGAAAATTATGAATTTTTAAGAGCTGAAAAATTTATAAATAATTTAAAAGAAAAATTAGAAAAAACCGCCATAGTTTTAGTTAGAGCCTCTCCAATAATGGAAACTTTAACTGGATTTATGATTGCAGGATTAATTTATTATTCTGGAAATCTGATAATAAAGCAACAGTTAGAAATTAATAATTTCTTTTCTTTTTTAGCGGCAATGATGTTGGCTTATCAACCAGTTAGATCATTGGCAACGATCAATATGGCTATAAATCAAGGTTTGTCAGCTGCAAAAAGAATTATACCTCTGATTGAACAAGAAAATAATATTAAAGAAAAACCTAACGCATTATCTTTAAAAACTACAAAGGGTGAAATAAATTTTAGAAATATAAGTTTTAGATACAATAGTGAAGAAAGAGAAGTTTTAAACTCAATAAATTTAAATATTATTGGTGGAGAAATGACTTCCTTAGTTGGTCATAGTGGAGCTGGAAAGACAACAATACTAAATTTAATACCAAGATTTTATGATAAAACTTCGGGGGACATACTAATTGATAACCAATCAATTTATGATATTTCGATATCTTCTTTAAGAAATAACATTTCACTTGTTAATCAGGATACAACTCTATTTGATGATACAATTAAAAATAACATATCTTATGCAAAATTAGATGCTACTGATGATGAAATTTTTGAAGCAGCAAAGCTATCACATTGTAATGAGTTTATAGATAAGTTGCCAAATAAATTTGATACAATTATAGGGGAAAATGGAACTAGGCTATCAGGAGGTGAGAAGCAAAGACTTTCTATAGCTAGAGCTATGTTAAAGAAGAGTAAAATTATTTTATTGGATGAGGCTACCTCTTCCTTAGATGCAGAAACAGAAAGTAAAATCCAAGAGGCAATTAAATTACTTACAAAAGATAGAACAACTTTGGTAATAGCTCATAGACTTTCTACTGTAATGAATTCTAAAAAAATTTGTGTAGTTGATAATGGAAAAATAGTTGCAGAAGGTAATCATAAAGAATTGTTACAAAAATCTGAGACATATAAAAACTTCTATGAAAAACAATTAAGAAAAGATTAATGTTATTTTTTTATAGACTAGCTATAAATTTTATCTTTTTAATTTCGCCAATAATAATAATTTATAGAATATTTAAAAAAAAAGAAGATCCAAAAAGATTTTTAGAAAAAATTGGAAAATTTAATAAAAAAAATAAAAATAATAATTTAATATGGTTTCATGGTTCAAGTGTTGGTGAAATTTTAAGTATTGTTCCTTTAATTGAAAAGTTGGGAAAAAGAAAAAATATTAAAAAAATATTAATAACGTCTAATACTTTAAGTTCCGCAAAAATTATAAAAAAATTAAATTTGAAAAAAACTTTTCATCAATTTTTTCCATTGGATACAGTGTTTTTAGTAGAAAAGTTTATAAATCACTGGAATCCAAAAGCAGTTTTTTTTATCGATTCTGAAATTTGGCCAAATATGATAATAAAAATAAAAGAAAAAAATATTCCACTAATTTTATTAAATGCAAGAATCACAAAAAAATCTTTTCAAAACTGGAAGAACATTATTTTTTTTTCTAAAAAAATATTTAATAAATTTGATTTATGTTTAAGTCAAAGTAATAAAACTTGTGACTATTTAAAAATTTTAGGAGCGAAAAATATTAAAAAAATTGGAAACTTAAAATTCTCAGAGAGCGCCTCTCAACTTAAAAATAAATCAAGTATAAAAATAAAAAAATTTTTAGGAAACAAAAAAATTATTTTTTCATCTATTAGCACACATAGAGGAGAGGAATTATTTTGTGGAAAAGTTCATGCTAATTTAAAAAAACAATATAAAAATATAATTTCAATAATAATTCCTAGACATATTCATAGATCTAATGAAATTAAAGAAGAATTAAGTTCAAATGGTTTAAAAGTTCATTTGCATACATCAAATAAAATAGTTGATAGTGACGCTGATATTTACCTTGTAGATACTTTTGGAGAAACAAAATCCTTTTTAAAATTGTCTAAAATTGCATTTATAGGAAAGTCTATATTTGCTTATGGAGGACAAAACCCAATAGAAGCAGCTAGATTAGGAAATAGAATTATCCATGGTCCAAATATTGAAAATTTCATAGAGGTTTATGATTTTCTTGAAAAGCAAGGAATTTCAACAAAAATTAAAACATACAAAGATTTAGAAAAATTGGTTGTTAAATTTAATAGAAAAAAAAATTATTCTAATCAAATTATAAAAAAATTAGCTTATACAGGTAAACAAATTCTATTAAATAATGAAAAAGAAATTAATAAATATTGTTAATTTATGAATTTCAAAAAACCAAAATTTTGGGATTTCCCTGGGTTATCTGTTTGGTCAATATTATTGTTTCCATTATCAATTTTATTTTTATTCGCTTCCTCAATTCTAAGAATTTTAAAAGTTGAAAAAAAATTCTCTATACCAATTATTTGTATAGGAAATATTTATATTGGAGGAACTGGAAAAACTCCACTTGCAAAAGAAATTTTCCAAATTACTAAATCTTTAGGTAAAAATCCGGCATTTATAAAAAAATATTACAGTTATCTCGACGATGAAATTGATATGTTGCAGAAAACTGGAAAAACATTTTTTTTAAAAAAAAGAAAAGATTCAATAGAAGCACTTATAAAAAAAGGTTTTGATTTAGCAATTCTTGATGATGGATTCCAGGATTTATCAATTTACAAAAATTTCAATATTGTTTGTTTTAATCAAAAACAATGGACAGGAAATAATCTTTTAATACCGGCAGGACCTTTAAGAGAGAACCTGTCGGCTTTAAATAGAGCAGATTGTATTTTAATTAATGGAAAAAAAGATACTAAAATTGAAAATCAAATATATAACGTAAATAAAAGTGCAAAAGTTTTCTACTCAAAATATAAAGCTTTAGATATTGATAGTTTTAAGGGAAAAAAAATATGTGCATTTGCAGGAATTGGAAATCCATCAAATTTTTTTGAATTATTAAAAGAAAATAATTTGAATTTAGTTAAAACATTTTCTTATCCAGATCATCATAAATATTCTTATACTGAAATTGAAAACATAGTAAAAAAATATAATGATTGTACTTTGCTTACAACAGAAAAAGATTATTGTAGAATTCCATTAGACTCGGTTAAAGTAGGTTTTAAAATTGAATATTTAAAAATTAGATTAGATATAGAAAATAAAGATAATTTTATTAAATTAATAAAAGATAAAATATGAAAATTATAAAATATTTTTTTGAATTTATTTTTATTTATATTTTATTAATAATTTTTAAAATAATTGGATATAAGAATGCTTCTAACTTGGGAGCAATTATCGGAAAAAAAATTGGTCCCTTATTTCGATCAAACTCTAAAATTCAAAGTAATTTAGAAAATTCTAATATTGGAAGTTCTCAAGAAGATAGAAAATCTATAATCAATAATATGTGGGGTAATTATGGAAGAATATTATCTGAATATGTTTATTTAAAACAATTTAGAAAAAATAGTTTAAATCAATTTATTGAAATTGAAGGTTTAAATTATTTGAACGAAATAAAAAATAACAATGAAAAAGCAGTGTTTATATCAGGACATTTTAATAATTTTGAGCTAATGGCAATGGAAATAGAAAAAGCTGGAATAAATTTATGCGCAATTTATAGACCTCTAAATAATCCATTTTTAAATATTATTATGGAAAACATTAGAAAAAATTATATATGCAAAAAACAAATAAAAAAGGGTAAGAGTGGGACTAGAGATTTACTAAATTTATTAAAAAAAAATTTTTCTGCGGCATTAATGATTGATCAAAGAGTAAGTGAAGGTGAAAATATAGATCTATTTAATCGTTCTGCAAAAACTACAACAATACCTGCACAATTAGTTAAAAAATATGGCTGCAGTATTGTCCCAGTTTATATTGAAAGAATTAAAAATTATCATTTTAAATTGTATTTTGATAAACCAATAAAATTTGAAGGTAATTTATCTAATCAGCAAATAACATCTGAACTTAATAAAATATTAGAAAAAATGATCTTAAAAAATCCCGATCAATGGATCTGGTCACATGACCGATGGAAATAAATCAATTTTTTTTAATTATTTCTTCTCTTTTTTGTGAAGCCTCAACATAGGAAAAATAAGGTTCCTGAAGTTCAACATTCCAATAATTAAGTTTATCTAGAAATATTTTCTTTCCAGAAATTGCACAAATAACGTGATCACCATCTTCAAGAATCTCAAAATTATTTGGTAAATATTTTATTCTAGCTAATTTATTTCTCATTATGTAGAAATGTATTTATATATGATTATTTGTATCATGGGAAGCGGAGGCAGAGAGCACGCTATATGTAAAACAGTTTCTCAATCTTCGAAAATAAGCAAAATATATTGCATACCGGGTAACGCCGGAACACAACAAGTGGCTGAAAATATAGATTTAGATATCGATAATTTTGATAAAGTTTTAAAATTTTTACAGGAATCAAAAGTAGATATGGTTATAGTTGGTCCTGAAAAACCATTGGTAAATGGTATTGTAGATTATCTAGAAAGTAATAATATTAAAGTTTTTGGACCTAGAAAAATCCCTTCGCAATTAGAAGGGTCAAAAACTTTCACAAAAAATATTTGTAAAAAATATAATATACCAACTGCAAATTTTGGAATCTTTGAAAAAAAAGAAAGTGCTATAAAATTTTTAGAAAATTCAAAATTTCCAATAGTTATTAAAGCGGATGGTTTAGCTTCAGGAAAAGGAGTTTATATATCAAAAAATATAACAGAAGGTAAAGAAGCGGTTAATGAAATTTTCAATGGAAAATTTGGTATAGCAAAAAAAATACTAATTGAAGAATTTTTAAATGGTGAAGAAATGAGTTTTTTTATTGTTTGTGACGGAAAAAATTTTAAAATCTTTAAAACTGCGCAAGACCACAAAAGAGTTAATGAGGGTGATGAAGGAAAAAATACTGGAGGTATGGGAGCCTATAGTCCATCAGGATTAATAAACGAAATCTTAGAAAATAAAATTATTAATAAAATAATTTATCCAACTTTAAAAGCAATAGAAGAAATGGGTGAAAGATATAAAGGATTTCTTTATGCAGGATTAATGATAATAGACAATGAACCTTTTTTAATTGAGTATAACGTAAGAATGGGAGATCCAGAATGCCAAACTATATTACCTCTTTTAAAGACAGACTTAATTGATGTTTGTAATGCATGTTGTGATGAAAATTTAAAAAATTTAAATATAGAATGGAGAGAAGAAAAAAGTCTATGTATTGTTTTATGCTCAAATGGATATCCGGAAAAGTTCACGAATAATGTACAAATAGATGACTTAAATAATTTAAAATTAAGTAATAATGATTTTATTTTTCACGCAGGAACAAAAGAAAAAGGTAATAAAATATATTCAAATGGAGGTAGAGTTTTAAATTTTGTTTCTTTGTCTAGTTCATTTAAAAATGCAAGAGAAAGAGCAATGGACTTAATAAATCAATTAAACTGGAAAAATGGTTTTTTTAGGAAAGATATTGGTTTTAAAATAATAGATAAATGAGAATAATAGGTGGAGCCTTTAAAGGTATTAAAATTTTTGAAGCTATTGATAAAAATACTAGGCCACTAAAAGATTTAGTAAAAGAATCTATTTTAAATATACTTGAACATTCAAAGGATTCGAAAATAAAATTGAATAATTCATTGGTCCTAGATTTATTCGCAGGAACCGGATCTTTCGGCTTAGAATGTATTTCAAGAGGTGCCTCAAAAGTTTACTTCATTGAAAATAATGACAAATCTTTAGAAATATTGAATAAAAATATAAAAAAACTTAAGTGCGAAAAAAAAACAACAGTATTTAACGAAAATGTTTTTAATTTTTTTTTAAATAAAAAATCTCAAAACGAGAAATTAGATTTAATCTTTTTAGATCCACCATATAAAGAAAAAAATATTAAAATAATTCTAGAAAGTATAGCTAAATTAAAATTACTTAAGGAAACTGGGTTAATAGTACTTCATCGTCACAAAAAATCAAAAGATAATATCGACGATAAGTTTACTATTAAAAGGTCTGTAAAATATGGAATTTCAAAAATAATATTTATAAAAGTTAACTAAGTAAAATTTTTTTAGTTTCTTTTTTTATTAGCTCAACAGATGGTTGATCAAATGGATTTACTTTTAAGGATCTTCCAAGCAAGATTGTTTCTAATATAAAAAAACAAAATAGCTCTCCCATCACTTCTTCGTTTCTTGCTTCAATGTCAAAAGATCTAAAAGGAATCTTTTTTTTTAAAAAAACTTTTTTAGTTGCATTTTTCTGTGCATAAATAATTTGAGAAAAAGATTTATTTCTTAAATAAGAATGGGTTTTTTGCAAAAATTTATTTTTTATCTTATCTGATTTTTTATTTTTTACTGAAAAAAAAGTAAAAAAATTATTTTTTGGTCCATCTAAATACAATTGTAATAAACTATGATTATCACTTGGCATATTTGATATAAAGGGAAGAATTCCTTTAGATTTTTTTCCTAAACTTTCAGCAACTAGTTGCTGGTACCACTTAAAAAGATTTTCTGACCTATCATCATAATTCAAAATTATAGAATTAAATTTTTTTTCTTTAACAAATTTTAAAATCGCACTAACATTTTTTATTAGTTGATTTAAAAAATTTTTATCATTTATTAAGTAGTTATATCTTTTAAATTTTTTTTCATTAAGACCCATAACTTCAGCTGGTAGCATTCCTACTTCAGATAAAACTGAATATCGACCTCCAATATAATTTTTATGTTCAATAACTTCAGATTTTAAATTATTAGCGAGTCTCCTTAAATAGTTATTGTTATTTTCGGTAATAAAAATATTCTTACTATTTATTAGTGCATTTGAATTTACAATTGTCTCAAGAGTATTTCCAGATTTAGATATGATTATATTGGTAGCTTTTATTTTTTTTTTATAATTATTTAATTTTGGATTTAAATTGTTAACAAATATAAATTTTTTTTTTATTTTATGGCTTAGAAATTGATATATTGCCTCTGTACCTAAAATTGATCCTCCCATTCCAATTAATCTAAAATTTTTATTTTTTTTTATTTTGCTAATTTGTTTTTTTGAATAACTGTATTTATAATTAGATTTTAACGATTCAATTAATTTAATTTTTTTGAACCAACTTTCATTTTTAAAATTTATTGATTTTTTAAACCTTGAAATATTAAAATTTTTAAATTTAATATTGCGAGTTAACATTTTTAATCATTTATTTTTTCTAATATTGATTTTTCTAAGCATTGTTCTTTTTCAACATCACATTCAATACCTGTATCTTGATTTTCATCAACTTTTAAAACTTGTTTAATTTGAATATCTTCTTGATTTGCTACTTGGTCTTGTTCTTCTTGATCTAACGGTACTGGTAATTCATCTATATCAGGAGGAACAGTTAAAGGATTCTTTTTTTCTACTAAAAATTCATCACTATTCTCAGATCTTTTTTTTCCTTGAAGAGCATCTTTTGCATTCGTGCAGGAAAATAAAAAAAGTACTGAAAATAAAAGTATAATTATTTTTTTAAATTTCATTTTTCCTTTTTATAATTCAATAATTCAGCAAAAATAAGACAAATAATTCCTAAAGATATAAATATATCAGCTACATTAAAAACAAACCAATGGTAGCCTTTATAGCTAATATCTATAAAATCTGGTACAGCTGAATAATAAAGACGGTCAAATAAATTACCTAGGGACCCACCCAATATAATCAGAAAAAAGTAAACACTATTATCTTTTGATTTTATAATTAAATATACAATAAATAAATTTATTAAAATTATTAACATAGTAATTAAATTATAAATTGCTGATTGTTCAAAGGAAAATAATCCAAAACCTATACCAGTATTCCAAACTAAAATTAAGTTAATATAAGAATTTATATTTATATCTACAATTCCTAAATTTTCTAATGTAGACAATATATATAATTTTGAAATTCTATCCGCTAAAAAAATAAATAAAATAATCCCAAAATATATAAATGTTTTTTTAAAAAATAATTTATTCATTAATTATTTTATTGCACATGCATGTCTTTCACACTTATCTTTCTTGATTTTCCAACAAACACTGCATTTTTCACCTTCAGCCTTGTTTGTCTCAACAATAATTTCTTCTCCATCATCTTTTTTGATTTTATCTACATCCGCTCCTGACGTAATGCATATCTCTGAAAAATCAGTTCCTTTTGATAATTTAATTAGTTTATCATTTAAAAGTATTTTTAAATTTGCTTCTAAACTTGAACCAATTTCTTTAGATGCTCTTTTCAACTCTATGCTACTATTACATTTATCCCTTATTTTTATAAGCTCATTCCATTTGCTATTTAAATTTGGATTATTCCAATTTGATGGGATTGCTGGAAATTTTTCTAGATGAATACTTCCTTTTTCCTTAACTTTTAAAAGTGAGTAAATTTCTTCAGTTGTAAATGACAACACTGGTGCAAACCATTTTAATAATATTTCAAGAAGAATATTTAAAAACTGTATAGTTGAAATTCTTTTTTTATTATCTAGAGAATCACAGTACAAGCTATCTTTTCTAATATCAAAATAAAAAGCTGACAAATCAGATGTACAAAAATTTATTATTTCCTTATATAAAGTATGAAAATTATATTTTTCAAAATTCTTTTCAAATAAAATGTTAAGATTATAAATTTTATGTAACATATACTGTTCTAGCTCTGGAAAATTACTTATATTAATTTTTTCAAAATCAACTTTTTCAAATTTGTCATTTAAATTTCCAAGAATGTATCTAAAAGTATTTCTAATTTTTCTGTAAGATTCTGCATGCTGTTCTAAAATTGAATAATCTATTCTTAAATCCTCAGCATAATCAGAAGCTCCAACCCAAATCCTTAGGATATCAGCTCCATACTTTTTTAAAATATCTTCTGGTGCAATAATATTTCCGAGAGATTTTGACATTTTTAAACCTTTTCCATCAACAACAAATCCATGGGACAATATAGATTCAAAAGGAGCCCTGCCCCTTGTTCCACAAGACTCTAATAATGATGAGTGAAACCATCCTCTGTGTTGATCTGATCCTTCAAGATACATCGAAGCAGGCCATTTTAAATCTTCTCTTTTTTCAAGAACATAAGCATGAGTAGAACCGCTATCAAACCAAACTTCAACAATATCAGTCATTTTTTCATAATCCTCAATTTTATATTTTTTGCCTAAAAATCTTTGAGCATCTCCTTCAAACCAACAGTCAGCCCCCTCTTTCTCAAATATATTTGCAATATTTTCATTAACTTCCTCATCGACTAAAACTTTATTTGTTTTTTTTGACATAAAAACAGGAATAGGAACTCCCCATACTCTTTGTCTTGAAACACACCAATCAGGTCTTAACTCAATCATCGATCTTAGTCTTTCTTTTCCTTTATTTGGATAAAAATTAGTTTCATCTATAGATTTTAAAGCTTTCTTTCTCAAACCATGACTTTCCATCGAAATAAACCATTGAGGTGTTGCTCTATGAACCAAAGGTGCTTTTGAACGCCAAGAGTGAGGATAAGAATGAATTAATTCCCCGCTAGATAATAAATTTTTTTGTTCTTTTAGTTTTTCTATAACTATTTTGTTAGCCTTAAAAATATGTATACCTTCAAAAGTTGGGACATGTTTTGTATATTTTCCATCATCATCTACAGTTTCTTCGGCTTTTATGTTATTTTTTAAGCACAAATTAAAATCATCTGGACCATGGCTAGGTGCACAATGGACAATACCTGAGCCTTGTTCTGTCGTAACAAAATTTGCACTTAACATTGGAATATCATAGTCAAATCCAATTTTTGAAAATGGATGGCTACATATTGTTCCTTCAAATTCTTTTCCTAGTAAGGTTAAAACTTTTGTAAACTTTTTGATATTACAATCCTCTACTAAAGATTTTAACAAATCTTCTGCTACTATTATTTGTTTATCTTTAAAATCTGACTGATCTTCTATTTTAATAATTACATATTTTAAATTTTCATTGTAAGCCAAAGCTCTATTAGCTGGTATAGTCCATGGAGTTGTAGTCCAAATTATAATTTGTGTATTCAAAAGTTTTTCATTTTTTGATTTTTTAATATTAAATGCTGCATAAATTGTATCAGACTTGTGATCCATGTATTCAACTTCTGCATCTGCCAACGCTGTCTTTTCTACAGTTGACCAAAGAACAGGTTTATAACCTCTGTAAAGACTTCCTTCTTTTAAAAACTTACCAAGCTCTCTAACTATTTGGGCTTCAGCATCAAAACTCATAGTAGAGTAATAATTTTCCCAGTCGCCTACTACTCCAAGTCTTTTAAACTGCTTTTTATGTACCTCAATCCATTTCTTTGCAAAATCTCTACATTCTTTTCTGAATTCATTTATTGGGACTTCATTTTTATTTTTTTTATTTTTTTTATATTGCTCCTCAATTTTCCATTCAATCGGCAAACCATGACAATCCCAACCTGGCACATAAACAGAATCTTCTCCTTTCATTTGATGAAATTTTACTATTACATCTTTAAGGATTTTATTAAGTGCTGTTCCCATGTGTATATCTCCATTAGCATATGGAGGACCATCATGAAGAATAAATTTTGTTTTTCCTTTACTAGAAGATCTTAACTTTTTATATAAATCAATTTTATCCCAATAATCAATTATTTGGGGCTCTTTATTTTGTAAATTTGCTTTCATTGAAAAAGCAGTTTTGGGTAGATTGATATTGCTTTTGCTCATTATTTTAGTTTAATTTTTTTGCTTTTCTGATGTCTAAATTAATTTGTTTTTTTAATTGGTTTATATTTTTAAATTTCTTTTCTTTTCTTATAAAGTCTATGAACTCAATAGTTAAGTGCTTATTATAAAGATTCCTTGAAAAATTAAATATGTGAACCTCTAAAAGTATTTCTTTTTGATGAAAAGTTGGCCTATAACCTAAATTTGCAATGCCTCTTAATAATTTTTTATTTTTTTGTATTAAAATATTCACTGCATATACTCCAGGTTTTGCAATAACATAATCATTTAGTTTAATATTGCATGTTGGAAATCCAATTTTTCGACCCATTTTTCTTCCTACACTTACCTTTCCATCAATAGACCAATTTCTATCTAAATATCTATTAACAATATTAATTTTTCCATTAGATATTAGTTCTCTAATTAATGTAGATGAAATAATTTTAGTTTTTTTCTTTAATGGTTTGGGATTAATTATTTTAAAATTATATTTTTTTTCAAGAAATTTTAATTTACTTACATTACCTTCTCTTTTATTACCAAATCTAAAATTATTACTAACAAATATATATTTTGGTCTAAGTTTCTTGAACAAAACACTGTCTATAAATTTTATGTAATTCATTTTTGAAAATTTTTTATTAAAATTTTTAATTACTACAAAATCTATTTTAAATTTCTTAAAACAATTAATTTTTTGATTCAAATTCGATATTTTGAAGTTTTTTAATTTTTTATTAAAAAACATTTTGGGCATAGGATCAAAAGTTAATACACCAATTTTTATTTTATATTTTTTTTTATATTTTTTTGCAAAATTAAATAGCTTTTGATGTCCAATATGCAAACCATCAAAATTACCAATTAATAAAATTGAATTTTTATGATTTTTGGAAACAGAAAAATTTTTATATAATTTCAATTTTTTTACCATTTTAATTTTGATTGTAGATAATCAACCCTGGTATTATATTTTTTCATAATTTTTTCAAAATTTTCATTTTCTACTTCTTGTCTATGAATTCCATTTGTAATTAATAAGCTAGCAAAATTTTGATTATTTGCTCCTTTAATGTCTGTATTTAAATTATCTCCTATACAAAAAACTTTTTTGTTATTTATATTTGTTGAAAGATTATAAACTTTTGGGTAAGGCTTGCCAAAGTATTCTACTGTTCCTCCTATCTCTTCAAAGACTTTTGCAACTGATCCTGCACAAAATTCTCTTTTTTGTCCTCTATCGACAATTAAATCTGGATTGGTACAAATCATAATTTTATCTATCTCATTCTTTAGTAAAGTTTTGTAGTATGTCAATTCTTTGTCATGCTCGTCAAATAAGCCAGTACAAAGCAAATATTCAGATTCATTAATTTTTTCTATTTTATTTTTTTTAAAATCGTTAAATAATCCAAAGTCTCTTGGTGGCCCAAGATGAAAAAATGTTTTGTCTTTAAAGTTTGAAGTTAAATAATTTAACGCAGCTTCACCAGATGTATATACTTTTGAATAGTATTTTTGCTCTAATCCCATTTTTTTTAAAAAATTTTTTACATCATTATTGGGTCTTGGAGCATTAGTGAGTAATACTAGATCTTTATTTTTCTCTAATAATTTTTCTAAAGCATCGATAGAATCTTTGTAAAGTTCAATTCCATTATGTACAACACCCCATAAATCTATAAAGAATAAGTCATAATGATCTGCAACAGATTTTAGTCCTATATCATCCAAGTTTTTGGTCATTTTTCAGATATAACTTAAAAATAACCATATTTCTTGGTTTTTTTAGGGTTATAAATTTTACATAGCTTCTTGAAATAAAATGGACTCATAGCTATATGAACCCTCATATTTATAGGAGTTTTAAATGAAATTTAAACCGTTACACGACAGAGTTTTAATAGAAGTCCTAGATAGCAGTGAAAAAACTGCTGGAGGCATTATCATACCAGACACAGCTCAAGAAAAACCACAAGAAGGCAAAGTAGTTGCTATCGGTGGTGGAGCAAGAACTGAAGATGGAAAAGTAATTCCAATGGATGTTAAAGTTGGAGACAAGGTTCTATTTGGCAAATGGTCAGGGACTGAAGTCAAAATTGATGGAAAAGAATACAGCATAATGAAAGAGTCAGACATTATGGGTATTTCAACAAGTAAATAAATTAATACAAGGAGTTTATAATGGCTAAAATAGTAAAATTCGACTCTGAAGCAAGATCTGCAATGTTAAGAGGAGTTGATATATTGGCAAACACTGTAAAAGTTACACTTGGACCAAAAGGAAGAAATGTTGTTATAGACAAATCTTATGGAGCTCCAAGAACAACTAAAGATGGTGTTTCTGTTGCAAAAGAAATTGACCTAGAAGACAAATTTGAAAATATGGGTGCTCAAATGGTTAAAGAAGTTGCAAGTAAAACAAATGATGAAGCGGGAGATGGAACAACTACTGCTACAATACTTGCACAATCAATTGTAAAAGAAGGTTGCAAGTATGTTACTGCAGGAATGAATCCAATGGACGTTAAGAGAGGAATTGATTCAGCAGTAGAATATGTAAAAGAAAAATTAATTTCTTCTGCTAAAAAAGTCAAAGATAGCGATGAGATTGCACAAGTAGGAACAATTTCTTCAAATGGTGACAAAGAAATTGGAAGCATGATCGCAAAGGCAATGCAAAAAGTTGGTAACGAAGGTGTTATAACTGTTGAAGAGGCAAAAAGTATCGAAACTGAGCTTGATGTTGTAGAAGGTATGCAATTTGATAGAGGATATCTTTCTCCTTATTTTGTTACCAATGCAGAAAAAATGACAACTGAATTAGAAAATCCACTAATTCTTTTGCATGAAAAAAAATTAACTAATTTACAGCCAATGGTTCCATTATTAGAGGCTGTAGTTCAAGCCGGAAGACCACTAATGATAATTTCTGAAGATGTTGAAGGAGAAGCTTTAGCTACTTTAGTTGTTAACAAACTTAGAGGTGGATTAAAAGTTGTTGCAGTTAAAGCTCCAGGTTTTGGAGATAGAAGAAAGGCAATGCTTGAAGATATAGCTATACTAACTGGAGGACAAGTTATCTCGGAAGATCTAGGTATCAAATTAGAAAACGTAAAAATAAATGATCTTGGATCAGCTAAAAGAGTAAAAGTTGATAAAGAAAATAGTACAATCGTAAGCGGTTCAGGAAAAAAATCTGATATCGAAGCTAGATGTGCTCAAATCAAACAACAAGTAGAAGAAACAACTTCTGATTACGATAGAGAAAAACTACAAGAAAGACTTGCTAAGTTAGCTGGTGGTGTTGCAGTTATTAAAGTTGGAGGTTCAACTGAAGTAGAAGTAAAAGAAAAAAAAGATAGAGTTGAAGACGCTTTAAATGCAACTAGAGCAGCAGTAGAAGAAGGTATAGTTGTTGGAGGAGGATGCGCTCTTCTTTATGCATCTCAAGATCTAGATAAAGTAAAAGTTAAGGGTGACGATCAAAAAGCTGGAGTCGAAATAGTTAAAAGTGCATTACAAGCTCCTATTAGACAAATCACAGCGAATGCTGGTGTTGATGGTTCTGTGATTGTAGGAAAACTTTTAGAGGCTAACAAACCTTCAAATGGATATGATGCTCAAACAGAGCAGTATGTTGATATGTTCAAAGAAGGTATTATTGATCCTGTGAAAGTTGTAAGAACAGCTTTACAAGATGCGGCTTCAATTTCTGGATTGTTAGTAACAACAGAAGCGATGGTTGCAGATAAACCTGAAGAAAAAGATTCTGGACCTGCTGGAATGCCTGGCGGCGGAATGGGCGGCATGGGAGGAATGGGTGGAATGGGAATGTAATTCCTTGCCAATCAGAGAACACTCTAAAAACATACACTAAACAAAATTAGAACCCTCGGAACGAATGTTTCGGGGGTTTTTTATTTCTTTAATATAAATATCAACAAATCATTTTTGTATTCTGAATTATAAATATTGTAAGTACCATTGTCGACTTCGAACTTAACTATATTTCCAATACCTTTTTTTTTATTTTTTTTATTTTTTATAGATTTTAGTTCTTTTTCAAATAGCAAGATTTCATCCTTATTGTATTCCTCAAATTTTTTAAATTTTTGGTAGTCCTGGTATTTGATAAAAGGATTTTTTTTTAAATCATTAGAAACCGGAAAAAAACAAATTTTGCTGGAACTAATTTTAATTGATTTAACAAAATTTTTTTTTTTTATAAATTTGTAATAATTATCGTACATATCAAAGTCTCTACGGTGAATATTTGTAAAATCATGTACACAAATTATTCCTGTTGGAGCATGTTTATTTTTTTTTAAAATATCTCTTAAACCAGAACCTTTAATTTTAATGTCTATGAGAGGATAATAGCGTAAGTCTGTGTAATTATCTGTCTCTTCTTGTGTAAAAATTTTGGTATATGCTAATTTTGTGCCTTTATTAATAAAATTTTTGAATGGATTTTCACTTTTTACAAAAAATTTGTTTGGTGCGTTTGAAAATTGATATGTGGTCAGAAGATATTGATTCTTTACATTAAGAACTTCATCCATATCACCAACTATTAATATGTCGTCTTTATAAATAGAATTTGAAACCTCTAATGAACTATTTGATAAAAAGTTTGGTATGTTTTTCTTCATACCCAAATTTAACCCCACTTCTTAATCAAGTCATCTTTTAACTTGCTTTTAAATTAGAGGGTTTTCTCAATGAAGTTTTCAATGAACTTCTTAAATAAGTGAGTATTGGCGTAATATGTGTGCGAATGTAATACGTTTCCATTTTGAGAACACTCTAAAAACATACACTAAACAAAATTAGAACCCTCGGAATGAAAGTTTCGGGGGTTTTTTTTATTCTTAGAGAATTCTTCGAAACCAATGCTTTTTTCTCCATAATATTTTTTTTATGATTTTAGAATAGTATTTACGATCAATATTATATTTAAGAGATATTACATTTTTAAAACACCAATTGATATTTTGAGTTTTTATTGCATCTTTTATAATTTTTTTTTGGGATGCATTTTTAGCAATATCACTGAATGATTTAATTAATTCTTCGGTATAATGATAAATATTATAAAGTTTTCCAATATCTGAGTGAATAACGTTTTTATATTTTTTTTGTTTCTTACATTCTTCAAGTGTTGCACCTACA
Source organism: uncultured Pelagibacteraceae bacterium (assembly GCA_902569725.1). Taxonomy (GTDB): domain Bacteria; phylum Pseudomonadota; class Alphaproteobacteria; order Pelagibacterales; family Pelagibacteraceae; genus Pelagibacter. The sequence goes on along the minus strand of CACFVG010000011.1, from coordinate 6,784 downwards.
ATTAATACATTAAAGTAGTTTAAATCACTTCTAAATATTACTGAGGCAATAGTAGATTTTTTATTGTTTTTCATCAAACCCAGTTTAATCCCACTCCTCAATGAAGTCACCTTTCTACTTGCTTTCTAATTCAATGGTTTTCTCAATGAACTTTGCAATGAACTTCTTAAATAAGTGTTATTTGACGTATGTTAAAAATGCGAATGTAATCCCCATTAATCTCAAACAAAAATTCAAAAAGGGCAGTTTTTACTGCCCTTTTTTTTTACTATTAATAATTTATCTATTAAAAATTTTATCTACTAAAAATAATCCTAAAGCTACTGCTGGTCCAATCCCAAAAGCAAATAACAAAGTTCCAATTCCTACAGTTCCTCCTAAATACCATCCAACGGCGACTACAGATATTTCAAGAATTGCTCTAACTAAAGCAATTGGTAAATTTGATATTTCCTGAAGCCCAATCATCAAGCCGTCTCTTGGTCCTGGTCCTAAATTTGCAACAAGATAAATTCCACCTCCCAAACCAACTGTAAGAACAGCTACAACAGCTAATATAATTTGAGAAATATAATTTTCGGGTGTTGGAACAAATTTAATACAAACATCAATCATTATAGCAATTATTAAAGCATTAAGAATTGTTCCAATTCCAGGTTTTTGTTTAAGAGGTATCCATAATAGTAAAACCCCAATACTCACAAACAAAGTAATTGTTCCTATAGAAAAATCTACATTTAAGGAAATACCTTGGGCTAGAACACTCCAAGGAGAAGCCCCTGTAAATGAAACAATTAACAAGCCTTCTCCTAAACCAAATAATGACAAGCCTAAACATAAAAAAAATAAAGTCGAAAATCTTGGCTTAAAATTAAATGGTTTACTTGAACTCCAATATGTTTTTGGAACTTTTTTAATTGATAAAAACATGTAATTTTATTTTTTTATAGATAACCTTATAAAGTTAAAATAAACTTTCACAATATAATAAACTTTATTAATCAATTTTTTATGAAAAAATCAATTTGTATATTTTTTATTTTGTTCTCATTTTTCAAAGTATTTGCAGATGAATTAAATTACAAAAACATATCTAAAATTGAAATGGATGTTTTAAGAAATGATGAAGTAATAGGATTTAGCAATTATTTTTTTAAACATAGTGGAGATACTATGATTGTAGAAAATTATACAAAATTTAATGTGGAATTGTTTGGTATTAAAGTTTTTTCAATAAATAGTAAAGCTAAAGAAATATACCAAAAAAATAATCTTTTATCATTTGAGTCTTCTACATTACAAAATGATAAAAAAAAATTTGTAAAATTAATTTATGATGAAAATAAAAATAAATTTATTATAAATGGCTCTTCATATGTTGGTGAAGCAAATAGAGAAAATATAATTGGAAATTGGTGGAATGCCAAAATATTAGAAACAAAAACTCAAATAAGCCCTTTGTCAGGAAGTATAAAAAAACAGGAAGTCAATTTCACAAATAAAGACGAAATTGATTATAAGGGTAAAAAGATTAAACTTTTTCAATACAAACTTAAATCAACTGAAAATTTGCCAGATGATAAAAAATTAGATTTTGATATTTGGTTAAACCCAAATGAAGGTATAATTTTTAAAGTAAAGTATAATAGACTTGGTAGTTGGGAATATAGATTAAAAAATTATGAATAAATTAAATTTTTTTCAATTTAATATTCTTAAAAGTAATTGATTCATAAAAGACATAAAAACTATAAAAGAAAGAAAAAAAATAAAATACATAAATGTGACTGCTCTATTTCTTTTTCTTCTAAGTAAAACAAATTCTTTATCATCTAAAAATGAAACATCCCTCTTGCCAGCAACATGATAATCATAACTATACCTCCATACAGACATTCCAAATCTTTTATCGAGCCTATTATAATAGTTTATCCAGGTAACTGACCATCGGTATATTAAATATAAAATTAATAAGACTATAATTGTTGTGAACATTTTAAATTTAAATTATATTAAAAATTAATCATATGTCTATCTGGGGAAGTTTAATTGGAGGAATGATAGGTTTTTCATTGGGTGGACCTTTTGGAATGCTTTTGGGCTCCCTAGTAGGTGGAAAAATTTCTAGAGCAAGATCTAGAGGAAATTTTGGAACTTTTGCTCAACCTCAACAAATATTTGCTCTCTCTTTAATTGTTTTGTCTGCAAAACTTAGTAAAGCTGACGGAAATGTTAGTCGTGAAGAATTGGTCGCCGTTAAAGACAAACTTAAAATACCTGAAAATGAAATAGATCAAGTTGGAAAAATTTTCAATAAAGCTAAAGAAGAAAGCACTGGATATGAGCCATACGCCCAACAAATTGCCCAAATTTATAAAGGCAACATAAATGTATTGGAAGAGGTAATAAATATTTTATTTTATATTGCAGAAGCAGATGGAAATGTGAGTTCATCAGAGTTAGCAATGATAGAGAATATATCTAAAATATTTGGTCTAACCCAAGTTCAATTTAATAGTGTTAGAGAGAGCAGGAAAGGATCCGACAAGCTCAATCCTTATATTGTTTTAGAAAGTAATCCTGATGATGATCTTCAATCAATAAGGAAAAAATATCTGAAATTAAGCAAAGAAAACCACCCTGATTTATTAATAAGCAAAGGAGTGCCACAGGAAGTAATTGATGAAAGTAAAAATAAAATGAGAGCTATAAACTCTGCTTGGGATCAAATTCAGAAACTAAAATCTAATTAAAATTGCTCGGACTCTGTTGAGCCATCCATAGCAGTTGTTGAGCTTTTACCTGAACTAATAGTATTTGATACTGCATCAAAATAAGAGGTACCAACTTCTCTTTGATGTTTAACACTTGTGTAACCATCTTTTTCACGAGCAAATTCCTGTTGTTGAATTCTTGAGTATGCAGTCATACCTTCTTTTTTATATTTTTCTGCAAGTTCAAAAATTGCAATATTTTGAGTATGAAACCCAGCAAGAGTAATAAATTGAAATTTATAACCCATTTTACTTATTTCTACTTGGAATGAAGCAATCTCCACGTCTGATAAATGTTTTTTCCAATTAAATGAAGGTGAACAATTGTAGGCAAGAAGTTTCCCAGGAAATTTTTCATGAATTGCATCAGCAAATTTTTTAGCTTCTTCCAAATTTGGTGTTGCTGTTTCACACCAGATTAAATCAGAATATGGAGCATAGGCTAAGCCTCTTGAAATTGCTTGTTCAATTCCAGATTTTACATAATAAAAACCTTCTGGAGATCTTTCACCTGTTAAAAAAGGCTTATCATTTTCATCATGATCATTTGTAATTAGTTTTGCTGCATTCGCATCAGTCCTAGCTAAAATAATTAAAGGAACATCAGCTATATCAGCTGCAAGCCTAGCAGCTTTTAAATTTTTTATCATTGTGCCTGTTGGAACTAAAACTTTCCCACCCATATGGCCACATTTTTTTTCACTTGCTAATTGATCTTCAAAATGAACTCCTGCTGCACCAGCTTTTATAAATTTTTTTGCAAGTTCAAAAACATTTAGAGGTCCACCAAATCCAGCTTCGCCATCAGCAATAATTGGCAACATATAATCAACTTTATTTTCTTTTTTCATATCACCATCTTGTATTTCCATGTGTTGAATTTGATCTGCTCTTATTAAGGCATTATTCATAGAATCAACTAGTTTCGGCGCACTATCATATGGATATAAAGATTGATCTGGATACATTTCACCAGCACTATTAGCATCTGCAGCAACTTGCCATCCACTTAGATAAATTGCTTTTAATCCAGCTTTTGCATGTTGAACGGCATGGTTCCCAGATAGAGACCCTAATGTATTTACATAAGGTTCGGAGTTTAGCAATTTCCATAGCTTAATTGATTGTTGCTTGCATAAAGAGTATTCAATTTTAATTGAACCTCTAAGTCTCTCTATTTCCTCAGGTTTATAATCGCGTTTAATTCCAGCAAATCTTTTTAAATCGTATGAAATATTTTCAGCTGACATTTTTATTACGCCTTTTTTTGATTTTATTTGCTAGAAGATTAATATTAACTGTTATCGCCAAATTGCTCTGTGAATTCATTCATGCCGCTTGATCCCCAGTCGCAATGGTCGTCTCTTAGATAGATCGGTTTGCTTTTGTATTCAGAACAATCTTGATGATTAGTAATCTGTAAGCTTTTTTCATTAATATTTGTTAATTTTTTATCCATGTAAACTTATTAATTTACAATATTTACAAATTCAATAAAAAATGCTACTTTATCTGTAAATAAAGGAAATTTTTTGTAAATTATAATTTACAAAATTTACATATGGTAAAATATGAGTCAATTAGATTTAAAAATTGGTCCAAAAATTAAAGGATTTAGACGTCAGCTAGGAATCCAAGGAAATAAATTAGCAGAAAAACTCAATATTTCCCCAAGCTACTTAACTTTAATTGAGGGTGGAAAAAGAAAAATTGATGCTGATTTACTTTTAAAAATTTGCCAAGAACTAAAAATCGAAGTATCTGACCTAGCAATTAAATCCGACTTAAATTTAGCAAACAATATATCAGAATTGCTAGATGATAAATTGTTTGATGATTTAGACATTTTGGGTCCTGAAGTAAAAGATTTGGCAAACACTAATCCTAAAATTGGTAGAGCCTTAATCAGGCTTGGAGATATTTTAAAAAAAAAGGATCACGAACTAGTTAATAAAATAGAAAAATTATCAGGAAAGATTGTAGATAGCAGAAAAAGTTCATTTCCTGGAGAAGTTATCTCTGATTTTTTACAAGAAAATAAAAATTATTTTCCAAAATTAGAAGATTTTGCAAATAAAATATTTGATAGAGTTAAGCAAAATAATAGAACTAGGTATATATCTCTTTGTAAATTTTTAAATTCAGAGTATGGCATTATAGTTAAAGATGTAATTCCTGAAGATGGAAAACCATTTTCAAAAGTTTTTAACAAAAAAAACAAAGAACTTATATTGTCAGATTATCTTTCACTAGAAACAAAAAAACTTCATGCCGCTTCACAAATTGTTCAGGAAGGTGCTATAGATGAAATTAATAGACTTCTTGAAACTTTTAATTTTCCATCAGAAGAGTCTAAAAAATTAACTCAAGTAGCCTTATTAAATTATTGTGGAGCAGCAATTTTAATGCCTTATAAACTTTTTCATACTGAATGTAAAAAATTAAAATATGATTTAGAACTGTTGCAAAATACATTTGCTACATCATTTGAACAAGTTACTCATAGAGTGACTTGTTTAAATGATCCAAACTTACCAGGTGTACCTTTTCATTTTTTAAGGGTAGATGTTGCAGGAAATATTTCAAAAAGATTTTCTTTATCTGGTATTGAAATACCAAGATATGGAGGGGCTTGCCCTAGATGGAATGTTTACTCGGCATTCTCTAGACCAGGGGTAATCCAAGCAGCTGTAAGTAAAATGACTAACGGTGAAAAATATGTTTGTATTGCAAGAACTGTAGAAAAAGGTATTGGAAGATATGGACAAAAGAAAAGTATGTTGTCAATTGGACTAGGTTGTGAAGCCAAATATGCTAAAGATTTTGTGTATACAGAAAATTTAGATATTCATGATAAAAAATCTGAAATTCCAGTTGGAGTTTCTTGTAGAACTTGTGATAGACTAGACTGCTCTCAAAGAGCATTTCCTCCTTTGCATAAAAAATTTGACGTAGATATTAATAATAGAGGTGTTTCAGTATACGTTAATGACTAAAAGTTTAAGCTTTTAATTATCTTTTTTTGATCTCTCTCTTTCGAGTAGTTGAGTAAGAGAGTCCACCATCATATCAGAAGCTTTAAATATTTCACTGGGCTTATACTCATTTGAAATATTTTTTTCTGGGTTCGATTTATCTTCAATAACAATTCCTTTATCTGGAGAGTTGTCTTTAATATAAATTAATATTAGCCATTCATCATCAGGAACTTCATCCCATTTGATATAAACTTCTCCATTTTCAAATCTTCTATCAATGCACCTAAAAATTGACATATGTCTTGTGATATGTCTTTTATTAAGCTGAAAAACTAAACTATTTGCACTTCTATAAAAACTTTCTAAAGCATTTTCAATTTTTTGCCTTTCTAAATTATAATTTTTTTCTTTTTGAAGAAGAATTTCTCTATCGTCTCCCTCTTGCACCTCTACTCCTAGTGCTTCAACTCTTTCTCTTATTTTTTGATCTCTGATTAGACGGTATTTTTGCTTAAGGCCATCTATCCTTTCTTGCAAGCCTGAATAGTCTTCTCTTTTTTCTTTTAAAGAAATTTTTTCTAATTTTTCTAGTTCTTTAATTTCTCTAATTCTAAATTTTTCTATTTGTTTTTCGATTTTAAGTTCCTGTAAAAATCTTTTTTGCCTTTCTGCTTGTTCTTTTCTTACTATAGCCTGTTCTTGTCTTAAAAATTTTTTTAGTTCTATATTTCTTTCTCTCTCTAATTTTTTTTCTTCTCTTAATTCTTTTTCTTTAAGTTTTAAAATTAAATTTTCCTGGATTTCTTTCTCTTCCTGTGCTTCCCTCTTTTCTCTTTCTTCTTTCTCAAATTCTTCGACTTTTATTCTCTGTTTTTCTTCTGATCTTAATTTTTTAAATTCTTGGATTTTATTTTCTATTTTTTGAAAAAATCCCTGGATAACTCTATCTATTTTGAAAAAATCAATATTAAGTTTAATATTTGGTTTTAGCTTTTCTTGAAATCTAATAATTTTAATTACAAAATTATCTTT
>CACFVG010000010.1 GCA_902569725.1 uncultured Pelagibacteraceae bacterium | reverse complement strand
TATAATTAATGAATTTTTTGCATCAAACTTAATTAAAATATTATTCATTTCCTTGGTTTTTTTTATTTCTTTATCAAAATCATTAAAAACTAATAAATTTTTTAAATTATTTTTTTCTGATATTAGGGTAGCTATACTTAATTTTTTTTCACTTTTATTTAGTTTTCTAATTTTATATTTTGATTCACCTTTGGGACCATGTGCAACTCCACCTCCTACAAATATTGGTGCTTTTCTACTTGCGTGTCTGGCATTACCTGTTCCTTTCTGCGCATATATTTTAGATGTTGACCCAATAATTTCATTTTTTTGTTTTGTTTTTGCTTTTCTTCCTTTGTAATTTGCATTTGTTTTGTAAAGAACATTGCTAACTAATTTTTTGTTTATTTTTGATGGAAAAATTTTATCTGTTATTTCTAATGAATCTTTTTTTCCATCGATTGATAATTTTTCTATTTTCATTTTATTTTTTCTTTTTATCTGGAATTTTTTTTAATCTTTCTATTTCTGCAATTTTTTCAGTAATTGTTAGTTTTCTTATATTTTTCACTGATTTTTTAATTATTACTTCGGTATTTTTTGAACCTGGTATTGATCCTTTCAAGTAAAGTAAATTGTTTTCATTATCTGATTTTATAATTTCAATATTTTGCATCGTTCTTAATTTATTTCCCATATGACCAGCCATTTTTTTATTTTTAAACACTTTTCCTGGATCTTGATTTTGACCAGTTGATCCGTGTGCTCTATGTGAAATCGAAACTCCATGTGATGCTCTTAAACCTGAAAAATTATGTCTTTTCATTGCTCCTGCAAATCCCTTACCTATTGTTGTTGATCTTATATCTACAAATTTTACATCTTTAAAAATTTCTAGTCCTAATTCATTACCTTCTTTATAATTTTCTAAATTTTTTACCCTAAATTCCTTTAATTTTTTTTTTGGCTCAGTATTTTTTTTCGTAAAATAACCTTTCATTGCTTTTGAAATTTTTGAATTTTTTATTTTTCCAAAACCAATCTGTACAGCCTTGTAGCCTCTTTTGTCTTCTGTAATAACGTCTATTACTCTTCCTTTTTCCATTTTTATAACTGTAACTGGAACAGATTGACCAGTTTTGTAAAATTCTCTAGTCATTCCAATTTTTTTTCCTAATAAAGATATTTCGCTCATAATAATTTAAATTTTTATCTCCACATCAACTCCAGAAGCTAAATCTAATTTCATTAATGCTTCGACTGTTTGTGGTGTTGGTTCAATAATATCTATTAATCTTTTATGTGTTCTTGTTTCAAATTGTTCTCTACTTTTTTTATCAATATGTGGAGACCTTAATACGGTATATTTTTCAATTTTTGTAGGTAGTGGGATTGGACCTTTGATATTGGCTCCTGTTCTCTTAACTGTATTAACAATCTCTTCAGTTGACTGATCAAGAATTTTATTATCGTACGCTCTAAGTTTAATTCTAATATTTTGTTTATCCATTATTTATCCAGTTTTTTTTGTTACTTCTTCTTGTACATTTTGTGGAACTTTATCGTAATGATCAAAGAACATTGAATATTGAGCCCTACCTTGAGACATTGATCTTAAACTATTAATGTAACCAAACATATTTGCTAATGGTACCATAGCAGTTATAACAGTGGCATTTCCTCTTTGTTCTTGAGTATTTATTTGTCCTCTTCTACTGTTTAAATCACCAATTACATCACCCATATAATCTTCAGGTGTAACAACTTCAACTCTCATAACTGGTTCTAAGAGCTTAAGAGTTCCTCTGTTACATGCTTCTTTAAAACATTGTCTTGAAGCAAGTTCAAAGGCTAGAACACTAGAATCAACATCGTGGTGTAATCCATCTAAAATTGTAACTTTATAGTCAATTATTGGAAATCCTGCTAAAATACCTGAGTCGGATATTGTTTCTATTCCTTTTTCTACACCTGGAATAAATTCTTTTGGTATAGCGCCACCTTTAATTTTACTTTCAACTTCACGTCCTTTGCCAGGTTCTAATGGTTCTACTGAAAGTTTTACCCTAGCAAATTGACCTGCGCCACCACTTTGTTTTTTATGAGTATAGTCAAACTCAGCTGAATTCAATATTGTTTCTCTATAAGCAACTTGCGGTGCACCAACATTAGCTTCAACCTTAAATTCTCTCTTCATCCTGTCAACAATAATATCCAAATGTAGTTCACCCATTCCTTTTATAATTGTTTGACCAGATTCTTCGTCAGAGGTAACTCTAAAAGAAGGATCTTCTTTAGCTAACCTTCCTAAAGCTTCACCCATCTTTTCTTGGTCAGCTTTTGTCTTAGGTTCAACGGCGATCTCTATGACAGGATCAGGAAATTCCATTGGTTCTAATAGAACAGGATTTTCTTCCTCTGCCAAAGTATGTCCAGTAATTGTATTTTTTAATCCTGCTAGAGCAACAATATCTCCTGTATTAGCTTCTTTAATATCTTCTCTAGAGTTTGCATGCATTAACAACATTCTTCCTACTCTTTCCTCTTTTTCTTTTGAAGTGTTGTAAATTCCAGTCCCAGATTTTATAGTTCCTGAGTATATTCTTATAAAAGTTAATGATCCCACAAAAGGGTCGTTGGCTACTTTAAAAGCTAAAGCTGAAAATGGTGCTTTGTCATCAAATTTCATTTCTAATTCATCTTCAGTTCCTGGTTTTGTACCTTTGATTGAGCCAATATCTTTAGGGCTAGGCAAATAATCTACAACTGCATCTAAAAGAGGTTGTACACCCTTATTTTTAAAGGCAGATCCAGTTAAAACTGGTACAAAATCAAAATTTAAACATCCTTTTCTTATGCATTTAATTAAATCTTCATCTTTGATAGCATCACCATTTAAATAACTTTCCATTAATTTTTCATCTTGCTCAACCGCTGTTTCAACTAGTTCCTGCCTATATTTTTCACAAATTTCTTTTAAATCTTCAGGTATATCTTTTTCTTCCCATGCAGCACCTAAGTCCTCATTTTTCCATACAATTGCTTTCATTTTTACTAAGTCAACAACTCCTTGTAATGAAGCTTCAATACCGATTGGAACTTGTAGAACTAAGGGTTTTGCTCCCAATCTATCTTTTATCATCTCAACACATCTGAAAAAATCTGCTCCAGTTCTATCTAATTTGTTTACGAAACAAATTCTTGGGACTTTGTATTTATCGGCTTGTCTCCAAACAGTTTCTGATTGTGGTTCTACACCTGCAACTCCATCAAAAACTGCGACAGCTCCATCTAAGACTTTTAAAGATCTTTCGACCTCTATTGTAAAGTCTACGTGACCAGGAGTATCTATTATATTAATTCTGTGTTCTCTCCAAAAACAAGTTGTAGCAGCTGAAGTAATTGTTATTCCTCTTTCTTGTTCCTGTTCCATCCAGTCCATTGTTGCTGCGCCATCGTGCACTTCACCAATTTTATGACTTTTTCCTGTATAGTATAAAATTCTTTCTGTAGTGGTTGTTTTACCAGCATCAATATGTGCCATGATCCCTATATTTCTGTATTTATCTAAAGTATGAGTTCTAGGCATAATTTTTTACCATCTAAAATGAGCAAAAGCTTTATTCGACTCTGCCATTTTATGTGTGTCTTCCTTTTTTTTTATTGCTGACCCTTTGTTTTGATATGCATCATAAATTTCATTAAAAATTTTATCTGACATATTCTTATCTTTTCTTTTTCTTGAAGCATCAATCAACCACCTTAAGGCTAATGCTTGTGATCTTTTTGGTTTAACTTCAACTGGGACTTGGTATGTTGCACCACCTACTCGTCTAGATCTAACTTCAACTGTAGGTCTTAAATTGTTTATCGCTTCATTAAATATTGTAATTGGCTCATCTTTAGATTTAGATTTAATTTTATCAATTGCATCATAAATAATTTTCTCAGCAACAGTTTTTTTACCATCATACATTATTGAATTAATTAATTTCGGAATTATTGTTGATTTATACCTTGGATCAATTACTGGAATTTTTTTTGGTGCTTTTCTTTTTCTAGACATAATATTTATTTACCTTTTTTAGCACCGTATTTAGATCTTTGTTGTTTCCTGGCAGTAACACCTTGTGTATCAAGATTTCCTCTTAAAATGTGATATCTAACTCCAGGTAAATCTTTAACTCTACCACCTCTAATTAATACGACTGAGTGCTCTTGTAAATTGTGTCCTTCACCCGGAATATAAGAAGTTACTTCGTGTCCATTAGATAATCTAACTCTTGCAACTTTTCTTAAAGCTGAATTAGGTTTTTTTGGTGTTGTAGTATAAACTTTTACACATACACCTCTTTTTTGAGGAGATCTTTCTAGAGCTGGAACTTTGTCCCTAGATTTTTGTTTAACACGTTTTTTTTTTAACAACTGATTAATAGTTGGCATATTTAATATTCCTTTAATTTTTTGATGAAATTAACTATGATATCAATGGCAGCGTTTAGTACTGAAGTACTACATTCCAACCAAAAAATTATCGCCAAAATACTATAGAAATGTATTTTGTCAAATTAAAATGAGTAGAAAATACCTCTATTTTTATTGATTTACTTGAGTTTCTGAGGTCTCTATTGCTTCTTGTTCGCTAAGAAATTTTTTATCATCATCTAATGCTTTTTTGTTCCAAAGATTTTTTACTGACCCTGTTCCAGCTGGAACAAGTCTTCCAACGATAACATTTTCTTTTAAACCTGATAATTTATCAACTTTTCCTCTTATTGCAGCATCAGTTAATACTCTAGTTGTTTCCTGGAATGAGGCTGCTGAAATAAATGACTCGGTTTGTAATGATGCCTTAGTAATACCCATTAAGACCCTCTCACCTTTAGCTGGTTTTTTTCCTTCCGCTTTTAATTTTTCGTTCATTTGTTCAAATTTTATTCTATCAATAATTTCTCCTGGTAATAAACTTGAATCTCCACTTTCTTTTACCTCAATTTTTTTAAGCATTTGTCTTAAAATTGTTTCTATATGTTTATCATTAATTATTACTCCTTGAAGTCTATATACTTCTTGAACTTGGTTTACGAAATAATCTGTTAATTCCTCTATTCCAAGTATTCTCAAAATATCATGGGGTAATGGTTGTCCATCAAGTAGATATTCGCCTTTTTTAATACTTTCTCCTTGATTGAAGTTTATATGTTTACCTTTTGGGATTAAATAGTTTGAAGACTCACCAGATTCTGAAACAATTGAAACTCTTTGTTTTCCTCTTACTTCTTTACCAAAAATAACTTTACCATCATTTTCAGCTATGATAGCGCTGTCTTTTGCCTTTCTAGCCTCAAATAGTTCAGCAACTCTGGGTAGACCCCCTGTGATATCTTTAGTTTTTGATGTTTCCTTAGGTAATCTAGCAATAACATCTCCAGCAAATATTTTTTGCCCATCTTGAACTGAAAGAATTGAGTCAGGAACTAAATAATACCTTGCTTCATTGTCATCAGCCTTTTTAACAACGTTACCTTTTTCGTCTCTCAGAGTTATTCTTGGTTTTAAATCGGTATTTTTTGATTGAGTTTTCCAATCTACTACTGCTTTTGTAGATATTCCAGTAGTGTCATCTACAGTTTCAGCTAAAGATATACCATCAATCAAATCAACATAATTTGCTAAACCATCTTTTTCAGCAATCACTGGTGTTGTATAAGGATCCCATTCACAAATTTTTACCCCTTTTTTAACTTTATCTTCATTTTGGTAAAATAATTTTGACCCATAAGGTACTTTATAAGATGCTACTTGTAAGCCATTTTCATCTTCGATCGATAGTTCTGTATTTCGTCCCATAACAACCATGTTCTTTTTTGAATCTTCAAGTAAATTTGTATTTATGACTTTCAATATTCCATCAGTTTTTGCAACAATTTGAGATTCTTGTTTTATTGAAGCAGTACCTCCAACGTGGAAAGTTCTCATAGTTAATTGTGTTCCTGGTTCACCAATAGATTGAGCTGAAATCATTCCAATTGCTTCTCCTACATGAACCATTTTTCCTCTCGATAAGTCTCTTCCATAGCATCTTGCACAAATACCTTCTTTTGAGCTGCATGTAATTACTGAGTGAACTTTAATAAATTTAACACCAGCAGCATCTATTTTTTCACATCCTGCTTCATCTATAATTTTAGATTTTTTTATAATAACTTCACCGTTAATTGGATTTTTAACATCTGCAGCTACTACTCTTCCAAGAGCACGTTCCGACAAGCTTACTATAACATTACCACCTTCAATAATTTCAGATAGTTGAATAAAACCAGGATTGTCGCATTTTTCACTAGTAACCGTAAGGTCTTGAGCAACATCACAAAGTCTTCTAGTTAAATAACCTGAGTTTGCAGTTTTTAATGCTGTATCAGCTAAACCTTTTCTGGCACCGTGTGTTGAATTAAAATACTCTAATGCAGTTAAACCTTCTTTAAAATTTGATGTAATTGGTGACTCTATAATTTCACCTGACGGTTTTGCAATCAAACCTCTCATTCCAGCGAGTTGTTTCATTTGTGCAGCTGAACCTCTTGCACCACTATCAGCCATCATAAATACAGAATTTATTTTTAAACCATCTTTTGTAACTTCTGTAGCAGAGATTCTTTTCATCATTTCAGCAGCTACTCTATCAGTACATTTTGACCAAGCATCGACCACCTTATTATATTTTTCACCTCTAGTTATAAGACCTTCGGTATATTGGTTTTCATAATCTGTTATTAATTTTTTAGTTTCTTCAATTAATTGTTCTTTGTTTTCTGGAATGACTAAATCATCTTTTCCAAAAGAAATTCCTGCTTTAAAGGCATGTTTAAATCCTAAATCTTTTAACTTATCGCAAAAGATTACTGTAGATTTTTGTCCACAAAATCTAAATACGTGATCAATTATTTCTGAAACTATTTTTTTTGGTAATAGTCTGTCTATTAAAGAAAATTTATTGTTTACATTATTAGGTAATAAATTTGCTAATAAAAATCTACCAGCTGTACTTATATGTTTTTCAAATTTAGTGTCTCCATTTTCATCTAAAGTAACAAATCTGGAAACAATTCTTGAATGAACTTTTATCTGACCAGTCTCTAACGCATGTTCAATTTCTGAATTATTCACAAAATAACCTTCTATTTTTTTATCTTGATAAGGGGGTTGTGATAAATAATATATTCCAAGTATCATATCTTGGCTTGGCACAATGATTGGCTTTCCATTTGATGGGCTTAAAATATTGTTTGTTGACATCATTAATACTCTAGCTTCTAATTGCGCTTCTAAGCTTAAAGGAATATGAACAGCCATCTGGTCACCATCAAAGTCCGCATTAAATGCTGCGCAAGTTAATGGGTGTAATTCAATTGCATCTCCTTCTATTAATTTAGGCTCAAATGCTTGAACACCTAATCTATGAAGTGTTGGTGCTCTATTTAAAATTACAGGATGTTCTCTAACAATTATTTCAAGCGCATCCCAAACTTCATCTCTTTCTTTTTCTACTAGTTTTTTTGCTTGTTTAATTGTGGAAGCGAGTCCTAATTTATTTAATCTAGCATATAAAAATGGCTTAAATAATTCTAAGGCCATTTTTTTTGGTAGACCACACTCGTGTAATTTTAAATCTGGACCAACTACGATTACTGATCTTCCTGAGTAATCAACTCTTTTTCCTAAGAGATTTTGTCTAAACCTTCCTTGTTTTCCTTTTAGCATTTCTGCTAATGATTTAAGTGGTCTCTTTCCTGTTCCAGTTATTACTCTTCCTCTTCTACCATTATCAAAAAGTGCATCAACTGATTCTTGCAGCATTCTTTTTTCGTTACGTACAATTATATCTGGAGCTTTTAAATCAATTAGTCTTTTTAAACGATTGTTTCTATTTATAACTCTTCTGTACAAATCATTAAGATCTGAAGTAGCAAATCTACCACCATCAAGAGGAACCAAGGGTCTAAGCTCTGGTGGAATTACGGGAATTACAGTTAATATCATCCATTCAGGTTTATTTCCTGTTTCTATAAACGATTCTATTAATTTTAATCTTTTTATTGATCTTTCCTCGGCTACTTTAGATTTTGTTTCATTAATTGTTTTAATTAGTAAAGCTTTTTCTTCTTCTAAATTAAGGGATTTTAAAATTTCAATTATTGCTTCAGCTCCGATTCCTGCAGTAAAAGCTTCTTCTCCGTACTCATCTTGATATTTTACAAGTTCTTCTTCATTTAATAGCTGGTGTTTTTTTAAATTTGTTAATCCTGGTTCTATTACTATAAAGTTTTCAAAATATAAAACTCTTTCTACCTCTTTAAGTTTCATATCAATTGTTAAAGAAATTCTGCTTGGTAAAGATTTTAAAAACCAAATATGTGCTACCGGTGTTGCTAAATTTATATGACCCATTCTTTCTCTTCGAACATTCGATTTTGTAACTTCAACACCACACTTTTCGCATATAATCCCTCTAAATTTCATTCGTTTATACTTTCCACATAAACACTCGTAATCTTTTATAGGTCCAAATATCCTTGCACAGAACAAACCATCTTTTTCAGGTCTAAATGTTCTATAATTTATTGTTTCTGGTTTTTTAATTTCGCCGTAGGTCCAAGATTTAATTTTTTCAGGGCTTGCTAGAGTTATTTTAATACTATTAAAATTTTGTGATTCAGAAATTTCTGTATTTTTAAATAAATCTGTTAATTCTTTTTTCATAATTAATTTAATTCTACATTTAATCCTAAAGATTTGATTTCTTTTACCAAAACGTTAAATGACTCAGGTATACCTGATTCAAAATTTTCTTCTCCCTTAACAATCGTTTCGTAAACTTTAACTCTTCCAGCAACATCATCTGATTTTACTGTTAATATTTCTTGAAGTGTATAAGATGCACCATAAGCTTCTAAAGCCCAGACTTCCATTTCCCCAAATCTTTGTCCACCAAGTTGTGCTTTTCCTCCAAGCGGTTGTTGTGTAACTAAACTATAGGGTCCCGTTGATCGTGCATGAATTTTATCTTCAACTAAGTGATGAAGTTTTAACATATAAATTGTTCCGACTGTTACAGGTCTATCAAACTTTTCTCCAGTTCTGCCATCCCATAAATGAGTCTGACCTGAATTTGGAAGTTTTGCCAAATCTAACATTTTTGTAACATCTTGTTCTTTAGCGCCATCAAATACAGGTGTTGCGATTGGAATTCCATTTTTAATATTTTCACACAAATCTTTAAATTCTGGATTTGTAAGTTTATCAATTGATTCTTCATAAATTTCTTTTCCATAAGCTGCTTTTAAAAATGAAGAAATTTTTTCATTTTTTTCAATATTTTTTTGATTTTCGTTTATTAATTTATTTAGTGTTTCACCTAATTCAGTACAAGACCATCCTAGGTGTGTTTCTAAAATTTGACCAACGTTCATACGACTAGGTACTCCAAGAGGATTGAGAACTATATCAACTGGTTTTCCATTTTCTCTATATGGCATATCTTCAACTGGAACAATTTTACTAACAACACCTTTATTACCATGTCTTCCTGACATTTTATCACCCGGTCTTAATCTTCTTTTTATAGCAACAAAAACTTTGACCATTTTCATTACACTTGGAAGTAAATCGTCACCTTGTTTAATTTTTAACACCTTATCTTCAAATCTTTCTTGAATATCATTTTTAGCAATATTGTATTGTTCTTTTAATTGATTTAACGCTTCAATTTTTTTTTGATCTGACAATGACAATTTAAAAATATCAAAAATATTTAAATCATTGATTATTTTTTCGTTTAGGGTTTCTCCAGCTTCTAAATTTTTTATTTTTTTACTTAATTTAATTCCAGAAATAATTGAAGATGCTCTTTGTTTAATGCTTCTTTCTAATATCTCTTCTTCTACGATTTTATCTTGTTGGACAGTTTCTATCTCTGCTCGCTCAATTGTAATAGATCTTTCATCTTTTTCAATTCCATGTCTATTAAAAACTCTAACATCTACAACTATGCCACCACTTCCGCTTGGCATTTTTAAGGAAGTATCGGTAACATCAATAGCTTTTTCACCAAATATTGATCTTAAAAGTTTTTCTTCTGGACCAGAGGCCGAATCTCCTTTTGGAGTAACTTTGCCAACCAAGATGTCTCCAGGTTTAACTTCTGCTCCAATATATACTACCCCAGACTCATCAAGATTTTTTAAAGACTCTTCATTAACATTTGGAATATCTCTAGTAATGTCTTCTTCTCCAAGTTTAGTATCTCTCGCCATCACCTCATATTCTTCTATATGAATTGAAGTAAAAACATCGTCTGTCACACATCTTTCAGATATTAAGATTGAGTCTTCAAAATTATATCCTTGCCAAGGCATAAAGGCTACTGTCACATTTTTTCCTAAAGCAAGTTCACCTATTTTAGTTGATGGGCCATCGGCGATAATATCTCCTGGTTTAACTTTATCCCCAACTCTTACAAGTGGTTTTTGATTAATACATGTATTTTGATTCGATCTTTTAAATTTTTGTAAATTATATATGTCTACACCAGATTTGCTAAAATCTTTTTCGTCTGTCGCCTTTATTACTATTCTTTTTCCATCAATTTTATCAACTACACCGTCTCTTTTTGCTACTATAGTAACTCCAGAATCTAATGCTACATCACTTTCTATACCTGTGCCAACCAACGGAGCTTCTGGTTTGAGCAATGGAACAGCTTGTCTCATCATATTTGATCCCATTAAAGCTCTGTTAGCATCATCATTTTCTAAAAATGGAATTAATGATGCTGCCACTGATACTAATTGTTTTGGAGATACATCGATATAATCTATATTTTCAGGCTTTGATAAAATAAAATTTAAATTTTGTCTACAAGATACTAGTTGCTCTTTAAATTTCCCATTTTTATCTAAAATTGAATTAGCTTGTGCTATAGTAAATTTTGTTTCTTCCATTGCTGAAAGATATTCTATAGAATCTTCTACTACTCCATTTTTAACTTTTTTATATGGACTTTCTATAAAACCATATTTATTTATTTTAGAGTATGTAGATAAACTGTTTATTAAACCTATATTTGGTCCTTCTGGAGTTTCTATTGGACAAATTCTTCCATAATGAGTTGGGTGTACATCTCTTACTTCAAAACCTGCTCGTTCTCTTGTTAGTCCCCCAGGACCTAAAGCTGAAACTCTTCTTTTATGAGTTATCTCAGATAATGGATTTGTTTGATCCATAAATTGAGATAATTGAGAAGTTGCAAAAAAATCTTTAAGCGAAACTGTAAGAGGTTTTGCATTTATTAAATCTTGTGGCATAGCTGACTCAATATCTAATGTTGTCATTTTTTCCTTTATGGCTCTTTCCATACGATAAACACCAATTCGTGCCTGATTTTCAACAAGTTCACCAACAGATCTTACTCTTCTATTTCCTAAATGATCAATGTCATCAACTTCATCTTTACCGTCTCTTAGATCAAGCATTTTTTTAACAATAGAAATGATATCATCATTTCTCAATATCGTTATTTTATCGGAACAATTCATATTTAATCTTGAATTCATTTTTACTCTACCCACATCTGAAAGATCATATCTGTCAGAACTAAAAAAAAGATTATTAAAAATTTGTGTTGCAATTTCTAAAGTTGGAGGCTCTCCAGGTCTAAGCATTTTATATATTTCTGTAATAGCATCATTTTTATTTTCATTTTTATCGCTAAATAAAGTTTGCAAAATGTATGGCCCTTTGTTGATCGAATTTGTTTTAGAAATTTCAATTAAATCTATATTATTTTCAATAAATTTAGTTAAAATAACTTCATTTAATTCTGTTCCAATATTAAAAGTTTCCTCTCCAACAATAATACTTTTATGTAAAAATTTTCCATACAAAGATTCATTTGAAACATAAATTTCTTTTAAACCATCTTTTGCTAATTTATTTGCTGTTAAAAAATTAATTTTTTCACCAATTTTAACTACAATTTTGTTATTTTTTGCATCAACAACTTCTTCAGAAAAGTTTTTAGCCTTGTAATTTTCTGGATCAAATTTAGTTTTCCATTTTTTTAACTTGTGGTCATACAAATAATTTTCTTTTTCGTGAAATTCATTGACTATATCGCTTTTTGAGTAACCCAATGCCTGAAAAAGAGTTGTAACAAAAATTTTCTTTTTTCTATCAATTCTAAAGTATAAAAAATCTTTTACATCAAATTCAAAATCTAACCATGAACCTCTATTTGGTATAACTCTGCAATTAAAAAGAAGTTTTCCGCTAGCGTGTGATTTTCCTTTATCATGATCAAAAAATACACCTGGGCTTCTATGCATTTGGTTTACTACAACTCTTTGAACTCCATTTGTTATAAAAGTTCCGCTGTTAGTCATCATAGGAACTTCTCCCATATAAACTTCTTGTTCTTTAGCAGATAATATATCTTTTGTATTATTTTCTTGATCTATCTCATAAACGACTAACCTAAGTTTGCATTTTAGAGCGGCTGAATATGTTAGTCCTCTAGTTATGCATTCTTCTACATCAAATTTTGGTTTTTCTAATCTGTACGAAACATATTCTAAAGTTGCTTTATCATTTAAATCTTCTATAGGAAAAATGCTTTTAAATACTCTATCAAAACCTTTTATTAAATTTTGGTCAACAAGAGCATTACTTTCGGTCAGTTCTTTATAAGAATTTTTTTGTACTTCAATTAAGTTAGGAATTGACAAGCTTTCTTTAAGCTTACCAAAATTTTTTCTAATATTTTTCTTTTCAGTAAAAGATAAATGCATCAATGTCTATCGTTGGTTCAACTAAACCAACAATTAAAATTCTTTCTATTGTTACTTAAGTTCTACTTTAGCGCCCGCAGCTTCTAACTTAGCTTTAATTTCTTCAGCTTCTTTTTTGTTTACACCTGATTTTACTTCTTTAGGTGCTCCTTCTACTAAATCTTTAGCTTCTTTTAATCCAAGTGATGTTGCTGCTCTAACTTCTTTAATCACGTTAATTTTTTTATCACCAGCTGATGCAAGTACAATTGTAAATTCATCTTTTTCTTCTGCTGGCGCAGCTCCACCTGCTGCTGCTGGTGCTGCTGCTACAGCTGCTGCTGCAGTAACGCCCCATTTTTCTTCAAGTTGTTTTGAAAGTTCAGCTGCCTCTACAACAGTTAAACTTGATAAGTCATCTATAATTTTATTTAGATCTGCCATTTTAATTTGCCTAGGTTATTTTTTTGATTTTTCCAGCGCCAAAATAGCGATTTTTGAGGCAGGTGCAAGCAAAATACTTGCAATTTTTTGAGCTGGTGATCTCAAAATACCTACAATTTTAGCCCTTGCTTCATCCAATGTAGGCAAAGTAGCGACATTTTTTACACCTGCTACATCTAAAATGTCATTACCCATGATTCCGCCAAGAATCTTTAAATTTTTATTTTCTTTAGAGAAGTTAGTTAGGATTTTTGCTGAAGCAATTGCATCTTGGGATAAAGCTACAGCTGTAGGGCCAGTAAATAAATTTGATAATTCTTTACATCTAGTTTTTTCAAGAGCAAGTTTGGTTATTCTATTTTTGGTTATTTTAAAAATTATTCCATGTTCGCGCATTTTTGCTCTAAGCTCATCCAATTGATTAACGGTTAAACCTTGATAGTGAGCAACAATTACCGCTTCAGATTTATCGAACTGTGTAGTCATTTCAGATATATAGCTTTGTTTTTTTTCTTTATTCATCATAATAATTAAATATTTTTTGGTAATTTTAGTTTATACGAAACTCCCATTGTCGAAGTTAAAAATGCACTTTTTATTAAGTCACCCTTAATAGTTTGATTACTTTTTTCTCTTTCTAAAACATCGAGAACGGCAGTAAAATTTTTAATTACTTTATCATCTGTAAATGATTTTTTTCCTAAACTTAAACCTATATTTCCATCTTTGTCGTTTTTTATTTCTACTTGACCTAGTTTTGCATCTGAAATAGCTTTTTTTAAATCGTCTGTGACTGTTCCTAATTTGGGATTTGGCATTAAACCTTTTGGTCCAAGTACTTTTCCCAATTTAGAAAGCTTAATCATCATTGAAGGAGTACAAATTAATTTTTCAAAATTTAACTCTCCAGCTTTAATTTTTTCAATAAAATCTTCTCCACCAATAATGTCTGCTCCTGCATCTTTTGCAATTTGAGATTTTGAATCTTCACAAACTACAGCAATTTTAATTTTTTTTCCAGAACCTGCTGGTAGATTAACTACTGTCCTTAAATTTATTTCACTTTTTTTCTGTTTATTATTTATTTGAATACTTAGATCAATTGATTCATCAAATTTTGTAGTACAATTTTTTTTTATATCTGGAATTAATTTTTCTA
The DNA here is from genome assembly GCA_902569725.1 of uncultured Pelagibacteraceae bacterium. Lineage (GTDB taxonomy): Bacteria > Pseudomonadota > Alphaproteobacteria > Pelagibacterales > Pelagibacteraceae > Pelagibacter. The sequence goes on along the minus strand of CACFVG010000010.1, from coordinate 23,455 downwards.
TTAATTCTGCTTTTAACTGTTTAGTTGTTTCAAGTAATTGTTTGTATCTTTTTGATGTCATTATTCTTTTACCTCGATACCCATAGATCTAGCTGAGCCTGCAATAATTTTAGAAGCTTCTTCTATATCATGTGCATTTAAATCTGCCATTTTTTGTTTAGCAATTTCTTCAAGTTGTTTTTTTGTTATAGATGCAACTATATTTCTACCTGGTTCTTGTGATCCACTTTTTAACTTTACAGCTTCTTTTATAAAATGAGATGCTGGTGGTGATTTAATAACAAAATCGAATTTTTTATCTTTATATACTGTAATAATTACTGGAACTGGTTTGCCCATAAAGTTTTTAGTTTTTTCATTAAATGCCTTACAAAACTCCATAATGTTTATTCCTCTTTGCCCTAACGCAGGACCAACTGGAGGAGCTGGATTAGCTTGTCCACCTTTAATTTGTAATTTTACATATCCACTAATTTCTTTTTTTGCCATTAACTTGCTTTCTCCACTTGGTTATATTCTAAATCTACTGGTGTTGGTCTACCAAATATAGAAACTGAAACCTTAAGTCTAGATTTTTCTTCATCGATATCTTCAACTAAACCACTAAAAGATGCAAAAGGTCCATCAATAACTTGTACTTTTTCACCGACCGAATATTCAATGCTGGATTTTGGTTGAGCTACGCCATCTTTGATTTGACCTAAAATTTTTTCAATCTCTTTATCAGAAACTGGTACAGGAATACCTTTGCTTCCTAAAAAACCACTTACTTTTTTTATTCCTTTTATCATATGATATAAATCATTATCCATTTCACTTTTTATCAAAACGTAACCAGGAAAATATTTCCTTTTCCTTTGTACTCTTTTTCCTCTTTTTACTTCAGTGACATCGTGAGTAGGTACCACTATTTCTTCAATTTTTTCAGCTACTTTTGCTTTTTCAGCTTCTTCTTTTATTAGCTGAGCAACTTTGTTCTCAAAGCTTGAATGAGACTGTACTATATACCAATTTTTCATAACTTATAGACTAATCCTTAAAACTAGTTCTAAGAAAAACTTTAAAAACTGATCTAGTAGCAAAAAAAATAATGAAGCAACTATGGCCATTGCAGCAACCATTAATGTCCCTTGTAAAGTTTCTTTACCAGTGGGCCAAGTTACTTTAAAAGCTTCTTGTTTCACCTCTTGTATAAATTTTAAAGGATTTTTCATATATCTATACTTTCATTATTTGGCAGGAGCGGAGGGAATCGAACCCCCAACCTCCGGTTTTGGAGACCGGCGCTCTACCAATTGAGCTACACTCCTATGGGAGCTTACTCTATAATTTTCGTTACTACTCCAGCTCCTACAGTTCTTCCACCTTCTCTAATAGCAAAGTTTAACTTTTCACTCATAGCGATTGGTGTAATTAATTTAACAGTAAACTTGGCATCGTCTCCTGGCATAACCATTTCTGTGCCAGATGGTAATTCCACTTCTCCAGTCACATCTGTAGTTCTAAAATAAAATTGAGGTCTATACTTTGTAAAGAAAGGCGTGTGTCTTCCTCCCTCTTCTTTTTTAAGAACGTATGCTTGTGCCTCAAATTTAGTGTGCGGTGTAACTGAACCTGGTTTACATAAAACTTGACCTCTTTCAACATCGTCTCTTTCTACACCTCTTAAAAGTGCTCCGATATTATCACCAGCTTCACCTGTGTCTAAAAGTTTTCTAAACATCTCAACACCAGTACAAACTGATTTTTTTGTATCCCTAATACCAACTATTTCTATTTCTTCTCCAGTTTTTATTACACCAGACTCTACTCTTCCGGTAACAACTGTACCTCTTCCAGAAATTGAAAAAACATCCTCAACAGGCATCAAGAAAGGTTTATCTTTGGGTCTGTCTGGTTGCGGAATATGTTCATCAACTGCTTTCATTAATTCCATAATTGAATTTTTACCAATTTCATCATCTTTTCCTTCTACAGCAGCTAATGCTGATCCTTTTATAATTGGTGTTTTATCTCCAGGAAATTTATATGAAGTTAATAATTCTTTGATTTCTTCTTCAACTAAATCGATCAATTCTTTATCTTTAACTTGATCAACTTTATTTAGGTAAACAACAATTGCTGGAACTCCAACTTGTCTTGCCAAAAGAATATGCTCTCTTGTTTGAGGCATAGGACCATCAGCTGCATTAACAACTAAAATTGCACCGTCCATTTGTGCCGCACCTGTGATCATATTTTTTACATAGTCAGCATGACCTGGGCAATCAACGTGTGCGTAGTGTCTTTTTTCAGTTTCATATTCTACGTGGGCTGTTGAAATTGTAATTCCTCTTTCCTTTTCTTCAGGAGCTTTATCTATTTGATCATAAGCAACAAAATTCGCACCACCACTTTCAGATAGAACTTTAGTTATAGCGGCCGTTAAAGTTGTTTTACCATGATCGACGTGACCGATTGTACCAATGTTACAGTGCGGTTTATTTCTTACAAACTTTTCTTTCGACATTATATTTTACCTTTTTTCCTTTTTTTTTATTAATAATTTTTGGAGCGGGTAAAGGGAATCGAACCCTTACATCCAGCTTGGAAGGCTAGCGTTCTACCATTGAACTACACCCGCATCACCCAAGTTCACTCCAATGTTATCTAGAACTTTATTGAATGGTGGAGGGGGAAGGATTCGAACCTTCGAAGACCGAAGTCAACGGGTTTACAGCCCGCCCCATTTGACCGCTTTGGTACCCCTCCTTTTCGCAGGGGAAGCGTCCCCTTGTTCAATAAAGCTTTAAACAACAAGCGGTTTATATATTTTTATTGCATAAATGCAATACGAGAAATAGTGAGTAAACAAATAAAAAAACGTATAAAAAACAATAGAATTTATGAATAAAAGATCATTTTTTATAGTTGGCAAACATGCTGTAACGGAGGCCTTAAAAAATCCAAATCGAAAGGTTTTGAGAGTCTTTTTAACTGAAGAAAGTAAAAAAAACATACATAGAGAAAATCAAAAGATAAATCTTTTAAAAGATATAAAGGTATATTTTAAGACCAAAAAAGAATTAGATAAGTACACAGGAAATGATGACATTCTTCATCAGGGTTATGTTGCAGAATTAGAACACTTGGATGATATAATCTTAAAAGAGTTTATTAAAGATAAAAAAAACCTAACTCTCGCGTGTTTAGATGAAGTAACTGATCCTAGAAATATTGGTTCAATAATTAGAAGTGCAGCATCTTTTAAATTGAATGGGATCATAGTAAAAGAAAGACATTTTCCTGAAGAGAGTAAGTTAATGTATAAATCAGCAAGTGGATGTATGGAACATATTAATATTTTTAAAGTTTCAAATATAAATACTTCTTTAAAATATTTAAGAGAAAAAAATTTTTGGGTATATGGGTTTGATTCTAAAAGTAATAAAAATTTTACAGATGTTGATTGGAAAGGAAACAATATTCTTCTTTTTGGTTCTGAAGGCTTTGGTATTAAAAAACATACTGAAAAATATGCTGACTTTTTAGTTAAAATAGAAATTAATCAAAATATTGAAAGTTTAAATATATCTAATAGTGCAGCCATTGCTTTTCATCATATAATGAAAAGGAAAAAAGGACTTGATTAGTTATAAGAATATTAATAAATATTCAGCAAGCCCTTGTAGCTCAGCTGGTAGAGCAATTGATTTGTAATCAATAGGTCCGCGGTTCGAATCCGTGCGGGGGCACCACTAAACTCTCATTTATTTTCAATAAACTTAAAAATTTCTAGAGGTTTTTTAGATGAAGAATAAATAAAAACCAATACCAATTAATCTTAAGACTAAGTAATATGGATTTAAAAAAAAACTAAAGTGCAAATTTAATCTTCATAGAAGTATAGTTATAAATCTGCTAAAGTATTATCCCACTCTGTGAAAGTCATTTACTTGCTCTCTTTATTTTTTTATTTCCAAGAGTACTAATGATATTTAATTGACTTTGATTTATCATTTTTTGAATATTATCAGCTAATAAGGCACTTGTTGCATTCATTGTAGAAATTGGAGTTATGCTATCTGAAACCTCAAGAACTGAATTTGATAAATAATTAAGACCATCTAACATCTTATCAATTTTTTTATCTCCCTTAAGTGATCTTGCCTGTCTAAAGGTATTCATTGCTTGTCTGGCTAAAGAAGATGCTTTTCTAGAATGTTTTCCTGTACGTCCTGCTGAAGTTAATGCAATTCCTTTTGTGAATAGTGATCTTAATGCCATTTTATTCTCCTTACTTATTAATTTTCTTTTAGATTAACATAAGTTCAATAGTTGATAAATTGATAAAAAATATAATTAAAGCCTAACTTTAGTACCACCGGTCAATGTACTATTGAGCCCAACATTTTTAAATATTACTTTTGCACTTGCTGTAGGGCTAGTTTTAAATTGTTTTACTGTTACAACTACTGTGTTGTCCCCCTCTAAATGTGCACTTACAATTACATCGGGATGAGTACTTTGATTGTGAGGTGTATATTTTCTTCCGTCGATTATGATTTTTTTTTGGCCTGGATCCCAGTAACAGCTTTTATGTTTCACAGTTATATTTTATATAATTATAAATCTCTATCAAGTATTATATCTTTTCTATTATTTTGAACTCTTTTATATAAATAAATCGCTATACTAATTAGTGAGACAGGAAGTGTAGTCTTTATAGATGATGCTTGTAGGCGAGTGTCTAAAAGTTAAGTAATATCAACCATAATGAAAGGAAAAATATTTACGCTTACTGATTTTTAATCAATAGGTCCGCAGTTCGAATCCTTACGGAGCACCACTAACGAGTTTCTCTTCTCAATTGTTCAATCTTAATTTTTTTTTGCAGACTTCTATTTGAATCGTAAAGTAAGTTAAATTTTATTTTATTGTTAGTTTTAATTTTAATGATTTTTGCATTTCTAAATTCTAAATTATCAGCAACAGCGCTTATTGGTCTTTTTTTTGGATTTAAATTTTTTATACTTACTATTGATTTATCACTTATAATTTTGCCTCTCCATCTCCTAGGTCTAAATGCACTTATTGGTGCAATAGAAAGTTTTTTTGAGTGCAAACTTAGGATAGGACCATGAACTGATAAATTATAAGCTGTACTACCTGCGGGTGTTGATACCAAGACTCCATCAGAAATTAATTTTTTAATAATTGTTTTTGTTCCAGCTCTAATGGATAAAGATGCGGCCTGTCTACTTTGTCTTAAAATTGAAACTTCATTAATTGCAATTGATTTCTTTTTTAATCCTTGTTTATTTTTTACAATTAATTCTAAGGGTGAAATAGTAACCATTTTAGCTTTTGAAAAATTTTTAATAGTGTGTTTTGGAGAAAATTTATTCATTAGAAAACCATAATTTCCAGAATTTATTCCATAAAAATATTTTGATGAATCTTTATTTTTTTTTAATGTTTTAAGCATAAAACCATCACCACCGATCACAATTATCACATTTGATTTGTATGATATATTTTTTAAATTTTTTACAAGAAAAGATTTTATCTTTAATGATTTATTGTTTGAGTCAGAAATAATTATAGGTTTATTCATATTAGTGGTGCCCTCGGCCAGACTCGAACTGGCACTCCATAAATGGCAAGGATTTTAAGTCCTTTGTGTCTACCAATTTCACCACGAGGGCATTGATGATTTTCATGAGTATTTATGCTAATATTTATAATTGAACAAGAGTAATAAGTAAAATTTATTTATGACTAAGCTAGAGCTATTTAAAGAATTAGCTAGACCTGATTCTAATGGGAAAAGTAGATGGGTAGATAGGTCTGAATTTGTCGGAAAATACAAAAGTTTATATACAGAAAATGGCTTAAGCTGGGGAAGACAAGATAGCTTTCCTTATATTCTTGATTTTAAAAGAGATGGAAAAAGAATTGTAAGTTACAAATGTATAGGTTTCAATAAAGTTCCAAATAAAAGTATTAGAAAAGAAATAGTAAATTCAATAAATAAAAAAAGATGTATTCTTTTAGGTACTACCAAGCCTGAAGCTGATCATAAAAATGGTAGATATAATAATCCTAGAGTAAATAATAAAGAAACTCAAAAGCACAGTGATTTTCAACCTCTTGGTCAAGCCGCGAATAAAGCTAAGAGGCAATTCTGTAAAAATTGTAAAAAAACAAATCAAAGGTTTGATGCCAAAATTCTAGGTTTTGAAAAGTCTTTTTCGGAAGGTGAAAAAGATTATCTTGAATCACCAGATGGCTGTATTGGATGTTTTTGGTACGATATTAGAGATTTTCAAAAAAAAATAAGAATCATCTAAATATATTATAAATTTTCTTTTAAAACATTGGCAATATGATATCCAAGTTTTGGTGGCACAGCATTTCCTATCTGAACTAAAATTTGGCTTTTAGATCCCTCGAATATAAAATCATCATCGAATGACTGAAGCCTCGCAAGCTCCCTTGGCGTCATAAATCTATTTTTTTCATAATGAATAAACACACCACCATGATTTTCTTTAACAGTTCTGCTAGGTTCATTTGGATAACACCTGAAGTAAGCATCAGAAAAACCACCATAAACTGTTCTTCCTATTGGAGTTTTATTGATCTTTTTTTGAAAATCTTGTCCACATTTAGTAAATATATGATTAAAGGGAATATCTTCGGGAGAATTTTTTAAATCTTCTATGGCCTCTTTAACCGTTACCCAATCAGATAAATTACTTTTGAATAATTCTAAATTTTTTCCATTAGATTTTTCTTTATAAGTCTCGTCAGGAAATTTCACAGGATAACCATCTAATCCACCAATAACTATTACTCTCTGTCTCTTTTGAGGAACTCCAAAATCAGCTGCATTTAAAACTTTAATTTGAACATCATAGCCTAAGCTTAAAAATCTTTTTTTTATAGTCTCAGTAACTTTAACCCTTAAAGAGGAGGTAAGTTTTCTTTCCTCACTTAATTTTTGTTTAATTTCTTCTAATTGACTTTCTTCCGATTTTGTAAATTTAATTTTTGGTGTATTTTTTGACTGTTTTCTTTTTCGTAAAAGTTCATTTTTTTTATTTTCAAGTTTTTTTATTTTGTCTAATTTTTTTTGATCATTTTTATTAAGTCTGGTTTTGTCATGTTCCATTGACACTAAACCTTTAACATTTTCCATAACAAAATATTTTGGTTTGATTGCTTTTACAATTTTAACGTAATCTTCAAATAATTTGCCTCTAGGATCATCAACATCTCTTGCACCCGCCATACTATAAGCTTGACATGGAGGGCCACCAACTAAAACATCAGAACCTTTTCCGTATTTAATTATATCTTCTCTTATCTTCTTTTGAGTTATGTCACCCAAAATAAAATTAGAGTCTTTGTTGTTTCTGCTAAAAGTATTTCCTGCTGGTTCCCAAATATCATTAGAAACTGTTGTTTTAAAACCTGCATCTTTAAAACCTTCGTTCAGACCTCCACAACCAGAAAATAGATCGATGACTTTAATCGCATTTTTTTTATTTTTCATATTAATTTAAGATTCTTTATTTCTACTAATTAGTTCGTAAGTGGCAAGTATTTTAAGTCCTTTATGTCTACCAATTTATAATGTAATTTACAGTGTAGTTTGAGATCTTTCTTTTTAAATAGTTTAAATCTAAATCACAGTTTTTATAACCTTGTATAATTGTATGTAAATATGATGAACTAGGTTTTTGAAGATAATAAATATTTTGAATATATACTAAAGTTTTATTGCCATTTATTGATAAATAATGCTTTGAATAATAGTTGTAATCAACACCTTCGTAGCCATCCAATTCTTTTTCGTCAGCCTTTGTAATTTTCCAAATTGCTCCTGGAACTTTTGAATTTTTACTTTTAATAATATTTGCATGCCCATAAACCGATGTTTGAGTTTTATGGCTAAAACAAAGTTTATACCCTTTTAGTGTATAGGACTTTAAATATTTAGCTCCATCACACCTATTTTCCATTTGTTGATGGTTAAGATTGCTTCCGTATGCAAAATAAAGCATATTAATCTCTTTTTACTACTTCTATTTTTTTTTCTTTAACAAATTCTAGTATTTGCGAATTACAAACATCAATTTTTTTTTGGTCCTCAGATCTAATTACAATTGAAACACCTAATTTACCTGCTTGAAAAAATGGATAGCTTCCTATTTCAACATCTTTGTTATTATCTTGAACTTTGGTTAAAGAATTTGCTATCTCACTTTCGACAGTGCGAAGATTAATAGTATGACTTAGTATTGGTTCTCCCCCTACTATTTCATTTTTTAAGCTACCTAACATAGATTTTAAAATTGAAGGCACTCCTGGTAAACAAAAAACATTTTCAACATTAAAGCCTGGAGCTCCACTTGTTGGATTTAATATTAATTTTGCATTTTCAGGCATCCAAATCATTTTTTGTCTACCTTCATTAAACTCTCCAGGTTTGTAATATTTTTCGAGAAGCTTATAACCTTCTTTGTGCATCTCGTACTTAATATTAAATGCTTTAGAAATTGATTCAGCGGTAATATCATCATGAGTAGGACCTATACCTCCTGTTGTAAAAACATAATCGTACTGTTTTCTTAATAAATTTACTGAATTAACAATTGTTTCTTCAACATCAGGAATAACTTTAACTTCCTGAACTTTTACTCCAATAGAATTTAGCCATAAAGCTAATGTACTTGTATTAGTATCTTGAGTTCTTCCAGATAAAATTTCATTACCTATAATCAGTATTGCAGCATTTATTTTTGTTTTTTCAGACATTTCTTATATATATTTTGAATATGAAATTTACCAAGTCTTTAATTAAAGGCAAACTTGTAAAAAGATATAAGAGATTTTTTGCTGATATCAAAGCAAATAAAGAAATTATTACAGCACATTGTCCTAATACTGGTTCAATGATGGGATTATTGGACAAATATAATGATGTTTGGGTTACAAAAAATGACAATCCAAAAAGAAAACTTAAGTATACTTTGGAAATAATCAAAGTTAAAAATAATCTTGTTGGTGTTAACACTCATTTAGCAAATAAGATTGTTGCCGAAGGTCTTAAAAATAACTCATTTAAAGAGTTTAATAATTTAAAGAGTATCAAGCCTGAGGTATTTTATAATAAAGAAACTCGTTTTGATTTTTTAGTAAATAAAAATAATAAAAATATATTTATAGAAGTTAAAAATGTTACTCTATTTAGAGATAACAAAGTATCTGAATTTCCTGACGCTCCTACATCTAGAGGAACAAAACATATTAAAACTTTAATAGAGGCATCAAAAAAAGGCTTTAAATCATATGTTTTATTTTTAGTACAAATTGAAAATATGAAATATTTTAAAATAGCAAAAGATATAGATAGGGACTATTATGAAAATTATTTAATTGCAAAAAAATCTGGAGTTCAATTTCTTGCCTATAAATGTAAAATTGATCCTAAGCAAATAAAAATAGATAAAAAATTGAAAATTATTGATGAGTGATTATACAGAAAAATTTGTGAAGATGCGTGCTGCTGGGAATTTAGCTGCTAGAACTTTAGATATGCTAACTGATCATATAAAACCGGGAGTATCAACAGACAAGTTGGATAATCTTGGGTATGAATTTATAAAAGATCATGGAGCTTATTCTGCACCACAATTTTATAGAGGTTTTAAAAAGTCTTTATGTACTTCATTAAATTATGTTGTTTGTCATGGAATACCATCAGATAGAATTTTAGATGAAGGTGATGCTATAAATATTGATGTAACAGCAATATTAGATGGCCATTATGGTGACACAAGTAGAATGTATACTGTGGGTGAAGTTTCAATTAAATCTAAGAATTTAATTGATGCAACTTATAATTCAATGATGAAAGCTATCAATATTTTAGAACCAGGATTAAGTTTGGGTGACATTGGTTATGAAATCCAATCTTATGTTGAAGAAAAAGGTTTTAGTGTTGTAAGAGATTTTTGTGGTCATGGAATAAGTACAACATTTCATGAGCCTCCAAATATTTTGCACTATGGGAAAAAAAATACAGGAATTAAGGTTTATCCTGGAATGACTTTTACAATAGAGCCAATGATTAATTTTGGAAAATATGATGTAAAAGTATTAAATGATGGATGGACAGCTGTCACTAAAGATAAATCATTATCAGCACAGTTTGAACATACTGTAGGAATTACTGAAAATGGATATGAAATCTTTACAGAATCTGTTAAAGGTTATTCTAAGCCTCCATACAAATAATTAATGATTAATAGATATTCAAGAAAAGAACTCACAAAAATTTGGTCTGAAGAGAACAAATATAAAATTTGGCTTGATGTAGAAATAGCAGCGGCGCAAGCGATGGAAAAATTAGGTCAAATTCCAAAAGGTGTTTCTTCAGCTGTAAGAAAAAGAGCAAAAATAAATGTAAAAAGAATTCATAATATCGAGACTAAAGTAAAACATGATGTAATTGCATTTTTAACTTCGGTTACTGAAAAAGTAGGAATTAAAGGTCGTTATCTCCACCAAGGAATGACTTCATCAGACGTACTAGACACAAGTTTTAATATTCAATTAATTCAATCAGGAAAAATATTATTAAAAGATTTAGATCTAATTTTAAAAGTTTTAAAAAGACAGGCAAAAAAATATAAGTTTACACCTTGTGTTGGAAGAAGTCATGGAATTCACGCAGAACCAATTACTTTTGGATTAAAATTGGCATCATTTTATGAAGAATTTAAAAGAAATAGAAAAAGATTAGTTGATGCAGTCGATGAAGTTTCTAGCTGCGCTATTTCAGGAGCTGTTGGAACTTTTGCAAATATAAATCCAAATGTAGAAAAGCATGTTGCAAAAAAACTTAGTTTAAAGGTAGAGCCAATATCAACACAAATAATTCCAAGAGATAGACATGCATTTTATTTTTCTGTTTTAGGAATTATTGCTGGATCAGTTGAGAGAGTAGCAACTGAAATTAGACACCTTCAAAGATCTGAAGTTTATGAATTACAAGAATACTTTTCGAAAGATCAAAAAGGATCTTCTGCAATGCCTCATAAAAAAAACCCTATTCTAAGTGAAAACTTAACTGGATTATCTAGAATGGTAAGAAGTTACGTAACACCTGCGCTAGAAAATATAGCGCTATGGCATGAGAGAGACATTTCGCATTCTAGTGTTGAGAGAAATATAGGTCCTGATGCAAATATTACTTTAGATTTTGCTTTAAATAGGTTGGCAAATATTTTAGATAAAATGATAATTTATCCAAAAAAAATGATTCAAAATATTAATTTAACAAAAGGTTTAATTTTTTCTCAAGAAATAATGTTAGAACTCACAAAAAGTGGATTGAGTAGAGAAAAATCTTATAAGATTGTTCAATCACATTCAAAAAAATGTTTTTCTGAAAATAAAATTTTGTTTGATTTAATATCAAAAGATAAATTAATAATGAGTAAAATTAGCAAGTCTAAATTAAATTCAATATTTAATTACTCTTCTCATTTTAAAAATGTAAATTTAATTTTTAGAAGAGTATTTAAATAATGAAAAAAGGTAAAAAACTTTACGAAGGTAAGGCAAAAATTTTATTCGCTTCAGCTGAAAAAAACTTAGTTATTCAGCATTTTAAAGATGATGCGACTGCGTTTAACAATCAAAAAAAAGCAAATATAGAAGGAAAAGGAATTCTAAATAATAGAATATCAGAGCATATTTTATCTTCCTTAAAAGAAGTCGGAATTGAAAATCATTTAATTAAAAGACTTAATATGAGAGAACAATTGATTGATATGGTTGACATTATACCAATTGAATTTGTGGTAAGAAACATTGCTACTGGTTCTTTGACAAAAAGACTTGGTATTGAAGATGGAACAGTATTGAAAAAACCATTAATAGAATTTTGTTATAAAAACGATGAACTTGGTGACCCATTGGTGTCAAGAGAACATATATATGCTTTTGAATGGGCCTCTGTTCTTGAAATAGATTTGATATCTGAACAATGTTTAAGAATTAACGATTTTTTACAAGGAATGTTTAAAGGTGTTGGAGTTAAATTAGTTGATTTTAAGCTTGAATTTGGAAAAAGAAAATCTGATGGAAAAATAATTTTAGCTGATGAAATTAGCCCTGATACATGCAGATTATGGGATGCCGATACAGACAAAAAATTAGATAAAGATAGATTTAGAAAAGATTTAGGTAATGTGATTAATGCTTATCAAGAAATTGCTAGAAGGCTTGGAATTTTACATGAACAATCTAACAATATTAGACCAATTAAATTCTCTAAACCAAAAGCAGTTAAAATTAAAAAAAATAAATGAAAATAAAAGCAATTGTTACTCTAAAAGAAGGAGTGCTTGATCCTCAAGGTAAAGCTATACAACAAACCTTAAATGGAATGAACTTTTCAGACGTAAAGCAAGTTAGACAAGGAAAATATTTTGATATCGAAGTTAACTTAGAAGATGAAAAAAAAGCAAAAGCTAAAGTAGAAGAAATGTGTAAAAAACTTTTAGCTAATCTAGTAATTGAAGATTATAAAATTTTATAAAATTAATGAAATCTTCAGTAATAATTTTCCCAGGATCTAATTGTGATAGAGATATGGATGTAGCGCTAAAAAAAATTGGTTTTAAAAACCAAATGGTTTGGCACGATGATCTAGAAATTCCTAAAAGTGACTTAATTGTTCTGCCTGGTGGTTTTTCATATGGAGATTACTTACGTTGTGGAAGTATTGCTGCCAAGTCAAAAATAATTAAATCAGTTTTTAAGTTTGCAGATTCAGGAGGCTTAGTATTAGGTATATGTAACGGATTTCAAATACTAACAGAGACTGGTTTGTTACCAGGTGTACTTTTACAAAATAAATATCAAAAATTTATATGCAAAAATGTTCATGTGAAAATAAATAATAAGGAAAATAAATATTTTAAAAATATCAAAAAGGAAATTCTAGAATTACATATTGCTCATAATGAAGGAAATTATTTTTGTTCAGATGAAGAAATTAAGTCCTTAAATGATAATAATCAAATTGCAGTCACCTATTGCAATGAAAAGGGGAAGGAAGATGATCAATTTAATCCAAATGGAGCATTAAATAACATTGCTGGAATTTTTAGTAAAAAAAAAAATATCTTAGGTATGATGCCACACCCTGAAAGAATGATTGATAAGTATCTTTCAAGTAATGATGGAAATTTTTTCTTTGAAAGCTTATTTGAAAATTTAAAATAATGGAAGTTAACGAACAGATAGCAGTTGATCACGGTTTAAAAAAAGAAGAATTTAATAAAATTTGTGATTTATTAAAAAGAACACCAAACCTAACTGAACTTGGAATTTTTTCTGCAATGTGGAATGAGCATTGTTCATACAAATCATCAAGAATTCATTTAAAAAAACTAAATACAAAAGGAAAAAAAGTTATTCAAGGTCCTGGTGAAAATGCTGGAGTTATTGATATTGAGGATGATGACGCGATAGTTTTTAAAATTGAAAGTCATAACCACCCTTCATTTATAGAACCTTATCAAGGAGCAGCTACTGGTGTCGGAGGTATAATGAGAGATGTTTTTACAATGGGTGCAAGACCTATTGCAAACTTAAATTCAATACATTTTGGTTCACCACAACATCCTAAAACAAAAAATTTATTAAGAGGAGTTGTAAAAGGTATAGGAGGTTATGGAAATTGTATGGGCATTCCAACTATAGGCGGTCAAACAAATTTTGATGAATCTTATAATGGAAATATTTTAGTTAATGCAATGACTTTAGGCTTAGTTAATAAAAATAAAATTTTTTACTCGAAAGCTGCAGGCATAGATAAACCAGTAATTTATGTTGGATCAAAAACTGGACGTGATGGCATCCATGGTGCAAGTATGGCTTCAGCAATATTTGATGAAAAAATAGAAGAAAAAAAACCTACAGTTCAAGTTGGAGACCCTTTTACAGAAAAATTATTATTGGAAGCTTGTTTAGAGTTAATGGCAGGAAAATCAATTATATCAATTCAAGATATGGGAGCTGCAGGATTAACATCATCAAGTATTGAAATGGCATCAAAAGGCAATTTAGGTATAGAGTTAAATCTTAATAAAGTTCCATGCCGTGAAGAAAAAATGACACCTTATGAAATTATGCTTTCCGAAAGCCAAGAAAGAATGTTGATTGTACTAGAAAATGGAAAAGAAGATGATGCAAAAAAGATTTTTGATAAATGGAATTTAGATTTTGCAGTAATAGGAAAGACCACTGATACAAAAAAAATTGAACTATTTTTTGATAATAATAAAGTTGCAGAAATTCCTATTAATATTTTGGCAGAAAATGCACCTGTATATGATCGAAAGTGGAAAAAAACAAAACTTCCACAAAAAATAAAGTTTGAAAAAGATAATTTTAAAAAATTAAAAATTACTGAAGTTCTTAAAAAAATATTAGGATTGCCAAATATTTCAAGCAAGAAATGGATTTGGCAACAATATGATCATACAGTTATGGGAGATACAATTCAAAAACCTGGCTCTGACTCTGGAGTGGTAAGGGTTCATGGCACAAATAAAGCTGTTGCAGCATCAGTAGATTCTTCTGCTTTATATTGTTACGCTCATCCTCTTACAGGTGGAAAGCAAGTTGTTTGCGAAAGTTGGAGAAACCTAATTTCATGTGGATCTAAACCAATTGCTATTACAAATTGCTTAAATTTTGGAAATCCTGAAAAAGAAGAAAATATGGGTGAGTTTGTTGAGTGTGTTGAAGGAATTAATGAAGCAAGTAAATTTTTAGATTATCCTATAGTTTCTGGAAACGTATCTTTTTACAATGAAACAAAGGGTAAGGGAATTAAGCCTACTCCTGCTATTGGAGGAGTTGGTTTAATTAAAGATTATAAAAAAATGATCACTATGGACCTCAAAAAAAATAATAATTTAATTATAGTTGTTGGAAAAACTGAAGGTCATATAGATCAAAGCGTATTTGCAATAAATATTTTAAATGAAAAAAAAGGTCCTCCACCAGTTGTAAATTTATTTAATGAAAAAAATAATGGTGAAACTACCTTAAAATTAATAGAAGAAGGATTAATTAAGTCAGCTCACGATGTATCTTTAGGAGGAATTATCACGGCAGTTTCAAAAATGGCAATGAAAGGTAAAAAAGGCTTTAAACTTAATAAGCTTAAAGTTTTAATGAACAAATTTGATTATTATTTTAGTGAAGATCAAGGAAGGTATATTATTGAAATTGAACCAAATAATCTCTTAAAAGTACAAAAGATTTTAAAAGATAATTCAGTACATTATGATGATATTGGAATTGTTACTGAAAATGAGATAATAGTTGATAAAGAGCCAATTCTACATATTGACGATTTAATTGAATCTAATAAAAAATGGTTAGAAGAATATATGGATAAATAATATGGCAATGGATTTAAAAGAAATTGAAAGATTGATTAAAGATGCGATGCCAGATGCAAAAATTGAAATTCAAGACTTAGCTGGGGATGGCAACCATTACTCTGCGACAGTTACATCGTCTACTTTTGCAGGAAAAAGTAAAATTGAACAACACAAAATGGTATACAATTCGTTAAAGGGAAGAATGGGAAACGAGCTGCATGCGTTAGCAATTAAAACAAAGGAATAATATGGATCAACAAACAAATGAATTAATCAGTAAAGAAATTGAAAGTAATGAAGTTTGCCTTTTTATGAAAGGAACTCCGGACGCTCCTCAATGTGGTTTTTCAATGGCTGTTTCTAACATTTTAAAAATTTTAGAAGTAAATTTTAAAGGCGTTAATGTTTTAGAAGATCAAAAGCTAAGACAAGGAATAAAAGAATTTAGTGATTGGCCAACAATACCTCAGTTATATATTAAGAAGGAATTTTTGGGTGGTTGCGATATAATAAAAGAAATGTATGAAAACGGAGAACTTAAAAAAGTTTTTGAAGATAAAGGGATTAATTTTAAAAAATAATTATCTGGAATAATATTCTATTACTAGGTTTGGCTCCATTACGACAGGATAAGGAACCTCTTCAAATTTAGGTACTCTTACAAATTTTACTTTTTTATTTTTTTCGTCTAATTGTAAATATTCTGGTACTTCTCTTTCTTTATTAGCAAGAGCTATATCGATTAAAGCTAATTGTTTTGATTTATCTCTAATCTCTATATTATCTTCTTCTCTAACCTGATAGCTTGAAATATTAACTTTTTTTCCATTTACTCTTACATGACCATGATTAATTAACTGTCTTGATGAAAAAATTGTATTTGAAAGTTTAGATCTATATATGACAGCATCAAGTCTTCTTTCTAGTAAGCCAATTAAATTTTCTGCTGTATCACCTTTCTTCATTATAGCTTTTCTATAAATATTTCTAAACTGTCTTTCATTTATATTACCATAATATGATTTTAATTTTTGTTTTGCATTTAATTGAATTCCGTAATCTGATGGCTTGGCTGATTTTGTTTGACCATGTTGTCCTGGGGGGTATGCTCTGCTATTAAAAGGACTTTTCGGTCTTCCCCATAGATTTACTTTCAATCTTCTATCAACTTTATGTTTAGAGTTTAATCTTTTTGTCATTTAATAGAACGCTTTATAAACTTAAGATTAATTTTGTCAATCAGCCTTTTTTTTTGCTAAACTGGCAAATACACTTGATAAAATACGAGTTTCTTTTTCAGATAAATCCATTTTGTAAAATATACTTCTTAAGTTTTCTAACATTTTTGGCTTTTTTTCTTCTGGTTTGAAAAAATTTATTTCTTCAAGATGTTTAATACATAAATTTGTCATTGCTTGAATATTTTTTTTAGATGCAGATTTAATTTTCTTAGATTTAGAATATTTTGATTTTTTTATATTTAGTAATTGAAAAACAGTTTGAGCTACAATTATTAAACTATGTGATAAATTTAAAGATTTAAAGTTTGGATTGCTGGGTATTTGCAGTACATAATTAGAAAAACTAATTTCATCATTTGATAAACCAGATGCCTCAGGTCCAAATAAAAAACCAATCTTTTTTTTAAAATCTATTTTGCCTAATTCATTTAACTTAATATGCTTAATATTTTTATTTCTAAATCTTGCGGTTGTTGAAATTAACAAATCAATATTTTTTATTGCAGGTTCTAAACAATCATACACCTTGCTTTTTTTTATAATTTCCTGAGCCCCTACTGAAGTAGCGATTATTTTATCATTTGGAAAAATAGGTTTGGGGTTAACTACAACTAATTTAGAAAAATTAAAATTTTTCATTGCTCTAGCGCAAGCACCAATATTTTCTGATAACTGAGGCTTATGTAAAATGAAAGAAATATTATTAAACATTAAAGGCTTGCAGGTGCTTTATCCTTAAACAGTTTATAATCTAAACTATCAACAAGTGCTTTAAATGATGCATCGATGATGTTTGGAGAAACTCCAATTGTAAACCAGTTTTTACCTTTTGAATCTGTGCTCTCAATTGAAACTCTTGTTACAGCCTCCGTTCCAGTATTAAGAATTCTAACTTTATAATCTACTAGTTTTAAATCTTTTAAATACTGAGAATATTTTGCAAGTTTATCTACATTTTTTCTTATTGCATTGTCAAGTGCATGGACAGGACCATTGCCCTCTCCTTCACAAAGAATTAATTTCTTATCAACTTCTAACTGTGCCTTTGCGGAAGAAACTATTTCTCCTGAGCTATTTTTTTTTACAGAAACATCGTATTCTTTAATTGAGATATACCTTGGAATTTCTCCCATTATTCTTCTTGCTAATAGTTCAAAAGATGCATCTGCACCATCGTAGCTGTAACCGATGAATTCTCTATCCTTAACTTCTTCTAAAAGTTTTTTTATTTTTGGATCATCCTGTTTAAAGTCAATTCCAATAGATTTTAACCTTGAAACTATATTTGATTTTCCAGATTGATCAGAAACTACAATATTTCTTACGTTACCTACATCTTCAGGTTTTATATGCTCATATGTTTTTGGATCTTTTTGTACAGCAGAAACATGCAAACCACCTTTATGTGAAAAGGCAGCAGCTCCAACATAAGGTAAATGTTGATTAGGTTTTCTATTTAATATTTCATCAAGTAATCTTGAGCACTGAGTTAATTTACTAATATTTTCTTTTTTAATATTTGTTTCATAACTATTTGAATAAGTTTCTTTCAAGTGTAAAGTTGGAATCACAGACATTAAATTTGCATTTCCACATCTTTCACCTAATCCATTAATCGTTCCTTGTATTTGTCTAGCACCTGATAAAACTGCTGCTAGTGAATTAGCAACAGCATTTCCTGTATCATTATGAGCATGAATACCAATATTTTTTCCTGGTACTGATTTAATAACTTCATTTACAATATCTGTAACTTCATTAGGCAAGGTTCCACCATTTGTATCACAAAGTACAACCCATCTAGCTCCATTATCGTATGCTGATTTTATACATGAAAGTGCATATTCTTTATTATTTTTAAAACCATCAAAAAAATGTTCTGCATCAAACATAAATTCCCTTTTTTCTTTCGCAAAAAGTTTTGCACTTTCTGAAATATTTTCTAAATTTTCTTCATTTGATATTCCTAATGCAACATCAACATGGAAATCCCAAGATTTGCCAACTAAGCATACAGCTGGTGTATTGCTATTTAAAATTGATGAAAGTCCTGGATCATTATCAGCACTTCTGCCTGATCTTTTTGTCATACCAAAGGCTGTTAATACTGAATTATTAAATTTAATTTTTTTTTGAAAAAACTCAGTATCTGTGGGATTAGCACCTGGCCAACCTCCTTCTATATAATCTACTCCTAAATCATCTAAAGATTTTGCTATTTTTAATTTATCATCTATTGAAAAATCAACACCTTGTGTTTGTGCCCCATCTCTCAATGTGGTATCAAAAATATATATTTTTTCTTTACTCATTTAAATTTCCACAGGGTTTTATCATCTTTGTCTTCAATTAAAACTCCTTTGTCTAATAATTCATTTCTTATTTCGTCAGCAGATTTATAGTCTTTATTCTTTCTAGCTTTATTTCTCTCAGCAATTTTTTGTTTAATTTCATCTTCAGAAATCTTTGACTTACTTTGCTTAAATTGAACCCATGAATTTTTATTTTCATTTAGTAGACCAATAAAATTACACGCTGAAACAAATATTTCTTTATCTTTATTCGAGCCTTTTTGAGATTTTTCAAATAATTTATGTAAATTAGCAATATAACCTGGTGTATTTAAATCATCATACAGTGGAGAAAGATAGTCTTCAGGAATCAGTGCTTGTTTTTTAATATCAATATAGCTTTCGTACCACTTGTTAATTGTTTTTTCACATTCAGATAAAAGCTTATCATTCCAATCTAAAGGCTGTTTATAGTGAGCACTAATCAAAGCTAATCTTAACACCTGACCACTTACTTTATTTTTAAAGTCTCCAATTTTTAAAATGTTGCCCTGGGATTTAGACATTTTTTCACTTGAGATTGTTAAAAATCCGTTATGAACCCAGTAATTAGCAAATGTTTCATTTTCATTGGCACATCTAGATTGTGCAATCTCATTTTCGTGGTGTGGAAAAATTAAATCCATTCCTCCTCCATGAATATCAAATTTATCACCTAAAAATTTTTTTGACATTACCGAGCATTCAAGATGCCAACCAGGTCTACCTTTTCCCCACGGAGAATCCCATGACGGTTCATTTTCCGTTGATGGTTTCCATAAAACAAAATCAGCTGGATTTTTTTTGTTTTCTGAAATCTCCACTCTTGCACCTGCAATTAATTCATCTAAATTTTTATTTGATAATTTTCCATAATCTTTAAATTTTTTTACTTCAAAATAAACATGTTTATTAATTTCATATGCAATTTTATTTTGAATAAGTTTATTAATCATTTCAATCATTAATGAAATATTTTCAGTTGCCTTTGGTTCGTTTGTAGGAACTTCACAATTTAAATATTTACAATCCTGGTGAAAAATATCCGTAATATTTTTTGTAAGATTTTCAATTGGAATATTCTTTTCGATTGATGAAGATATTATTTTGTCATCAATATCTGTAATATTTCTTATATAGCTAACTGAATTATTTCCATATCTACATTTTAAAATTTTGAACAGAATATCGAATACAACCAAAGGTCTTGCATTTCCAATATGTGGATTATCATAAACAGTTGGTCCACAAACATACATTCCAATTTTTTTTGGATCAATTGGTGTGAATTTTTCCTTTTTGTTGCCTAGGCTATTTGTTAAAAAAATATCTTTATTCATTATTCTAGAAATATACTTTAATTTGATGTTTGTGAATCTTTTAGATTACTTAGGAATCTTGCAAACTGGAATTGGCTCCATTTTGTGAAGATTTAATTTTCTAATTTTTATGTATTTTTCATAATTAGGGGAATCTGGGTTATTCATAGCATCTTCTACTTCTTCATATTTTAATCCTAATTGACTTTCATCGGTTCTTCCATCATCCCATAGACCGTCTGTTGGTTTTGCTTTAATTATTGCTTCGGCTATTTTTAATTCTTTTCCAAGTTCCCAGACATCAGTTTTTGTACAATCGGCAATTGGTGAAATATCAACACCACCATCTCCATATTTTGTATAAAAACCTACACCAAAATCTTCTACTTTATTTCCTGTGCCAACTACAATTCCT
Organism: uncultured Pelagibacteraceae bacterium; assembly: GCA_902569725.1. Lineage (GTDB taxonomy): Bacteria > Pseudomonadota > Alphaproteobacteria > Pelagibacterales > Pelagibacteraceae > Pelagibacter. Next base: position 2,689 of record CACFVG010000010.1, on the reverse strand, counting down.
TTATTTGCTGCAGCTACTTGATAGAGTGTTGTCATTCTAAACCTTGCTCTTGAATTTGCCATACCATGTTCACTTTTAAATTCTGACAATGTATTTTCAAAACTATTAAATACATTATCGAGCTCTAACGAATGAGATTGTACATTATTAAATTTTTCGCTTAACCATTTCTTATGCAAAAGACTTAGGTCATTCTGTTCTTTATTTTGTTTGATTGGCATTGTTAATACAATAGTTTTCAAACCAGTCATAGCACATAAGGTGCTTGTGACTGAAGAATCTATTCCTCCTGAAATACCAATAACTAATGATTGGGCTTTTGAAGGCATTGAATTTACATAATTCAAAATCCAATCTTTTATAAATATGACTTTTTTATTTACTTCCATTATTCAAATATACGTTAAAAGATTTCTTTTATAAATGCGTTAAGAAACCGCTCTAATTCCACTTCGTGCGTAAATGGAATTTTTTTTAATTTCATCGGAAATTAAAAATGACAGTTCTAATGCCTGATTAGCATTTAATCTTGGATCGCAATGTGTACGATATCTACTTGATAAATCTTTATCAGAAATTTTTTGTGTACCACCTGTGCATTCGGTGACATTTTGCCCAGTCATTTCTATATGTAATCCTCCAGCATAAGATCCTTCGCTTTGATGCACTGCAAAAACATTTTTAACTTCTTTTAAAACATTGTTAAATGGTCTGGTTTTAAAACCTGTAGAAGATTTAACAGTATTTCCATGCATAGGATCACAAGACCAAATAACATTTAAACCTTCTTTTTTAATAGTTCTAACTAGTTTTGGTAAAAATTTTCCAACATTTTCATGACCAAATCTAGAAATTAAAGTTATTTTTCCTTTTTCATTTTTAGGATTTATAACATTGCAAATTTTAACTATTTCTTCTGGTTTTGATGTAGGTCCACATTTAATTCCAATTGGATTTTCAATCCCTCTACAAAATTCGACATGGCCACCATTCAACTGTCTTGTTCTATCACCTATCCATACAAAGTGCGCCGATGTATCATGGTACTCACCTGTTGTTGAATCAATTCTTGTCATACTTTCTTCAAAAGGAAGTAGTAAAGCTTCGTGAGAAGTCCAAAAGTTAACTGTTTTTAGTCTTCTATTAAAATCTGAATTTATTCCACATGCATCCATAAAGGCTAATGCATCTGCAATTTTATCTTCTAATTCTTTAAATTTTTTAGCCTGTGGACTTTTTTTAATATAACCTAAATTCCATAGGTGTACTTTTTTTAAGTCAGCAAATCCACCATGACAAAAAGCTCTTATTAAGTTTAATGTTGATGCAGCTTGAGAATAAGCTTTAAATAATCTTTTTGGATCAGGTATTCTTGCTTTTTTATTAAATTCTATACCATTTATATTATCACCAAGATAGCTTGGTAATTCAATATTGCCTTGTTTTTCAGTTGGTGCACTTCTTGGTTTAGAAAATTGTCCTGCAACTCTTCCTAGTTTAACAACTGGCAAAGATGCTGAATAAGTTAAAACCAAAGACATTTGCAACATAACTTTAAAATAATCTCTAATATTATCTGGATTAAACTCAGCAAAACTTTCAGCGCAGTCTCCTCCCTGTAATAGAAAAGCTTTTCCATCTACAACATCAGCAAGTTGTTGTTTTAAATGCCTTGTTTCTCCAGCAAACACTAAAGGAGGAAAATCTTTTATTTTTCCAAGAACCATATTAAGTTCTTTTTCATTCCCATAAGTAGGAATGTGTTTTACAGGATAATTTCTCCAGCTATTTGTTTTCCATTTTTTCATATTCAACCTTAGAGTGTTCTAGCAGAGTTTATTGATTATTCAACAGTGACAGATTTTGCAAGATTTCTAGGCTTATCTATATCATATCCTTTTTTTAATGCAGAGTAATAAGCAAGTTTTTGTAATGGAACTGTAACAAGAAAAGGAAATAAATCTTCTGAAGTATTTTCTACTTCAATTGTTTGCCAAATATTTTCTGAATAAACTTCGTCTTTGCTTTTATTTGTAATTAAGAGAACTCTTGCACCCCTAGCAATCACCTCCTGCATATTAGAAATTGTTTTTTTATAATATTTATCTCTAGGAGCCAAAACTACGACTGGCATTCCATCTTCTATTAAAGCTAGTGGCCCATGTTTCATTTCCCCTGCTGGATAGCCTTCGGCATGAACATAAGCTAATTCTTTTAATTTTAATGCTCCTTCAAGAGCTATAGGAAAAGAATATCCTCTTCCCAAAAACATTGAACCCTTTGCTTCAGTAAATGAATTGCAAATAGATTGAATTTCATTTTCAGTTTTTAAAGTTTCTTTAATTAATTCAGATAATGATTTAAGAGATTTTATTTTTTTAGAAAAAATATCTTTTGATATATCTTTTCTATCTTTTGCAATTTTAATACATAATAAATACAATACTAGCATTTGACCTATAAATGCTTTTGTAGATGCTACACCAATTTCTGGACCACAATGGATAGGTAAAACAAATTTAGAATCTCTTGCAATAGAACTTTCTACAACATTTACTATAGAACAAGTTTTCATATTGTTTTTATTGCATAAATCTAAAGCTCCATATGTATCTGCTGTTTCACCTGATTGAGATACAAAAACATAAAGTGCATCTTTTTTAAATTTATTTTTTCTGTATCTAAACTC
>CACFVG010000009.1 GCA_902569725.1 uncultured Pelagibacteraceae bacterium | reverse complement strand
ACACCTTCGAAATGTCCACAAATCAAGTTAACATTTTCTTCATTAGAAATTTTTTTTGCCATTTCTTGGTTAAATAATTTTCCCTTTGGACTTAAATAAATTATTTTTTCTTTAGTTTTCAAATTTTTGTCTAAAGAATTTGCAAGAACATCTGGTTTGATTAACATTCCAGATCCTCCACCATAAGTAGTATCATCAACTGTCTTGTGTTTGTCATTTGCATAATCTCTAATATTTATTGTTTCTAGTTTCCATATTTTTTCAGCTAATGCTTTGCCATAAAGACCTTTTCCCAAAGGTCCCGGAAAAAATTCTGGATAAAGAGTAAATATTCGAGCAAGTAACATTTTTATTTTTTTTCTTCCGTTTTTGGAGCGTCAGCTTTTTTTTCTTCCGTTTTTGGAGCGTCAGCTGAAGCTTCACTTTTTGCTTCTCCTTCTTCTTTTTTTCTATCTTTTTTTGGTATAGCTTTTTGTGGATTATTACCCTTCGGAGGCATTTCCATCATTTCGTTTTCACCAAGAATTCTTGCTACCCTTGTTGTAGGCTGAGCACCTTGGCTTAGCCAATATTTAATTCTTTCCTTTTCTAATCCTACTCTTTCTTTTTTTTCTTTTGGAAGCAGGGGATTAAAAAAACCAAGTTTTTCAATAAACCTTCCGTCTCTTGCAAACCTACTGTCTGCTACTACAATTTTATATACGGGTCTTTTTTTTGTTCCTCCCATAGATAATCTAAGTTTTAGCATTTATTCTCCTTTTATTATTTTAGTTGATTAAAAAGCTCTGGAGGTATTCCTTTATCTATAATACCTTTCAAGTTTCCTTTTGACATCTTTTTCATCATTTCAGACATCATTTTAAATTGTTTTAACAATTTATTGATAGTGGCCACATCTGTTCCAGAGCCATTAGCAATTCTTTTTCTTCTAGAACCATCAATAATCTTTGGGTTCTGTCTTTCTTTTTTTGTCATTGATAAAATTATTGCTTCATTTTGAGAAATAATTGATTCATCAATGCCAGCTTGATCCATTTGAGATTTTACTTTTGAAACTCCAGGAAGAAAAGACATAACACCTTCAATTCCACCCATTTTTTTCATTTGTCTTAACTGAATTAAATAATCTTCCATAGAAAAACTACCTTTTTTTAAATTTTCTTCTGTTTTCTTTAAATTTTCCTCACTTAAATCTTGAGATGCTTTTTCTACAAGAGAAACAATATCTCCCATACCAAGAATTCTATTTGCAATTCTATCAGGATGAAAAACTTCTAAATTTTCGATTTTTTCTCCAATACCTAAAAATTTAATAGAAACATTTGAAACATATTTCATGCTTACTGCTGCTCCTCCTCTGGCATCTCCGTCTGCTCTTGTTAAAATTATACCTGTAAGGTTTACAGTATTTTTAAATTCTTTTGCTACTTCAGCTGCAACTTGTCCTGTTAAAGAATCTGCAACTAGAAAAGTTTCTGTTGGTTTAATTATGCTTTCTATTTGCTTGATCTCACTCATCATTTGAAGATCTATTTGAGTACGTCCTGCAGTATCAAATAGAATTATCTCAGCTCCATTTAAGTTTGCTGCACTAATTGCTCTTCTACAAATATCTGCCGGTAATTGTCCCTCAATAATTGGTAATGTTAAAATATTATTTTGTTCACCAAGAGATTTAAGTTGTTCTTGGGCAGCTGGTCTGTAAACGTCAAGACTAACCATCATAATTTTCTTTTTTTTATTTTTTTCTAAAAATTTTGCTAATTTAGCAGTTGTAGTTGTTTTTCCTGAGCCCTGAAGTCCTACTAACATCATAGGAACAGGTGGAACTGCATTTAAATTTATATCTTCGTTTTTTTCACCAAGTAATTTTATCAATTCGTCGTAAACTATTTTAACCACCATTTGTCCTGGTGAAGTAGATCTAATTATTTCTTGACCTAAAGCTTTTGGCTTAACATTTTCAATGAATTGCTTTGCAACATCTAAAGTCACATCTGCTTCTAGTAAAGCTTGTCTTATACCTCTAAGTCCTTCATCAACTTGTTTTTCATCAAGCGATGGTGCTTTTTTTAGTGAAGAAAAAACTTCTTCAAATTTATTTGTCAAATTCTCAAACATATTTTAATCCAGCAGCTATCGCACCAGTGGGCGAACCCTCGCAGACTGGTGTCGATCTCTTTGTTACCAAAGACACCGCAAATTGCTTATTTTGCGGAAACTGCGATAAACTATAATAGAGGTTCAAAAAGTCAATAAATAAGTTAAATATTATTATATGGAATTCAAAGCTTTTAAAATGGATGGTTTAGGAAATGATTTTGTAATCATTGATCAACGACAAGATCGAATTGAGTTAAGCAACGATCAAATTAAAAAAATATGTAATAGAAATTTTATTGGCTGCGATCAACTTATTTTTATAAAAAAAAATGAAAAAATTGATGCTAATATAGAATTTTATAATTCGGATGGAAGTTTTTCTGGTGCATGCGGAAATGGAACTAGATGTGTAGCTTATTTATTGTCAAAAGAAATGCACAAAAATAAAATTATATTGGGGACTGAATCTGGAAATTTAGAATCAAAAATTTTAAGTGAGAAATTAGTAGAAACAAAAATAGGACCAGCAAAAACTAATTGGAATGAAATTCCTTTAGTGAAAAAATTAGATACAATTAATTTGAAATATAAAATTATTGATAAAAATAATAAAGAATATTTTGGTGGTACGGTAGTAAATGTTGGAAATCCACATATCGTTTTTTTTGTAAATAATATAGAAGATTTTAATTTAGAAAAAATTGGACCAGAAATTGAAAACGATAAATTATTTCCTGAAAAATGTAATGTTACTTTGGCAAATATAATTAATGAAAATAATATTAAAGTTAAAGTGTGGGAGAGAGGTGCTGGGCTAACAAAAGCTTGTGGTACTGCTGCTTGCGCAACAGCTTATGCTGCAAAAATTAATGGCAAAATTAAAAATAAAACTGAAATAGAATTTGAATTAGGAAAACTATCAATCCTCATAGATGAAAGTAAAAATATTTTTATGAGTGGGCCTGTTTCAAATATAGATCAAATTAATATAAATATTTAATGGGTATTTTTGAAAAATTTAAATTAGGTTTTAAAAAAAGTGCGTCTACTTTTACATCAGGTCTTAAAGAAATAATTATAAAAAAAGAAATAGATGATAAGACACTTAATGAAATTGAAGAATTTCTAATTCAATCTGATGTAGGTGTAGCAGCATCTGAGGAAATTAGAAATATAATATCTGAAAAAAAAATTGATCCAAATAAAAATAAAATTGATGAAATTAATTCAATTCTTAAAAATTATATAATTGATTTAATGTCTCCGTTGGAAAACGAAAATTTTTTTAAAAACAAAAATTATTTAAATGCTATTCTTGTCTCAGGAGTTAATGGTGTTGGAAAAACTACGACAATAGGAAAAATAGGAAAAATATTAAAATCTAATGATAATAAAGTTCTTTTTTCAGCATCAGATACATTTAGGGCCGCAGCAATAGAACAATTAGAAAATTGGGCTAAAAAAATAGATGTAGAAATCATCAAATCTTCTCAAGGATCCGACCCTGCATCTGTTGCATATAAAGCTGTAGATGAAGCGATAAAAAATCAATTTACACATGTCTTAATAGATACAGCGGGAAGACTTCAAAATAAAAAAAACTTAATGGAAGAATATAAAAAAATTGCAAATGTAACAAAAAAAATTGACCCAAATGCTCCTCACGAAGTTTTATTAGTTTTGGATGCAACTTCTGGACAAAATGTAATTAATCAGGTTGAAGAATTTAATAAGATAATTCCAATAACAGGATTGATTATGACAAAACTAGATGGAACTGCAAAAGGTGGTATTTTAATTGCAATTGCAAAAAAATATAAATTACCAATTATTGCTTTAGGTTTAGGTGAAAAGGAAGATGATTTACAAATTTTTAAAGCAGAACAATTTGCGGAAGCTTTTATTACAACTAATTAATTAAATTGTTAGAAATTAAAGGTTTATAATAATTACAATTATATTTTTCATCTAAGCTTAAATAGCCACATTTCTTTGCAATTGATGAAATTATAAACTCTAATTTATTCTTTTTGTCATATCTTTTTAAATTTCTTTTAGAAATATCAAAAACTAAATTAGCATTAATATTTTTGATGGCACTTACCATTATTAAAGTATTATTATCGTTCAATAAATAATATGCAAAATCTTCTGGGAATACTGGAAAATCATAATTTTCTATAATTTGTTTTGCTTTTGAGGGAAACCAATCATAAGAAATTAATGACTCATCAGATTTGGTATGGTTATTATAAATATATAGATCTTGAGGATAATCAGTAATATAATTGAATTCTTCGCCTCTAGCTAATACTGCTTTTCCTCTCGTTTTAAAGTAAAGTGTAAAATCATTATTATAAGATTTCATTGTACCAATATAAAAAAAATCTTCAGTTTCTAAATTATTAGGTTCGGCAAAAGAAGTTTTGTTAATTAAAACAATAAATAAAAGAATTAATAATTTTCTCACAATGATTTTTTAATAATCAATTGAGTAAACTATTTGTTTAGATTGTGTCTTAATTTAAACTTTTAACAAAAGAATTGATTGAGTTAATTAAATCTTCATTAAATTCCATCATATGATCGTCATACTTATTAAAATATGAGTACTTAGGCTGATTTGCCAATTTATACAACTTTTTTCCCATCCAAAACGGAACAACTTTATCTACCTCGCCATGCATAATTAAAATGGGAGATTTTATATTTTTAATTTTCTTATCACTTTCATATTTATCTTTAAGAAGCAACCTGATAGGAAATATCGGATAATTAGATTTTGCAGCAGCTACCATTGATGTAAAAGGCGATTCTAAAATTACACCAGCAAAATTATTATTTTGAGCAATTTCAGTAGCTACACCCGTGCCTAAAGATTCTCCATAAATTATAATATTTTCTTTTTTAATTCCTTTATTCTTTAACCAATCAACTCCGCTCTTTGCATCATTATAAAGACCTTTTTCTGTTGGTTGACCTTTATTTCCACTAAAACCTCTCCATGAAATAATTAAAAAATTCACATCCATATCATTAAAGTGATTAATTTTATGTATCCTATTTTCCAAAGATCCGGCGTTGCCATGTAAAAAAAGAATAGTTTTATATTTTTCTATATCTTTTTCATGATACCAGGCTAATAGTTCAATATTATCATCATTTTTAATTTTTATTTTATCAATTGTAACTGTTAGTTCGTCCCCAGAATAATTATTTTCTGTAGGAAGATACATTAAGCTTCTTTGAGAATTATATAGTATAAATGCAAAAATTATGTAAATTAGAACTGCTATAAAAACTATAAATAAAATAAACATTTTTTTTTTATTCATTTTTATTTTTCATAATAAAATATAAATAGCTTAAAATACAAATAATCAAATAAACAGTAAAAGAAATTTGAAAACTTTGAATTTCCCCTTTTCCTAAAAATTGAGACAAATCAATTATTAAACCAATGCCCCATTGCATTATAAAAGTGCCTACAAAAATAAGTAAATTAAATGATGTAAGTGATTTTCCTGCTAAAATAGTTGGAAAAGATAAAGCTACTGCAGGCTGTGTAAGTGTTAGTACAATTGAAGTAAGTATATATAGAGTAAAATGTATTACTCCTGCGTTTTCACCTGAAATAATAATAACAAGTAATGATAAATAACTAACTGGTAGTCCAAATTTCATTATTTGCATTGACTCAAATCCAAGTTTTGTAATTTTAGGTAAAATGTAACCAAAAATAAAAAAAGCTATTAACATTGTTATATTAATCCAAAAAAGACCTGTTGCACTCTCTAAGGGTGAGTATCCAGCAACTCTTACCATCCAGGGTCCAGCCCATAAGGTTTGAATTGCAACCATTCCTCCATAATTAAATAAACCAAGCGGAATTGTACTTCTAAAAAATTTATTTTTCCAAACAACAGATAAAGATCCTACATTCTTTTTGTTAGTATTATTTTCAATGTTCCATGAGGGAATAAAAAGGTATGTTAAAATTATAATAAGAAATATTAATATAGATATTAAACCAAAAATCCATCTCCATCCAATAACTGGTAATAAAAGTTGTACTGGTAGTGTTGAAAAAACAAAACCCATTGAAAGCACCATTAACATCCATGCATTGGCTCTTTGTTGATATTCATCTGCAAACCAAATTCTGTAACCAGTTAAAGGTCCCATTAAACAAGCGCTAACACCAACTCCAATCAAAATTCTTGAGATAAGTAAACCAGAGAAACTTTGAGCTAATGCAAATGCAACCGTACCGATAATTGCAATTAATAAAAATGATGAAACAACTTTTTTGGGACCATATTTATCTAATAAATATCCAAGTGGTATTTGCATAGATGCAAAACCTAAAAAATAACCTCCAGCTAATAATCCTAGATCGCCGGCTGTTAGATTAAATTCTGAAGTTAATAATGGTGATAAAGTTGCAGTAATTGCTCTTAAAAGTGCGGATATAAAATATCCGCAAGCAAATACAAAAAATATTAATACCGCTTTTTTAATCGGCAAAATGTTTTTTTCCATTTAATTAAATTAGAAATTTAAAGATATATCTCGATGAATTGAGTTACAACTTGCAACATATTTGGCTTGATCTTTAGTTAATTTAGATTGAAGTCTTAAACCAATATTATCTTTTATAACTAAATTATATTTCATTAGTTCTGAAAGTAAATTTTTATTAGCATCACCTCTCCATTCAATTTCTTTATTATATAAATTAAATATTTTTAAACTTTGATCTTCTATTTTTTCTGAATCTAATTCACTATTATTAAGTAAAGATTTTAATTTATCTAATCTATTTGCAATTTCTCCAGTTCCTGAAATTTTTCTAATTTTTTTCAAAAGATCTTCACTTATTAATATTGAATTTTTATAATCTTTTTCATTTATTTTACTTTTTAATTTATTTAAATCTGTTGAAATTTTTTCCAATTTTTCATGATCTTGGATAAATATCACAATTTGATTTAAATTTTCGTATGCTTGATCAACATTTTTTCTATATTTTTTTGTTTGAATATTTTTAGATTTATGAATAATTTTAAATTCTTTGTTTTTTTCTTTCCATTCTTTAGGAATTGCTTTAGTTAATTCATCAATTTCTAATTTGTAATTTTCAATTTTTAAATTAATTTTATTTTTTGCAGCTGTTTGTCCTTGATATAAATTCCTAATTTCAGACTCTAATTTTTTTATTTTCCTTTCTATTTTTATTATTTTTTTTTGTTTCTTTCTTACACTAAAATGAAGGTCTCTATAATCTTCAGCAAATAAGTTATACTTTTCCTCAGTTTTTTGTAAATTTTCAACTAAAGCAAAAGTTCCTAGCGCATTTTCAAAATGTTTTTCGAAAATCTCTTTTTTATCTATAGGAAGGTTAGAAGGAACTAACTTTTGAAAATCTACAATAGCAGTTTTAATTTTTTGTTCTTCATTGTTGTAAATTGCAAATTTATATTCTTGTAAGCAATGTTGAAGCTTAGGATTCTTTGGAGGAGGAGCTACATGAGAAGTTAAGTATGTTCTCGCAGGTAAGTAATTTACTAAAGTTGGATAAAAACCTACAATTCCAAGTCCTATTAATTGTAATACTATAAAAGGAACAACACCTTTCCAAATATTTAAGGTTGTAATAAATTTAGGTGCAACTCCTTTTAAATAAAAAAGTGCAAAACCAAATGGGGGGGTTAAAAAAGAAGTTTGTAAGTTCATACCAATCATTACACCTAACCAAATAGCACTTACGTTAGCTCCAGTTTCTGCTAGCAGTATTGGAGCTATAATAGGAACAACAACTACAGCAATTTCTATAAAATCTAGAAAAAATCCCAGTAGAAAGATTACTGCCATTACAACAATAAACTGAGTCCAAAATCCTCCTGGTAAATCTTGTAGAAAATCTCTTACTAATTCTTCACCTCCAAAAGCTCTAAAACCTGAAGTTAACATTGCTGCTCCGAGAAGAATTATAAAAACCATAGAAGTTGTTACACAAGTTTCTGTAACGACCTCTTTTAAAACATCATTTACTTTATAAGTTCTCCAAAAACTCCAAATAATACCTATTAGGAATGTTATAGTAAAAAAAGCAGCAAAAAGAATTGCAGTAAAGTCTCTAGTTTCTAAAGCTTTAACATTTAAATTAAAATTTTTTGAAAGTATAAAAATAGGAATTATAGATATGATAGTTAATATTAATGGATAATATTCATCTTTTTTGCCTTGATGGAGACGATAGCCTGCCATCATAGTTGCTCCTATTGCTCCAATAGAACCAGCCTGGTTTACCGTTGCTATACCCATTAATATTGATCCAAGAACTGCAAAAATTAATGCCAATGGAGGAATTATTACCATAATAACTTTTGTCCAAAATTTGAAATTGAATTGACCTTCAAATGGAACGGGAGGAGCTGCTTTAGGATTTATTCTTGCATATACAAATACATATAACATGTACAAACCAACCAGTACTAACCCCGGTAGTAATGCTCCGAGAAACATATCTCCAGCACTAGTTGATCCAACTCTAAATGTACCAGGCATACTAAACTCACCAGTAAATAATTTATAATCTGACTGTCTCATTGTATTTGCTACGTCAGAAGCGCTAGCCAATTGGTCAGCTATAATAATTAAAACAATTGATGGAGGTATTATTTGACCCAGTGTTCCAGAGGAACATACAATTCCGCTAGCAAGGCTTTTGTCATAATTATTATTCAACATTGTAGGTAATGAAATTAAACCCATTGCAATCACTGTTGCTCCAACAATACCTGTTGTTGCTGCCAGTAAAGCTCCAACAAAAATTACTGAAATTCCTAGTCCTCCAGGAATAGGGCCAAATAACTGTCCCATTGTAACTAAAAGATCTTCTGCTATTTTGGATTTTTGCAACATAATACCCATAAAAATGAATAAAGGTATTGCAATTAAAGTATCAGTTTCTACATCCCAATAATTACTCCTAAAATTTGTAATACCTGCTGTCAACCATTCAATGGGTCCATCTGTAGCAAAATAAGCACTCGGGTCTCCTGAAAATAAATAACCAAAAAAAGCTGCAAGGCCTATTGAAATAATAGCTGAGCCAGGTAACGCAAAAGCTACTGGAAAACCTGATGCTAATGCAGCTATCATTATTAATACAAGTAAAGCTAAAAAAAAATGTTCCATAATTTAATTATTTAAAATTTTATGGCTGCTACTCATAAAATAACTAGTAAATTGTATTAACATACTGACAGCAAATACAGCCAAATAAATTGCCATTAAGTAAAGCAAATACAGTCCATTGGAACCTTGCTGAGTAATTTCGAACGAAAGAGCAGGACCATTAATAATGCTCGCTTTACCACCCATTCCTAAAAATATAATTATAAGACAAAGTGGAATTCCTAATACTAAAGATCCAATTGAGTTTGTCCACGCCTTCCTTTTTTCACTAAAGCCAGTATACAATACATCAACCCGTACATGGCCTTCGTGCATTAAAGCGTATGCACTGGCAAAAAGATAAAGTGCTGCATACCAAAAACGAACTAAATCTCCTTGAAAAGCTTGCTCATAATTAAATATAAATCTAGATAAAACAATTGCAAATTCGCTACCAACAACCAGGACTGCTAACCAAATAAAACCTACTGATCTAGTAAAATATCCAACTATAAATGAAATTAATACTAAAGGAAAATGAATAAATGTAATTCTAAATGATGGATTAACTAATTTAAATTTTACAGCTTCACCTAAAATTGGCTCTATTAATTTTTCAACAACCATAAATGAAATTATTAAATCTACAATTCCTAAAATCAAAACCGCCCAGAATGATGATCTAATAATATAACCTGCAATTCTAGTAAGAATTTCTGCGTCAGTTTCTAAAGTTTGTTCTATAGATTTTCGAACATAAAAATAGACTAATAATATTGATATAAAATAAAAAAATAATTGTATAAAAGCAAGAACTAGCGATAGACTTTCTAAAGGATTGCTTAGTCTTCTAAATCCAAATAAGCCAAATTGTGAGAATAATTTTTTAATACCAGGCCAATCAAGCCAAACTGTTAAAACATTATTGATTAAAAAAACTAAGGTAAAAGCCAATATTGAATAACTAAATATTCTAATCGATATCGGTAAATTATCTTTTGTAAACATAAACTAAAAACTTTTTTGTGGAGCTTATCAAAAAAAGGGCCCTTTAAAAGGGCCCTTAATTTTAAAATTTACTCAAACTTTAAGTATTATTAAATTCCTAAAGCTCTGTTTCTTTGACTAATATACGGTGAGTCTGACAAGTTAGTCCAAGAACCAATTTCTTTACGAGCTTTTATAAAACTCGCATGAGTTTTAGCAGCTAGATCACTATGTGCTTGAACTTCTGCATAAACTTCTTTTGCTCCTTGAGCAAAGGCATCATAAACTTCATCGTTAAACTTCTCTAACTGAACACCTTGGTCGTTTATAAGTCTAGCTAATGCTGCACCATTTTTAGCATTGTACTCAGCCATTGTTATTTCATCTGCCCAAGCACATGCAGTTTTGATGATTAATTGGTCTGATTTAGATAAACTTGTAAACCAAGATTTATTAACACCACATGCTAGTGCAGAACCAGGTTCGTGCATACCAGGATAGTAATAGTATTTAGCAGCTTCATGAAACTTCATAGCTTCATCATTCCAAGGACCTACCCATTCAGTCGCATCAATTGCACCTGAAACAAGGTTTTCATAAATTTGTCCACCAGGAAGTGAAATTGGAGAACCACCAAGTTTTCCAAGTACTTGTCCTCCTAATCCAGGCATACGCATTTTTAAACCTTTAAAGTCGTTAGCTGATTCAATTTTTTTATTAAACCAACCACCCATTTGTACTCCTGTATTACCAGCTATAAAACTTTGAGTTCCAAATTCATCTGTTAATTTATCCCAAAGCTCTTGTCCTCCAGCAAAGTGAGTCCAAGCATTAAATTCTGGATAAGTAAGACCAAATGGACTTGCTGTAAAGTAACCAAACGCTGGATGTTTTTTAACCCAGTAGTAGTCTGCACCGTGATACATTTGTGAGTTGCCTGATGCAACTTCGTCAAAAGAGTCAAATGCTTTTACTCTTTCACCTGCTGCATAATAAGTGACCTGTATACGTCCGTCACTCATTTCACCTATTCTCTCCGCAAGTCTTTGTGCTCCAGTACCTAGTCCTGGAAAATCTCTTGGCCAAGTAGCAACCATAGAAACTTCAATTCTATCTTTGACTACTGCTGGACCTGATGCTTTTTGTTGATCACATGAAGCTAATGCAACTGCAGCAACACCTGTTGCAGCGGCAGCTTTAAAGAACTTACGTCTTGAAGGTAATTTTTTTCCCTTCAATGATTTTTTTTCTTTAATCATTTTTTTCCCCTCTTAGTTAATTAACCTATTTTTATTTAAGCATATAACTAAGAAAGAGTCTTAAAAAAAATGCTCAAAATGAACGTTATTACAATTATAGATTGTATATTTTAGTTTAGATCAAAAATTTTTCCAGGATTCATTATGTTATTTGGATCCATACTTCTTTTAATTGATTTCATTGCTGGCAAATTATCAGGATGTTGTTTCAACAAATAATGTTTTTTCTGTAAACCAATACCATGTTCGCCTGTTATTGTTCCTTCTAACTCTAAAGCTTTTTGAATAAGTTTATCACTATATTCTCTTATTAATTTTTGTTTTTCTTTATCTTTGGGGTCATACAAAATAATAGAATGAAAGTTACCATCTCCAACATGACCAACCATTGGAGCAATTAAGCCGTTTTGTTTAACATGTTTTTCAGCCCAAGAAACACATTCTACAAGCTTTGAAATCGGCACACATATATCTGTAGAATATACTTTCATATTATTACCTAGTGCTTTAACTGAATAGTAAACATCATGTCTTGCTTTCCACAATTTATTTCTTTCTTCAATTGACTCAGCCCACTTAAAATCACTTCCTCCATTATTTTTAGACAATTCTTCAACAATTTTTATTGTTTCTTTATTTGAAGTTTCGCTACCATGAAATTCAAAAAATAGAGTTGGGGAAGCTTTTACATTTTCTAATTTTGAGTATTTAATACTTATTTCCATTTGATCTTTATTTAGCATTTCAATTCTTGCAACATTTAATCCGTATTGAATTACTTCTTGAGAAGTTAAGACTGCTGAGTCTAAATCAGGAAAATAACAAACTGCACTCATTATATTTTCTGGAATTGGAGACAATCTTAACTGTACTTCTGTTATAATTCCTAGTGTTCCTTCAGAACCAATAAATAGATTAGTTAAATTATATCCAGCAGAAGATTTTTTTGCCCTACCTCCTGTTTTAACAATATCTCCATTTGCCAAAACTACAGTTAAGCCTGATACCACTGTTCGCATTGTTCCATACTTAACCGCCATCGTACCAGATGCTGAAGTAGAAGCCATTCCACCCAATGCAGCATCTGCACCTGGATCGATTGGGAAAAAAACTCCATCCTCTCTTAAATACTCATTTAATTGTTTTCTTGTAACATTTGCTTGAACCCTGCAATCAAAATCAGCTGCATTAACACTTAAAACTTTGTTCATTTTTTCTAAAGAAATTGTAATCCCATTTTCATTGCCTACTACATTTCCTTCAAGAGAAGTCCCTGTTCCAAATGGCACAACAGGAATTTTATGTTCATTACATAATTTTAATATTTTTGAAACTTCATCATTTGTTTCTGGAAAAACTACCGCTTGAGATAAAACTGGATCATATGTATCTTCACCACGAGCATAATTTGCCCTTGTAGATTCAGAGATTGAAAATCTACCATTAAATATACTTTTTAATTCTTTTTGAATCTGTTCGTTCATTTTTATTTAAATAATTTAAATTATATAATAAATTTTACTATATTAACTTAACATTTTTTTGATATTTTCTAACGCCTTAGAAATATTATCTTGAGAGGCCGCAAAGCTAAATCGTACATAATTTACAGCTTTTTTCCCAAAAGATGTACCTGGTACAATTGCTACGCCTGCTTCGTGCAGACATTTTTTTGTAAATTCCAATCCATTCATTCCAGTTCCAACAATATTTGGAAAAGCATAAAATGCTCCACCTGGTAAGCTACATTCAATTCCCTTAATACTATTTAATCCTTCAAATATTAACTTCCTTCTTTTAGAAAACTTTTCCATCATAAAATTTATTGGTTCATCTGGACCATCAAGAGCAGCAATTCCTCCATATTGAATAGCAGCATTTACACATGAATGGTTATTTACACAAAACTTAATAACATGTTCTACCAATCTTTTTGGCCATACTGACCAACCTAATCTCCAACCAGTCATTGAATAAGCTTTACTCCAACCATCGAGAACTATTAATCGATCGTATAACTCAGGATAATTAAAAAAAGTTGGCATTTTTTTTCCATCAAAAATTTGCCTGCTATAAATTTCATCACTTAAAATTGCAACATTTGGAAACTTTTTTAAACCTTCTACTAATTTGTCTATATGTTTTTTTTCTGTAAAGGCGCCTGTGGGATTATTTGGATTATTTAAAATTATCAATCGAGTTTTTTCATTAATAAGTGACAATATTTTTTCTGAATTTATTGAAAAATCTTTATTCTCAAGCATATTAATTGGCACTGCTTTTGCTCCAGTATAATTAATCATTGATTCATAAATTGGAAAACCTGGATCTGGATAAATAATTTCAGCACCTAGCTCGCCAAATAGTGTTATTGCGTAATACATTGTTGGTTTACCACCTGGCATAATAACTACTCTTTCTGGATCAATATCTACGTTGTAAAGCTTTTTAATTTTTCTTGTAACAGCTTGTCTGCATTCAATTATTCCATTTGGTAGAACATATCCATGATGCCCATCATCTAACGCTTTTTTTGCTGCGTCTACTACATGTTTTGGTGATTTAAAATCTGGCTGACCTATACCTAGATTAATAATTTTCTTTCCTTCTAATTCTAATTTTTTTGCTTCTGCTAAAATTTTAAAAGCTGACTCTGTACCTAGTCTTTCAAGGTTTTTTGCAAGTTTCATAATTATTATTTTTTAAAAATAATTTTTGAACTATTTAATTCTTTTAAATTTTTACAACCCATTAATAACATATTTCTCTCAATTTCTTTTTGCATATTTTGTAATGCGTGTTCCACACCTGCTTGACCTCCAGATGCAAGAGAAAATAAAAACATTTTTCCAAAACTACAAGCTTTAGCACCTGCTGCAATTGCTTTTAAAACATGAGTTCCTCTTCTAATTCCACCATCTAATATGATTTCTAATTTATCACCAACTGCATCCGAAATTTCTTTAAGTTGATCAAATGGAGATCTTGATCCATCCAATTGCCTTCCACCATGGTTTGAAAGAAATATTGCAGTACAGCCAATATCGATTGCTTTTTTAGCATCTTCTACTGACATTACTCCTTTTAATGCAAATGGACCATTCCACTTTTTTATACAGTATTCTGCATCTTGCCAATTCATTCCTGGATCATACTGTTCGTTAACATATTCTATAACTGATTTAGTTATACTAGTTCCTTTATCAGTTTTATGTTTAACGTTTGAAAGCTCAAATTTTTTATTTGTTAAATAATTAAATACCCAGCCCGGTTTTGCTGCAAATTCAAATAAACTTTTGATTGTAAGTTTTGGAGGAGTAGTAAAACCTGTTTTATGATCCCTCTCTCTGTTGCCAGCTACTATTGTATCAACTGTTAAGCACAAACCATCAAAATTTGCTTTTTTACATCTATCAATTAAATCATCTGTAATAGATTTATCTTTATGAATATAAAGTTGAAATAGTTTTGGACCACTTGAAATATTTGCAATCTCTTCAATGGATGATGTGGCCATTGTAGACATACCGTACATTGTTCCTAATTTTTCAGCTGCTCTTGCTGAAGCTCTATCTCCTTCTGGGTCATACAATCTTTGCATAGCTGTAGGAGATAAAAAAATTGGCATACTTATTTTTCTGCCAAAAATTTCTGTTGAAATATCTGGTTTTCCACCACCAGCTAAAACGTTTGGAATTAAATCACACTGATTAAAAGCCTCTGTATTTCTTTTTAAGGTTGTTTCATCATCTGAGCCTCCATCAATATAATGAAAAATTGGAGATGGTAATTTTTTTTTTGCTAATTTTCTGAAGTCATCAAAATTGTGACAATCATTTAACTTCATACTTTTCTAAACCTTAAATTATTTCTATTTAAATCACTTATTTTTTTACAGCCCATAAGTTTCATATCTCTCTCAAGTTCAGCCTTGTACTGTCCTAAAGCTCTTTCAACTCCAGCTTGGCCAGCCGCAGCTAGTGCATAAAGATAAAGCCTTCCGCCAGAGCACGCTTTAGCACCAATAGATAAAGCTTTAAGCATATGAGTTCCTCTTTGAAAACCTCCTTCACAAATAACATCTATCTTGTCACCAACTGCATCTACAATTTCTGCTAACTGATCAAATGGTGATCTTGATCCATCAAGTTGTCTTCCACCATGATTTGAAACCATTATTCCTGAACATCCAATATCAACTGCTTTTTTTAGCATCTTCAACACTCATAACTCCTTTAAGTGCAAAATGACCTCCCCATTGAGAACATAATTTTTCAGCATCATTCCAACTCATAGATTGATCCAACATAGTAGAGAAATAATTACCAATAGAAGTATTCGTACTAGTACCTTCTTTTACATAATCTTGAAGATGTGGTAATTCGAACTTACCCTTTGTTAAATAGTTTATTCCCCACATTGGTTTTGTAGCAAAACTATACAAACTTGATAATGTAAGTTTAGGAGGAGATGTAAACCCAGTCCTAAGATCTCTTTCACGATTTCCACCTGTTATTGTGTCAACTGTTAAAGCCAAAACATCAAACTTTGCTGCCTTTGCTCTTTCTAAACAAGAATCATTTAAACCTCTATCTTTATGAAAATAAAATTGAAACATTTTTGGTGTATTAATTAATGAAGCTATTTCTTCAACGCTTACAGTTGCTAAAGCTGAAACTCCAAACATTGTATTAAATTTCTGAGCTGCTTTTCCTACTGCTCTTTCCCCATCATAATGAAAAAGTCTTTGTAAAGCTGTTGGAGCACAATAGAACGGAAGATCTAATTTTTTTCCGAATATAGTAGTTGATAAATCTATATTTTCTACACCTCTTAATACATTTGGAACTAAATCAACATCATTAAATGATGAAGTATTACGTCTATAAGTGATCTCATCATCTGCCGCTCCATCGATATAATGAAAAATTGGAGATGGTAATTTTTTTTTTGCTAATTTTCTGAAGTCACTAAAATTATGACAATCTTTAAGTTTCATTGATTTAATTTAAAATTGTTTAACAAAGTTAAACATATAGCTATTTGCCCCAGGGTTCTTTTCTCCTAAACTTGCATTAGATATATGATTATAAGAAAAGCCCAGCTCACTATCAGAAAAAACATCTAATGAAAATTGAAGTTCAGTTTTAAACTCAATTGTATGTCCTAGATCTTTTCCATCTCCTTGACTATATATTCCTGGCGTAAAAGAAGGAGTGAAGTTTAATTGACCTAAATTATAAAATGCCTGAATTCCTGTATATCCATAAGCTGCATTATTTTCAGTTATCATAAAGCCAGTAACTGGAGAGATAGTACCTAAAAAACTTTCTCTAACTAAATTTTCATTTTCATGTTGAAGCCCAAATAAAGCAGCTCTTTGACCATCATCACTATAATCAAACATTCCAGTATAAAAATTCAATGAATGTTCATTAATATTTTCTTTTTTTTCTTCACTATATGATGGAACTATGAATAAAAATAAAAAAAATAGATTTAATGTTATTTTAAGTGTTTGTTTCATTTTATTTAGATCTAATTAATAAACACTTTTCTATAAATTAATAGGCCTCCAAAAATAAATAAAATCAATGGAAATATCCATAATATTAAATTTTTTTTTGTTAAACTCTGGATCATATACAATCCATTCACCATATTTATTTTTTAAATATAAATAAATTTGTTTTTCTGATTTCCCGTCCTCTAATTTATTTTTTATTAACTTTTTCATACTTAATGCAAAATCTGATTGGGAATCGTACACTGACTGCCCTTGACAAATTAAACATCTAAGATTTTTAGAAATTTTATCAACCTCAAAAGAAATATTATTTGCAATTGAAGGTTTTTGAAAAGTTAGAATAAAAAATAATATTAATAGTATATATTTAATTGGTCTCGTCATTGTGTTATTTTTATAATTTCAGAGATATTATCACTAGTTAAAGGACCAATATATTTTTTAATAATTCTTGATTGATTGTTTAAAAGAAAACTTTCAGGAACTCCATAAGCTCCTAGTGAAATAGATATAACACCATCTGGATCAATTAAATTTTTTGAAAAAGGATTACCTAGTTCATCTAAAAATTTAATAGCATTATTCTTTTTATCTTTATAGTTTAAACCAACAATATTTAAGTCTGTTTTTTTACTTAAGTTCATAAGTATTGCGTGTTCTGACCTGCAAGGAGCACACCACGAAGACCATATGTTTATTAATGTAAAATTATTACTCTGAATAATATCTTTAGAGTTAAACTGTTTATTTGAAAATAGTTCAGTACTAATAAACTCTTCTAAATTTTTATTTTTTACCTCTTTTGGTTTATAAAAATTAGGTTTATCTAAGCCTATATAAAATATAGTAAAAATAAATGTAAAAAATAATAATATGGATAAATAAAAAATATTTTTTTTCATATACTAATTTTTTTTTAATACGCTAAATATTCCTCCAATTGAAATTAAACAAACTGAAATCCAAATCCAGATCATAAATGGTTTTGTTTGATATCTAACATTAAAAATTTCTTCCCCTTTAAGTAAATTTATGACTATAAATTTATCAAAAAAAATAGTCGTCTTTATATCTGCCTCACTAGTTAGTATATTCGGTTGATTGTAAATTCTAATTTCAGGATACAAAGAAGTTATATTTTTTTTTTCATCTTTTATTTCAAAATTCGCAATAATGGACTTATAGTTTTCTTTATCAATTGATTTAATTTTTAAAAACTTTATTTGTTCTTTTTTGTAAACTAACTCTTGTCCTAATTTCATATTTGCTGAAAACTCGCTCGAAAATAAACTATTTAGGAGAATACTTATTACAAATAAACTAAATCCAAAATGTGAAATAGTCTGAGAAAAATTGTTCTTTCTATTTAAAAATTCATTAATAGTAATAAATAATAAATATAAAGCAGCCCCACCTAAAATAGAAATGAATAAAATTTCTGATGATGTTTTTTTAACTATATAAAAAGATATAAAAATACACACAAAAAATAAAAAAATTCTTGAATATTTTGTATTTTTATAACTATCTTTAATCCATTTTAAATTAGGCCCCAGTGCCATAAAAATTAAAAATAATATTAAAAATGGAATTATAAGTTTATTAAAAAATGGAGGCCCAATCGAAATTTTTTCATTAGTTATAACCTCTAAAAATATAGGGTATGTAGTCCCTATTAAAATAACGGATAAAAAATACATCATAAACCAATTGTTAATTAAAATTGATGTTTCTTTACTAATTAAAAAAAAATTTTTTTCTAATCTACTTTCATTAACTTGATAGATAAAAAATAAGATTATAGATAAAAGTATTAATGAAAATAGAAATATTAAAATAAATACTCCTCTTTCTGGATCATTCGCAAATGTATGAACTGAATTTAATATTCCAGATCTAACTAAAAAAGTTCCAATCATACTAAATGTAAATGTTGCTATTGATAGTATTATTGTCCATGATTTTAGAAGGTTTCTTTTCTCCAGCACTATGACTGTATGAAAAAGAGCAGTCAAACATAACCAGGGCATTAGAGAAACGTTTTCTACAGGATCCCAAAACCAGAATCCTCCCCATCCCAGTTCATAATAAGCCCATATTGAGCCTAATAAAATTCCAATTGTTAAAAAGAACCAGGCTATTTGAATCCATTTTTTTATATGGTTTGCCCATTCTTTATTAATATTATTTTGCACTAATGATGCCAAAGAAGCAGAAAAGATTATTGATGAACCAACATAACCTAAATATAGAATTGGGGGATGGATTGCTAACGCAGGATCTTGTAAAATTGGATTTAAACCAAGACCTTCATTTGGAATTGGAAATAAAAAATTAAATGGATTTGAGGTTAATAATAAAAATAAAAAAAATCCTGAAATTATAATTTGTTGAAAAAAAATAGATAAAAATCTGTATTTTGTAGGTTGTTTTTTTGAAAAAATAATAAATAAAAAAATAAACAAAGTTAAAACAAGCAACCAAAGCAATAAACTTCCTTCATGATTTCCCCACGTTCCAGTAATTTTATAAAACATTGGTTTTGTTGAATGTGAATTATTATAAACAGTCGCATTACTAAAATCTGAAATAATAAAAGAATAAACTAAAGATATAAAACTTATTACGACTGAAAAAAACTGAAAAAATAAAAGTGAAAAAATATTTTGATTTATTTTTTGATTATTTTTTTTAAAATAGAAAATTGAATAAAAAAGTAAAATTGCTGAAATAATAAAACCTAATAAAAGTGAATAATATCCTATATGAGTTGAAATCACTTTGTTGCCTCCAGAGCTTCTTTAACTTCGGGCGGCATATAATTTTCATCATGTTTTGCAAGTATTTTCTTTGCATTAAAAAAACTACGATCTTTTAAATAACCCTCAGCAACAACACCTTTTCCTTCAGAAAATAAATTAGGAACAGCACCAGAATAAGTAACATTTATTTCATTTTTAAAATCAGTTATGACAAAGCTAATTTGGTTTTGATTTAATTTAATTGTTTCTTCTTTAACCATACCTCCAACTCTTATTCTTTTTGTAATATCTATTTCAGGCAAATTTTTTATTTCTGTAGGAGAAATAAAATAAACTACGTTTTCTTCCAATGATTTTAGGATTAAAAAAACAGAAAGAATTATAATTAAAAAAATAAATGATAAAAACAATAACCTTAATTTAACTTTTTTACCATACATGATTAAATAAAGTTAAATTTTTGAAACTAAATTGCTTGCTAAAATTCCTTTATAAGTTTTTTGAGCTCTTACAGTTTGTCTTTTATCTGAGGTTAAAGTTAAATATTTTTTATCAAATTTAATTTTTTCTTTAACAAGCTGAATTTTAATTACTGTGTACAGAGCTACAAAACTAATCAATGTAAATGCAAACGCAGACCAAACATAAATCCCATATCCATTCATTGAAATAATATCATTAATCATAATCTATCTAGTCCTTTATTTTTAATTTTTATCAGTTCTGTATTATATTTCATCAAAAAAATCAGAATTGAGAATAGTGCAAATGCCGCAGTCATTAAGGCTAAGGGAACAATCATAGATGAATGTATTGAGGTTTTTACAAATATATTTATTGAAGCAGGTTGGTGCAATGTAGACCACCAATCAACAGAATATTTAATAATTGGAATATTAATTGCACCCAATATTGCAATCAATGAAGTTACTTTATCAACTTTTTCTGTGCCATCATAAATTCTCCAAGCTAAAATATATATAATATAAAATAGAGCTAATATTAGCATTGATGTAATTCTTGCATCCCAAGCCCACCAAGTTCCCCAGGTTGGTTTGCCCCAAATAGATCCTGTTACTAAAGCAATTATATTAAATACTAAACCAGATGGAGCTAAACTTTTTGCAATAAGTATAAAAGATTTATTTTTAAAAATCAGTATTACAAAAGATAAAATTGCAATAACTGAAAAAGTACCAAGAGATATCCATGCAGAAGGCACATGAACATACATAATTCTTACCGAATGGCTTTGGATATAATCTTCGGGGGAAATAATTAGGGCCTCTATTAATCCAATAGAAATAATAATTATGAATGCAAATAAAATATATTTTGGTGCTTTAGATGTTATTAAAAATATTTTATTTGGTTCAAAATTTTTTAGCATTTAAGACTTATATCTATAAAAATTTATTTTGTTTAATAATTTTTGTGATTATTCTGATCAAGAATACTACAGAGGGAGATAAATAAGGGATAAAAAGTATCCTTGATCAGATATGGTAAAGTGTTTTCTACCTAATAAAAATATAAACTTTAGATATGTCTAAGTTTTGGGTTAATTGTGTTGGAATATTGACTGTATATTAATTTGAAGGCTTAAAATAAGTTGACCCTTTTTTGCCTGAAAAAATCTCATTGATTAAAGGGTGTTTAATGGGTTCTTCAGATTCATCAACTAGCAAATTTTGCTCGGACACATAGGCCTCATAGGTAACATCGTCATTTTCAGCTAGAAGATGGTAGAAAGGTTGATTTTTTCTTGGTCTAACATTTTTCGGTATTGATTGATACCACTCTTCTGAATTATTAAATTCAAAATCAACATCATAAATTACACCTCTAAAATCAAAGTGCTTATGTTTTACTACGTCCCCTATAGAAAATTTTGCTTTTTGAATACTCACAATAGTAAATATGGGTATTTAGATAAAAAAATCAATAAAAAAATTTAAATGTTATATCAATCTGTTAATATGTTTTTGTGAATAAATCATTTGTTAAATTTATCACCGATTTCGGACCTTTATTAGTTTTTTTTAGTTTTTATTACAAAAACGAAAAAAATTTAATTGTCGCAATTCCTCCATTCATAGTTGCAACATTGATTGCTATAATTGTTGTTTGGATTTTGGAAAAGAAAATTCCTATGGTTCCACTTCTTGGTGGAATATTAATTACTTTATTTGGGGGGTTAACAATATATTTTGATAATCCTATTTTCATTTATATTAAACCAACAATTATAAATATATTGTTTGGATTAGTTTTATTAGTTGGAAAATATTTTACAAATGAACCAATTTTGAAAAAAATGCTTGGTAAATCTTTGCCATTAACAGATGAAGGTTGGAATATATTGAATTTAAGGTGGGCATATTTCTTTTTCAGTTTAGCACTACTAAATGAGATTATTTGGAGAACTCAATCAGAAGAATTCTGGGTTAATTTCAAAGTTTGGGGAATTTTACCATTAACAATAATTTTTACAGCTCTACAAATATCAATAATAAATAAATATAAATTAAATGAATAGAAATCTTAAATTAGTTATAAACAATGTTTATTCAGATAAAAGTTACAAGTATTTTTTTGAAAAAAATGAATTGAAAATTATATTAGATTTATACGCAAAAATGGTATCGGAAGGTTCTTGGAAAGATTACGGATTAAATATTTCAAGTAAGCAAGTGGGTTTTAGTGTGTTCAAAAATTCAACCGAAAATGCAACTTATAAAATTTGTAAAAATTTTAGACCAATTAACAAAAATCTAAAATATTTAATCACAGACTCAAAAGGAAAAATAATTAAAAATTCTAGTGAACTGAAAACTTTACTAATAAATATTAATTGGAAAAAATTGTAAAATTATCTTCTTTGACCAAAAAGCCTTAGCAACATTATAAATAGATTTATAAAGTCTAGATAAAGAGTTAAAGCTCCCATAACTGCTTTTTTACCCATTAATTCACCGGTGTCAGAAGCGGCATACATATTCTTAATTTTTTGAGTATCGTATGCAGTTAGGCCAACAAAAATTAATACTCCTAATATTGAAATTACAAAATACATCATTGACGACTTTAAAAATATGTTAACTAAAGAGGCAATAATTATCCCTATTAGCCCCATCATTAAAAAAGAACCTAGCTTAGTTAAATCTCTTTTAGTGGTATATCCATAAATACTCATAGCACCAAAAGTTGCTGATGTAATAAAAAATACTCTTGCAACACTTACTCCTGTATAAACTAATAATATCCATGATAAGGATAAACCCATAAGAGCCGCAAATACCCAGAAAACTGTTTGGGCTTTAGCAGCACTCATTTTGTTAATTCCAAAACTCATATAAAAAACTATTCCAAGTGGTGCCAACATTACAATCCACTTCAATCCAGAAAAAAATAAAGCATTTCCAAAACTTGTAAAACCAGCTATGGCTCCACTAGAATCAGTAACCACTGACATTTTAAAAGATAAAAGTGCTATAATTCCAGTTAACAGAATTCCAGTTGCCATATAATTATATACTTTTAACATATAGGCTCTTAAGCCTTCATCCATAACTACGGTTGATTGTGTAGCTGTTTTTACTTTGTTAAATATATTTTGTTTATTAAATTCCATACCATTTATATAATAGCCTTTTACTATTTATTCAAGATATCATAAAAACCTTAAAATATTTAATATTTAATGAATTATAGAAAATTAGGTACAACAGATCTTAAAGTCAGCACTATTTGTTTAGGAACAATGACTTGGGGTGAACAAAATACTCAAGAAGATGGTTTTGAACAAATGGATTATGCCTTAGATCAGGGTGTAAATTTTTGGGATACTGCAGAATTATATGCTGTTCCTCCTAAGGCAGAAACTTTTGGTCATACAGAAGCAATCATAGGTAATTGGTTTAAAAAAACAAAAAAGAGAAACGAAGTAATCTTAGCTACCAAAGTTGCGGGACCGAGTAGAGAATATTTAAGAGATGGAGGTTATAATTATGGCATTGAAAAATTGACAGAAGCTATAAACGATAGCTTAAAAAGGCTACAAACAGACTATATTGATTTATATCAACTTCACTGGCCGGAAAGAAATACAAATATGTTTGGCAAATTGGGATATGAACATAAAGACAAAGATGATTGGAATAAATTTGAAGACGTTTTAGGAAATTTACAAAGATTTGTTAAAGATGGAAAAATTAGAGAAGTAGGTCTTTCTAATGAAACTCCTTGGGGTGTTTCAAAATATCTAGAGATTGCTAAAGAAAAAAATCTACCAAGAATGATGTCTATTCAAAATCCCTATAGCTTGTTAAATAGAACTTATGAGATCGGACTTGCTGAAGTTTCTATTAGAGATCAAATTGGACTTTTGGCATACTCTCCATTAGCAAGTGGATACCTAAGTGGAAAATATAGAAATGAAACATATCCAAAAGGATCTAGAATGGAGAGAGATTGGGAATTTTGGAAATATAGATACAATACACCTAATTTGAAAAATGCGGTAAACGAATATTACAAAATAAGCAAAAAACATAGTCTTGATATGAGTCAAATGTCATTAAAGTTTTGTGAATTACAGCATTTTACCACAAGTGTAATCATTGGAGCAACGACAATGGAGCAGTTGAAAACTGATATAGAAAGTGTAAATGTAAATTTAAGTGATGAAGTTATTAAAGAAATTAATGAAATTCAAAAAATTTATCCAAATCCATGTCCATAATTAACAGAATAATTATATTTATTATTAGTATTTTTATTTTTTCAACAACTTTCGTATCTGCTGAAGAATTAAAAAAAATTGGAAAATTTAAAGACTGGGAAACATTAGTTTTAATCAAAGACAATGTATTAACTTGTTTTGCTCAAACTAAGCCTGTTTTGCAATCGCCTAAAGTAAATAAAAGAGAAGCAAGACTTTTTGTATCGTTCAGACCTAGCGATAAAGTTATTGACGAGATTAGTACAACATCTGGTTATGAGTTTAATATTCAAAATAGAATATTGGCTACATCAGGTAAAAAAAAATATGAATTTGATATTGCTCAAGACAGTTTTGCTTGGATAAAAAGTAATAAAGTTGAGAAAAAAATGATTAAAACTATGAAAAAAGGTTCAAGAATAATGATAACTGGGTACAATAAATCTGGATCTCAAACAATTGATCACTATTCATTATTAGGTTTTACAAAAGCCTATAATACTGCGAAAAAAAGTTGCATATAATTTTAGATGAAATTAAATGAACGGATCGTTCTCGCTTATTCAGGTGGTCTAGATACTTCGATTATTTTAAAATGGCTTCAAGAAAATTATAAAGCAGAAGTTATTGCTTATACAGCTGATATTGGTCAGGAAATTGATAAAAAAAAAATAATTAAAAATGCAAAAAAACTAGGTGTAAAAAAAATAATAATAAAAGATTTAAAAGATACTTTTGTTAAAGATTACATTTATCCAATGATAAGAGGACATGCGGTTTATGAAGGGGTCTATTTGTTGGGAACTTCTATTGCAAGACCACTAATTGCAAAAGATCAAATTAGAATAGCTAAAAAATTTAAAGCTTATGCAGTTTCTCATGGGTCAACAGGTAAAGGAAATGATCAGGTAAGATTTGAGCTTAGTTACCATTACTTTGGTCCTAAAATAAAAATAATAGCTCCTTGGAGACTTTGGAAACTTAAATCTAGAACTGATTTAATTAATTATGCAAAAAAATATGCAATACCTGTTCCAAAAGACAAAAAAGGTGCTTCACCATTTTCGGTAGATGATAATTTATTTCATACCTCAACTGAAGGAAAAGTTTTAGAAAATCCAAAAAATTCAGCACCAGAATTTATTTTTCAAAGAACAGTTTCTCCAGAAAAAGCACCAAATAAAGCTTCCTATGTAACAATAGGATTTAAAAATGGAGACCCAATAACATTGAATGGTAAAAAATTATCTCCTTCAAAACTTTTGGAAAGATTAAATTCAATTGCTGGTAAAAACGGTATTGGTAGAGTTGATCTTGTTGAAAATAGATTTATTGGAATTAAATCAAGAGGTGTCTATGAAACTCCTGGAGGAACTTTATTAATAAATGCTCATAGAGCAATTGAATCTGTAACATTAGATAAAAAAACTATGCATAAAAAAGATGAAATAATGCCTAAATACGCAGAACTCATTTACAATGGTTATTGGTATTCAAAAGCAAGATTTAAACTTCAAAAAATCGTTGATCTAAAAAGAAATAAAGTAAATGGATCTGTTAAGCTTAAACTATACAAAGGCAATATTACAATTGTATCTAGGAAAACTAAGAGTACTGCTTACTCGATGAAAAAGGTCTCTTTTGAAGAAAACAAAACTTTTAATAAATTAAATGTAGAAAGATTTATTAATTTCCATAAAAAAAAATTAAAATAGAATATTATCTATTTATTTTTTGCAACTTCACGAGGGTCTGGTATTTCTCCA
The DNA here is from genome assembly GCA_902569725.1 of uncultured Pelagibacteraceae bacterium. Taxonomy (GTDB): domain Bacteria; phylum Pseudomonadota; class Alphaproteobacteria; order Pelagibacterales; family Pelagibacteraceae; genus Pelagibacter. Next base: position 15,252 of record CACFVG010000009.1, on the reverse strand, counting down.
AAAGAATATCTTATTATATGAATTATTACCCAGCCCAAAGCCATTGATGTTAAAATATAGTAAATGAAAGCTAAAGACTCGTTTTGAGCAAAATCTTTTAGATCTGCTCCCCAATAAATTATATTCCAAAAGAAAAAAAAGAATAATTCATATATAATTATAACTTTAAACATAGTGTGAATGCTAATTATAATGATTTCAATTTTTTGCAAAATTTTTTACATTCATTTTTTGTCGCACGCTCAGTAATCGTTGTTTAATTCTTTAGGTGCGACATAAAAAACAAAGAATGGAAATAAAATTTAAAATAATCATATTTCTCAAATAATGAAAAATATAACCAAAAATCTTCAGTTTATTTTATTAACTATAATTCTAATTAGTACAGTTATTGCTGTTGGAATTGAGATTAAAAAAATGTTTTTAAATCAGTCAGTTACTTTAGCTGATTTACTATTAATGTTTCTTTATTTGGAGGTAATGGCAATGGTTAGAGTTTTTTGGGACCAACAATCAATAAGTATTACTTTACCATTGCTTATTGCGATAACCGCTTTGTCGAGATTTATAATATTACAAGGTAAAGAAATGGATCCATCTGGATTAGTTTATGAAGCAGTAGCTATAGTTCTTATTGCTTCAGCTATAGTAATTTTAAGATTAAGACACAGTGATAAACTTGGACTTAAATCAAAGAAAAAATCTTAATAAAATAAAAAAATATGAACGCTAAGTATTTAATTTTTGGAGCAACTGGTTCTATTGGCTCTAATTTGGCAAGTAAATTATATAACTCAAACCATAACTTTCATCTAGTTTCAAGAAATGAGGAGGAGCTTAAATCTTTATCAAAAAAATTAAAGTGTACATATACTGTAGCTGATGTTTTAGAAGATAATTTTATTGAGAATGTAAAATCTGAAATTTCTGAAGTAAAAGGAATTGCTTATTGTGTCGGCTCGATAGATTTGAAACCATTTAAAATGGTCAAGGAAGATGACTTTCAAAAATGTATGAAGTTAAATCTTTACTCTGCAGTTGAGATTATTAAAGCATATCAAGAAAGTTTAAAAGATAACAAAGGTTCAATAATATTATTTTCGACAGTTGCTGCACAAAGAGGCTTTGCTAACCATTCAATTATTGCATCAACTAAGGCTGCAATCGAAGGATTGGCAATTTCTCTTGCAGCTGAGTTTGCTCCAAATATTAGAGTAAATTGTATAGCTCCAAGTTTAACAAACTCAAAAATTTCCCAACCATTGTTAAAGAATAGTATTATGGCCGAAGGTATTGCAAAAGCTCATCCTATGAAAAGAATTGGTGAAGGAAAAGATGCTGCTGCAATGGCTAAGTTTTTACTTACTGAAGAAAGCTCCTGGATAACAGGACAAATAATCGGTGTAGATGGTGGGAGGTCCTCTATTTAATGAAAAAAAATAATAAAACACCTATTTCTTCAAAATTTACTAGAAAATATATTTATTATTATTATTTATTTTTTTGGTTAGTTTTGATTGGCTATTTACTTATAAAATAATAATTAAATTTATGAAATATAATGTAGATGAAGTCATTGGTATGGCTTGGTCTGACAAAATTTCTTTTGAAGAAATCAAAAAAAAACAGGTTTAATGGAAAAAGAAGTTATTTCCATAATGAGAAAAAATTTTAAAAAAAAAAGTTATGTTATTTGGAGAAAAAGAGTAAGAGACCGTATTTCAAAGCATAAAAAAAAACTAAATCTAAATTAAAATTTTATGAATTTTAAACCATCCAAATCTTTTGCTATTGAAAAATTAGAGAGTTTTATTGAAAAGGGTCTTATAAATTATTCTAAGTTAAGAAATTTTGATTATGGACCTGATGATAGATCAAATATTTCCTGTCTATCACCTTATATATCTCATGGCATAATTAGTGAAAAAGAAATAATTAATAAATCCTTAAAAAAATATTCATTCATAAAAAATGAAAAATTTATTCAAGAAGTTTTATGGAGAATTTATTGGAAGGGGTGGTTAGAGTTAAGGCCGAATGTTTGGTCGGATTATTTAAAAGATTTAAAAAAAATAAAAGAAAATTTTAAAGATAATCAAAACTATTTAAATGCAATTAATGGTAAAACCAATATTGAATGCTTTAATTATTGGGTAAATGAGATCAAAAATTATAACTATCTTCATAATCACGCAAGAATGTGGTTTGCAAGTATTTGGATTTTTACTCTTGGTTTGCCTTGGCACTTAGGTGCTGAATTTTTTATGAAATATCTTTTTGATGGAGATTGTGCATCTAATACTTTAGGCTGGAGGTGGGTTGCAGGGGTTCAAACAAAAGGTAAAAATTATGTTGCTTCAGAGTGGAATATAAAAAAGTTCACCAATAATAGATTTGACAATATTAAACTTAATAAAAATCCAGTTCCAATAGTAGATGATAGAAATTATATCATTTTAAATAATGATTTTCTAAATGCAAATTTATCTAAAAATCAGAGTCTATTAATATTTGAAAATAATATGTCTTTCGAACAATTTAATTTTAACGATCAATTATTTAAAAATATTTATTTTGTTTTTAATGGAAATGAAAATAGACAAATAAAATTAGACGAAAAAGTTCTGAACTTTAAAAGGTCTCTTATTAATAATCAAATTGAAAATTTAAATAATAAATCATTAAATTGTAAAATGATTAATATTCAAGATTTAAAAAATATGAAAGAAAATTTATTGGCCTTATATCCGTCTGTCGGTGAAAATCTTGACTACATCAATTCAAAGAATCTTAAAAATATTTCTTTTTTATACAGAAAAATTGACCAGTATTGTTGGAAATATTGCAATAAAGGTTTTTTCAATTTTAAAAATTATATTCCAAAGATAATTCAGGAATTTATTTAGTGGAGCATCTTTTAGAGCAGTATTTTACTCGATCCCAATTTAATTTCCATTTTTTTCTCCAAACAAATGGTTTTTTACAAACTAGACAAATTTTATTAGGCAAATTTTGCTTTTTCATTTGAGTTGATTTTTATTTTTTAAAAATAAAAAGTATGCAACGAATTCATAAATATAATGAAAAATAAAAAAAAGAGGTTTTATAGAAAATATTTTTGCTAAAAAATTATATTTTGGAATTTTTGACCAAATGATTACAAAAGCTTTGGCTCCTCCTATCACCTTTCCATCATCGATAATATGAAGTCTTCTTAAAAGTTCTTCTTGTGATTTAGATGTTAATTTTAACGCCTCTTCATTATTTGTAATATCAACCCATTCCAAATTACTATCAGCAATTTTTTTGTAGTGATTTATCTCTACTCTACAAATGCTGCAAGAATTATTAAAAAAAACTTTAATTGCCATATGTATTTTTATTTATAAATTTTTCAGCTTCTGACAATATTAATTTTTTTCTATCTGATTTCATTTTATCAAAAATTCTTACCATCATTGAAAGTCTAGGATTTTTTAAAAAGAATGATCTATTTCTATTTATAAATCTCCAGTACAATCCATCCATAGTGTTGCACCAATCACCTTTTTTAAAATCCATCATTTTCATTAAATAACTTGATCCACATATATATGGTTTGGTTGCAAAAATTCCTCCCTCGCTAAATAAACCCATTCCATAAACATTCGGTACCATCACCCAATCTGATGAGTCTACAAACATTTCCATAAACCATTTGTAAACAACTTTGGGACTTAACTCGCATAAGTTCATAATGTTTGAAAGTATCATTAATCTTTCAATATGATGTGACCAGCCATAGTATAATGCATTTTTAATTGCATAATCTAAAGGGGGTAAACCTGTTGTGCCTTCGTACCATGAATTTTTCATCTTTCTATTTTGATTAAAAAAATTTCTTTTCTCCATTTCATCGCTATATTTTTGATAAATTCCTCTCATAAATTCTCTCCAACCAATAACTTGTCTTACATATCCTTCTAAAGAATTGAGTCTAATTTTATTTTTTTTATGAAATTCTAAAATTTTAGAAATTATAAAATCAGGAGTTATAAGACCTAAATTAATATATGGACTTAACGCACTATGAAATAAAATATTATTTTCTTGATGAACTGCATCCTCATAATCACCAAATAAATTTGATTTTTCTTTTATGAAAAAATTTAAAAGTTTAACAACATCATTATACTCAGATGCAAACCAAAAATTTTTGGTATTACCTGGATGATCGTTGAACATTTTTTCAATAATAGGTTTCAAATTTTTTGTATGTTTTGTCTCTATTATTTTGGGAAACTTTGGAACTTTTATATTTTTTGGAAGTTTTTTTCTGTTATCCTGATCAAAACTCCATTTGCCTCCTTCAGGATTTCCATCTTTCTTCATTAAAATATTTAATTTTTGTCTTGTTCCTTTATAAAAAGTTGCCATAAAAGGTCTTTTGTTTTTTGATAAGTAATGATTGAATTCTTCCCTAGAATTTAAAAACATCGGTGATTTAATTTTATTCCAGATTAAACCATTTTTTTTAACAAAATTTTTTAGTTTTTCTTCAAAAAACTTATCTTCAATTTCAAAACTTGTAATTTCTCTAATTTTTTTTGATTTAATAATTTTTTTAGCTTTTTCTAAATAATCTTTTTTAAAATCACTTGAGTCAATTTTATTATATTCAATTTTGAACTTATTTTTTTTTAAGTTATCTGCGTGGGATCTCATTGCTGATAAAAATAATAAGATTTTTAATTTGTGATGTTTTTCATAAGTACATAATTGATAATCTTCAGCCATAAAAAAAATATGATCATTCTTAAAACCACTTAAATGTTTAATTGGAAATAGTTGATTTCCCAATATAAAAAATAACTTCATTAGAAAGTTATAGGTTATATAGTTTAAAAATTAATTAGATCTTTTGAAGCACTCAATGGTATTTTTAAGAAGACATGCAATTGTCATTGGGCCAACACCTCCAGGAACGGGTGTTAAAGCTTTTGCAACTTTTGAAACTTCATCAAATGAGACATCTCCAACTATACCTTTTTCAGTCTTATTTATTCCAACATCTATAACTATAGCATCTTTTTTAACCCAGTCGCCTTTTACGAGTTCAGGCATACCAACTGCAGCTACGATAATGTCACCTTTTAAACATTCTGCCTTAAGATCTTTTGTTTTAGAATGTGTCATTGTAACTGTACAATTTTCTTTTAAAAGTAGTTGTGTCATTGGTTTTCCATTTAAATTAGACCTACCAACTACAACTGCTTTTTTGCCACTTAGGTTAGGTTCAATTTTTTTTATTAATAAATAACATCCAAGCGGAGTACATGGAACTGAGCTTTCATAACCTGAAGATAAATTTCCAACATTCATAGGATGAAACCCATCAACATCTTTTTTTGGTAAAATTGCTTCAATAACTTTTTGCTTATCAATATGATTTGGCAAAGGTAACTGAACTAAAATACCAGATACACTATCATCTTTATTAAGCTCATCAATTTTATCTAAAACTATTTTTTCTTCGACAGAATCTGGATATCTTATAACTTCTGATTTTAAACCTATTTCATTAGCAGCTTTTTCTTTCATACGAACATAGATTTGGCTTGGAGCCATGTTCCCAATTAAAATTACTGTAAGTCCTGGGATTTTATTGTATTTTTTCTGTAAACTTAAAACTTCTTTTTTTAATTCTTCTCTTAGTTCTGCTGCTATTTTTTTTCCATCTATTAATATCATGATTTAGTTAAATATTATTGGTGCTACGTAAAGCTTCATACACATTTCTATAAACCAGATCAACAAAAGAAGTATGATTGGTGAAATATCAAAAGCACCCAGGTTTGGCAAAAATCTTCTAATTCTGTTTAAAAAAGGATCTGTTAAACGATATGTAAATTCTAATATTGAGTAAACAAATCTGTTTGAAGTATTTAAAATGTTAAATGCTATCAACCAGCTTATAATAACATTTGCAATAACAACATAAGTATAAATTTTTAAAATTTGTAACACTAAATAAAAAATAGCAATCATTTCTTCTCAACATAAATTGACTGACTAGGAAAGGCAAACGAAGCACCATTTTTTTCGACAATTTGCTTTATTTGAATTGCGAGTCTTTCTTTGACTGCTAACCACTCATCCCAATCATCTGTTTTAGTAAAACAACGAATGTACATATCAATAGAACTTTCTGCAAAACTATCCACCCTAACTGCATATCCAAGTTCAGGTTTATAATCTTCATGTTTTTTTATATAGTCTTCAATTTCACTTCTTATTGCTTTAAGTTGATCGACCGTTGAGTCATATTGTAAGTTAATAGTCCAACCAATAATCCAATTTGTCGTTTGACTAATGTTTATTACCGCATTTTCTGCAAATTGAAAATTTGGGATAATTGCAATTGATTTATCAAATTTTCTTATAACAGTTGATCTAAATCCTATTTTTTCTACAATTCCTTCTATTATGCCTTCAACTAAAATCCAGTCTCCAATTTTAAATCTTTTTTCAACTAATACTAATATTCCTGAAATCAAATTTTTAAATAAATCTTGAGCACCTAATGCAACAGCAACACCAAATAAACCTAAACCTGCAATAATTGGTCCAATTTTTATTCCCCAAAGCTCTAGCACTGCAGCTAAACCTAAAATAAAAATTAATATTTTTAATGATTTAATGATCCATCCAATAAGTTCTCTTGTTAAAATTTTATTTAGACCACTTAATACATAAGAAATTGGCTCTATAATTTGATGCATAAACCAAAAAATAAAAATAGTTATTAAAGTCCTGTTAATTGTATCTACAATTTCTCTGCTATCTTCTGAAAAAGACATATAATAACTTGCAATAAAAAAACCGATAACTATTGGTAGAAATCTTGCTGGCCCTTCAATTGCATAAACAAAAGAATCATCAAGTTTATTTGTTGTTCTTTTTGCAATATTTTCTAATCTTTTGATAATTAATTTACTAATTATTCCCCTGAATACTAAAAAAATTAAAAAAATTCCAATTCCAATTAATATTTCAAGAATATCTACACCTAGTATTCCTCTTTCCCAAACAGAAAGAAAAAGTGATTTAAAATTGTTAAATAATTCCATATTTAAATTTTATACAGCAAAAATTCTTCTTCTCCAGGACTAAAAATAAAAATTTTTTTCCACTTAATTTTATTTAACACTGTTGAGGTTTTTTCGCTAATACACATCAAATTTGTATTCATCCAAAAGTCATTTAATTTGTAATTACTTATTAATTTTAGGAAGCTTAAAGCACTATTTTGAGAATACACATAAACAATATCAGGCATATTTGATCTTAGTTTTTCAATGAATGTATCATCTAATTGGAAATTTGGTTTTGAAGAGTAATTAATTATTCTTTTTACATTATAGCCTGATGATATTAAATCTTTGTCAAGATCATTTGAAACAATTTCTCCACTTACATAGAGCATTTTTCCATCTGAAGAATTAAAATTTTGCAATATTAATTCATTTAAAGCTCTAACATTTCCTTCTGCAGATATTACACTTTGGAACCCATAACTACGTGCCTTTTTTTCTGTTGAACTTCCAACACAAAAACAAATAATTTTTTTATCAATCAAATCTGTATCTAAGAATTTCAATGCATTTGAACTTGTAAAAATTATTGCTTTATAATCTAAGAAATTTACTTTTTCATGTTCAACTTTTTCAATCTGAATTACTGGCATATGTGAAACTTTATGGCCAAGATTTCTAAATTTTAATATTAGATCTTCACTATCTTCCAAAGGTCTTGTAAATAAAATATGCATATTATTTTTTATAACTTCCCTTTGATTGTTTTTTTAAATTTTCACCAATTTCCATACCTAATTCTGTTGCTTGCCTTATATCCTTAGAAGACTTACAATAAAATCTTTCTTTTCCATCCAAAGAAAAAAGTTCTGCTTCTAGAGTTATATTTTGTTTATTAATTGTTGATATTGCACCTACAGCTGTTTCACAATCTCCTTCTAAAACTTTTAGAACATTTCTTTCAGCTTGAGCACTTTTAAAAGTTTTTTCATCATTTGTTTTTTTTAAAATATTTTTTATATACTCATCGTCATTTTTACATTGTAATGCTATAACTCCCTGTCCAACGCTTGGAATAATTTTATCAGTAGAAAAAATTTCTGAAATATGTTCATTTAATTTTAAAGAATTAATGCCAGCCAATGATAAAATTATTGCATCATATAAATTTTCATTTAACTTTTTTATTCTTGTGTCTACATTTCCTCTGATTAATTTATAATTTAAATCACTTCTTTTTTGTTTTAACTGGAACTCTCTTCTAAAGGAAGAAGTTCCGATCGTTGAATTTTTATTTAAATCTTCAAACTTTATTTTATTTTTTGAAATCAATACTTCTCTAGGATCATTTCTTTCTAAAAAGCAATTTGTAACTAATCCTTCTGTTTCATCTGATGGCATATCCTTTAAAGCATGAACCGCAATATGAATTTTATTTTCCAAAAGTTCTTTTTCTATTTGTTTCAAAAAAAGTCCCTTTCCTCCTATTTCTGAAAGTCTATCTTTTTGGTTTAAATCTCCCGTTGTTGTAATTTTTTTTATTTCAACGCTATCTATTCCAAATTCTGAAGAAATATTTAGAATTTTTTCCTTTGCTTTTTCTGCATAAATTAATGCTAATTTACTCCCTCTTGAGCCAATAATAATTTTTTTGCTTTTCATTTAATTAATTTATACTCCATCTTTATATTTAGAATTTAAAATTAATAAAAACTAATTTATGTCAAAAAAACCAGTAATTCTTGGGATAGAGTCTAGTTGTGACGAAACTGCAGTAGCTTTAATTAGGGAAAATAATGAAGGTAAGGCAGAAATTTTATCTAATATAGTTTCAAGTCAAGTAGATATTCACAAAGAATTTGGAGGAGTTGTACCTGAGCTTGCCGCTAGAGCTCATATAGAAAAAATTGATCTAATTGCAAAAAAAGCTTTAGATGAAAGTGGATTGCATTTAAGTGATGTTGATGCAATTGCAGCAACTGCTGGCCCTGGTTTGATAGTTTGTTTATCTGTTGGATTAAATTTTGGCAAAGCTATTGCCGCCTCACTTAAAAAACCATTTATTGCAGTTAACCATTTAGAAGGACATGCATTAAGCCCTAAATTAAATTCAAAAATAAATTATCCTTATCTTTTGCTTCTAATCTCTGGAGGGCATAGCCAATTTCTATGTGTTGAAGGGCTGGGAAAATACAAAAGACTTGGAACCACTATTGATGATGCAGCGGGAGAAGCGTTTGATAAAACAGCAAAATTACTTGGTATTGAATTTCCAGGTGGTCCTCAAATAGAAGTTTTAGCAGAAAAAGGTGATCCTACAAAATTTGATTTACCAAAGCCTATAATTAATAAAGGTGGTTGCAACTTATCTTTTGCAGGACTTAAAACAGCTATTCTTAGAGTTTCAAAAAAAATAAAAACAAAACAAAATAAATACGATCTTGCTGCTTCATTTCAAAAAACAGTCGAAGAAATATTATACAAAAAAAGTAAAATTGCATTTGAAAAATTTAAAAAAATTAATGGAAATAACAGAAAAACATTTGTTGTCGCTGGTGGTGTTGCGGCAAATAAAAAAATAAGAGAAATTTTAACAAAACTTTGTAAGGAAGAAAATTTTGAAGCAATTTTTCCTCCTATTAATTTATGTGGAGATAATGCAGCAATGATTGCATTAGTTGGCTTAGAAAAATTTAAACAAAGTCAATTCGATGATTTGAGTTTTCCTGCAAAACCCAGATGGCAATTAGATGAAAATGCAGCATTTTTAAAAGGAGCTGGTGTAAAAATTTAATATGTTGTATTTTGTATAGTATGTGTTTTATAAAAGTGGGTAAAATGAAAAATCTACTTTAAATATGAGTTTTTTAAAAAAAATTAGTGAATTTTTAAAAGTAAAAAAAAAATATTGGTTATTTCCACTACTACTGGCACTATTATTATTTGGTGGACTAATAATTTTAAGTAAAGATACAGCATTAGTTCCATTTATTTATACAATTTTCTAAATGAAAACTATTTCAACTATATCTATAACGATACAAAAAATAAACTTTAACTAAACTTTAATGCATTATCCTTTATTGAATTTTTATAGATATTTTGCTGCCTTAATAGTCTGTATCTCTCACTATATTTTGCATTGGAATAAATCTGAATATTTCGAATTCACCTCAATACTTGGTGTAGAGTTATTTTTCATATTATCAGGTTTCGTTTTAGCTCCACAAATTTTAAGACTTGAAAAAAACCCCCAAAAAAACCTTAAAACATTTTTATTAAGAAGATGGATTAGAACTATCCCACCTTATTTGGTTGCTTTAATTTGTGCAGCAATACTTTTTGATTATGGAAATATTTTAAATTTATTAAAATTTTTAACTTACACTCAAAATATATTAGGAGACACTTCATATCCTAATTTTTTTTCCGTTGCCTGGTCTTTATCTGTTGAGGAATGGTTCTATATTTTTTTGCCATTGTCAATTTTACTGGTCACTCAAACTAAAATAAAATATTTAAAACTAAATGTATTAAGTATTTGTATTATCACAATATTATTACTAAATTTAATACGCTTTTATTATAATAGTGAAGAAATAAACTGGGGCGAAGATATAAGAAGATCTGTTTTATTGAGGTTAGATTCCTTATGTTTTGGTGTTGTTGCATATATCTTGAAAGATAAATTAAAAAAAGAATATGTTATCTTTTGTATTATTTTCACAATCCTTCCTCTTTTTTATTTTTTAACAGAACCCCTATTAATCTCTAAATCAATCTTTGCTCAAAACCTTTTTCTACCTTTATGCTGTATTTGTTTTTCATCAATTTTAATTTTTTTGGCATATACTCAAACCTGTTTGGGCTTAGTTAAAAAAATAGGTACTTTTGGAGCAAACATAAGTTATTCAATGTATTTATTTCATATTTTTTTTATACCCTTTACTTTAAATTTATTTAACAATCCGATTCTTTCATTGATAATTTATATTATTTTTCTAAAATTATTTTGTTGGGTATTTTTTATTTATTTTGAGAAACCTCTTTTAGAATCTCGCCCAAAGTATACTTAACTATTTTTATAAAATATAAGATTTTAAATTAATGATGAATAATCACTAAAAAAACAATTAGATGAAATACTGGCTACTTAAATCTGAACCCGATGTATGGTCTATTGAACAACAAAAAAAAGCTGGAAATAAAGGTGTCGCCTGGGATGGTGTAAGAAATTATCAAGCTGCAAACAATTTAAAAAAAATGAATAAAGGAGATTACTGTTTTTTTTATCATTCAAATATTGGAAAAGAAATCGTTGGAATAGTAGAAGTCATAAAAACAGCCTTTATTGATAAAACTGATAAAAAAAAAAGATTTGTAGCTGTTCAGATTAAGTTTAATAAAACGTTAAATAAGCCAGTTTCATTAGAAAATATTAAAAAAAATAGCTTTCTACGTAACTTGCCACTTATTAAACAAAGTAGGCTATCTGTAATGCCTATAGACACTAAAAGCTGGAATATTATTTTGAAGATGAGTAATATTAATTAAAAAATAAACTGTTATGCCAAAAAAAAAGAAAAGAAAAAAAATTAAAAAGAAAAAACCTAAAAAAAGAAAAACAAAAATAAGAAAAAAAAAATTAAAAAAAAATAAATCTACCAAAGTTGAAAATACTGAATTAATTTACAAAACAAAAAGTGACTGGGTAAAAAAGGCTATTGTAAATAAATCGGAATATGAAAAAAAATATTCTGAATCTTTAAAAAATAATGATAATTTTTGGAAAAAAGAAGGTAAGAGAATTGCTTGGATAAAGCCATATACAAAAATTAAAGATTATAAATATAGCAAAGATGATGTTCATATTAAATGGTTTTACGATGGAACTTTAAATGCTTCTGCCAATTGCATTGATAAACATTTAAAAAGAAATAAAGACAAAACTGCAATAATATGGGTTGGGGATGATCCAAAGGTTCAGAAAAAAATTAGCTATAAACAACTTCATCAAGAAGTTTCAAAAATTGCAAACGGATTAAAAGAAATAGGAGTAAAAAAAGGAGATAGAGTTACAATTTATTTGACTATGATTCCGGAACTAGCATATTCAATGCTAGCATGCGCAAGAATAGGGGCTGTTCATTCAATTATTTTTGGTGGTTTTTCAGCAGATAGTATTACTGGTAGAATTAATGATTGTAAATCTGAGTACGTTATTACTGCTGACGAAGGTGTTAGAGGAGGAAAAATTATAGATTTAAAAACAACAGTTGATGAAGCTCTTCTAAATTGTCCAAATGTTAAAAAATGTGTTGTAGTAAAAAGAACTGGTAATAGAATTAATTGGGATGAAAGTAGAGATGTTTGGTATCACGATATAACCAAAAAAGCTTCTACTAGTTGTGAACCTGAGGAAATGAATGCGGAAGATCCATTGTTTATTTTATATACATCTGGATCTACAGGAAAACCTAAAGGAGTTTTACACACGACTGGTGGTTATATGGTTTATGCCTCAATGACCCATCAGTATATTTTTAATTATAAACCAAAAGATATATATTGGTGTACTGCTGACATTGGGTGGGTCACAGGCCACAGTTATATTATTTATGGACCTCTTTCAAATGGTGCAACAACAATTATGTTTGAAGGTATTCCAACTTATCCAGATACCTCTAGGTGGTGGCAAATAGTAGATAGGTATAAGGTTAATATTTTTTATACTGCTCCTACAGCAATCAGGGCTTTGATGAGAGAAGGAGATGGTCCTGTAAAAAAAACATCAAGAAAAACTCTAAAATTACTAGGTACTGTTGGAGAGCCTATTAATCCAGAAGCCTGGCAATGGTATTTTAAAAAAGTAGGAGACTCGAGGTGCCCTATTGTTGATACATGGTGGCAAACTGAAACAGGTGGAATATTAATTAGTCCACAAACAGGAGCAATAGATTTAAAACCTGGATCAGCAACAAAGCCATTTTACGGTATTAAACCAGAGATAGTTGATAAAGATGGTAAAGTTTTAAAAGGAGAAGCTCAAGGAAGATTATGTATAGCCCAATCTTGGCCCGGACAAATGAGAACTGTATATGGAGATCACAATAGATTTATAGAGACATACTTCTCACAGTTTGATGGCAAATATTTTACTGGTGATGGCTGTAAAAGAGATAAAGATGGATACTACTGGATAACTGGAAGAGTAGATGATGTTATTATTGTCTCAGGACACAATTTAGGTACTGCAGAGATAGAAAGTGCATTTGTTGCTCATCCTAAAGTTGCTGAGGCTGCAGTAGTTGGATATCCTCATGACATAAAAGGAAATGGATTATATTGCTACGTAACTCTTAATGTTGGGGAAGAACCTAATGGAGATTTGGAAAGAGAATTAAAGCTTTGGGTAAGAAAACAAATTGGTCCTATTGCAACTCCAGATTTTATTCAATTTTCACCTGGACTTCCAAAAACAAGATCTGGAAAAATAATGAGAAGAATTTTAAGAAAGATTGCAGCTAATGAATATGAACAACTTGGGGACACAACAACCTTAGCAGATCCAAGTGTTGTAAAAAGTTTAGTTGATAATAGAAAAAATATTTAAAGATTTGCTCTCTCTTTAAATTCTTTTTTAACAATATCCCATTTTAAAATTACTGAATTTAAGACAATCTTACGATCAAGTTGCTTTAATTCATCAGCTATAGGTGCCCACTCGTATAATGATAGTGCGCTAGGATTAAATGGAAGATCATTATAGTAAGTGTTCCAATTGATGTTTTGTAATCTTTCATTAAAATTCTTTTTTGCTTCCTCAATAATATCTAGTGGCATTTTATTCGTAGTTTCATCATCTAAAATTTTTAGAAAAATTTCTTTAGCTTTTTCAATTTCCAGATAATTAAAATTATTTTTTAAATAAGAAAATGTAAAAAATGTCAGATCTTGAAGAGCAACGGCATACATATTCCATTTAGCTAAATTTACTGATGTCATAAACTCATCATTTTCAAAATGAAGAACATATCTTGTTCCCATTCTAGTTTTTAAATAGCCATAAAGCGTTACTTGAGTTACCCAGGCTGATTTAGATTGAATAAAATCCTCTAACTCATCTAAATTACTTATTTTTGTCTTTGGTATGAAAGCTTTAAAAAGTGAAAAAAGATAAATCTTAAAATCTTTCCAAGATAGGTCTTTCCAAGTTAGTTTGTATTTTGCCATAAAAATAGCTATTTGTTTAATTTATACTCTAAAAAATCCACTAATATAGTCAATTTTAATACTTTAAATATCCTTCATAATGGTTATGGTTTCCGCCAGTTATAACTAAAAGAGGAGAGATAAAAATGTCAAAACAAGCACAACACTGGGAAAAAACCAGAGGATTGTTAGTTGTTACATTAGCAATTTGGTTTGTATTCTCAATTGGCATCTTCCTTTTTGGCGCTGAAATGGAGTCCGTTGGTGGACCCTTCGGTTATCCACTGACATATTGGTTTACTTGTCAGGGATCTCTTGGAATTTTTGTAATCCTAATTTTCTGGTTTGCGAACAGACAAGAAAAAATCGATGAAGAGTTCGGCTTCAGTGAAAAAGGAGATGATTAATGATTAAAGGTAATTTTATAGATAATTTGCCTAAAGTTTATGGAATCTACACAGGTGGATTTTTAGCTTTCATAATCATTATGGCAATTGGCGAACAGATGGGTATGTCAGCAAAAGCAATAGGAATTGCATTCGTTGCTTTTACCGTGGCCATCTACGCTATAATTGGTTATCTATCACGTACAGCACAAGCTGATGCTTATTACGTAGCTGGAAGGCAAGTACCAACCGTATTCAACGGAATGGCAACTGCAGCAGACTGGATGTCTGGTGCATCATTCGTTGCAATGGCAGGTGGTATTTACTTCAAAGGTTACGGTTATATGGCACTACTTGTAGGTTGGACTGGTGGATACGTATTAGTTGCATCTTTATTAGCACCATACCTAAGAAAATTTGGCTGTTACACAGTTCCAGATTTCATTGGTACAAGATATGGTGGTAATTTAAGTAGGTTTTTAGCAGTAGTAGTTTTAACTGTTGCTTCATTTACTTATGTGACTGCACAAATTAACGCTACAGGTACTATTGCATCTGTTGCTCTAGATATCCCGTTCCAA
>CACFVG010000008.1 GCA_902569725.1 uncultured Pelagibacteraceae bacterium | reverse complement strand
AGAAATGATTTATATCAATCAAATAAATATGATCTAAACAAAGATTTATTAATTAAGATATCAAAAAAAGAGTTTTCAAATAATGATTTTGACAAAATGTCAAAAAATTCGATTAATAATTTAAAAATTTCCTCAATAAAAGATGTAAATAAATTTACACCTGATTCGATAAAGTTATTATACTCACTTAGCTTGAATAGTTTTTCATTAGTTTCTGATAAAAAAAACAACGTCTATTTAGCTAAAATAATAAAAATTGATGAAAATAATTTAAGTAGTGATAACAAAAATATAAAAAAATTTATTGATCAAACAAATATAAGTTTAAGAAACAGTCTTTATAACTCTTATGATTTGTTGCTTAATGAAAAATATAAAATCAATATAAATGAAAATACTCTTGATAGAATGAAAAATTATTTTAGATAAATAATGCTAAATGTTGATCATAAAGAATTTAAAAAAAGACACAAAAAAAAAATAAACCAAATTATTTATTTTTGCACAAAAACCAACGGAATAAATGAAATTAACAATTTAATTAATAATTTCTTAAGTGAAAAAAATAGTTTTGTTTTTGAGTCAGTTGAAAAAGGTGTAATTAAAGGAAGATATACAATTTTTGGAAAAAATCCTGATAAAATATGGGAATTTAATAATAATAATTGTTTTATTTATAAAAAAAATAAAAAACTTAAAATCAAAGGAAAGCCAAAAGAAATAATAGAAAATATAATTGAAAAATTTAAATTTAAAATTCCAAAAAAACTTCCACCTATTAGTTCTCTTTTATCGGGGTATTTTTCATATGATACAATAAGATATATAGAAAATATTCCAAATTCATGTGTTGATGATCTAAAAATTCCAGATGCTAGAATTTTAAGACCTAAAACATTGATAATACATGATAATTATGAGCAAAAAATATACTATATAATAAACTGTTTTTCAGATGAAAAAATAAAAGATTATAAAGCAAAATTTAATTCAATAGAGGAAGAAATTGGTGATTTAATTTTTACTTCAAACTACAGAACAAATTTAATAAATAATAAATTTAAAAAAAAAATTAAAATTAAATCAAACGTTTCAAAAAATAAATTTCTACGAAATGTTATAAAAGCAAAGAAATACATTAAAATTGGTGATATTTTTCAGGTTGTTTTAAGTCAAAGATTTGAAGCAAAGCTTACTAAAAATCCGATTGAAATATATAAAAAGCTTAGAATTAACAACCCATCACCTTTTATGTATTTTTTTAATTTTGATGATTTTCAGATAATTGGAGCAAGTCCTGAAATTCTAGTTAGATTAAGAAATAATAATATTACAGTAAGACCTATTGCTGGGACAAGACCAAGAGGAAAAAATAAGAAAGAAGATAGATATTTTGAAAGAGATTTATTAAGAGATAAAAAAGAACTTTCTGAACACTTAATGCTGCTAGATTTAGGTAGAAATGACACAGGTAAAGTATCAAAAATTAATACTGTAAAAGTAACAGAAAAATTTGTAATAGAAAAATATTCTCATGTTATGCATATAGTTTCGAACGTAGTTGGTAAATTTAATAAAAAATTTTCAAAATTTGACACACTTCTTTCGGGCTTTCCAGCAGGAACTGTGTCTGGTGCACCAAAAATAAGAGCGATGGAGATAATTGATGATTTAGAAAATACAAAAAGAAAGGTTTATGCTGGTGGCATCGGTTATTTTTCGGCTAATGGTGATTTTGATACTTGTATTGCATTAAGAACAGCAGTTTCGAAAAATAATAAATTTTATGTACAAGCTGGTGCTGGTATTGTAGCTGATAGTAAGCCAATTAACGAATATAAAGAAACAGTAAATAAAGCAAAAGCTTTATTAAAATCACTAGAATAAAAATGAAAATATTATTAATAGATAATTACGATAGTTTTACTTATAATCTTTACCATTACTTATCTTCATTAAAGGTAAATGTTGAAGTAATTAGAAATAATGAGATTACAGAAAAAGAAATTGTTAAAAAAAAATATAATAGAATTGTAATATCGCCTGGACCAGGTAATCCAAATCAATCTGGAAACTGTTTAAGAATTGTTAAAAAACTTCATAAAAAAATTCCAATACTAGGAGTCTGTTTGGGTCATCAAATTATTGGACAAGTTTTTGGATCTAAGATCATTCAGGCAAAAAAGTTGATGCATGGCAAAACAAGTAAAATTGAATCATTTAGAATCGGTATTCTAAAAAATTTACCTAAAAGCTTTGAGGCAACAAGATACCATAGCTTGATAATTGATAAAAAAACTTTATCAAAAAACCTTAAAATTACAGCTCAAACAAAAAATGGTATAATTATGGGAGTTATGCATAAAAAGTATAATATTCATGGAGTACAATTTCATCCAGAAAGTATAAAAACTACTATTGGGATAAAAATTTTAAGAAACTTTTTAAATTATAAAAACTAATGAAACATTTTTTAGAAAAACTCAGAAAAAAACAAGATTTATCTTTTGAAGAAAGTAAATCAGCTTTCGATATATTAATGAATGGCGAAGCTACTGAAGACCAAATATTTGATTTTCTTACTCTTTTATCAATCAAAGGTGAGGTTTCTGATGAAATTGCGGGTGGCGTGTATGTATTAAGAGAAAAATCAATAAGAGTAAATATTCAAAATTGTGTCGATACATGTGGAACTGGTGGGGATGGAATGAATACGCTAAACATTTCAACAGCTTCAGCTTTATTATTGTCTGCTATGGGAGTAAAAGTTGCAAAACACGGAAACAAAGCTGTTTCTTCAAAATGTGGTTCGGGAGATGTACTAGAAGCATTAGATATCATAATTGATTATTCACCTGAAGATGTAGAAGATGATATAAAAAAACATAATTTTGGTTTTATGTTTGCTCCAAATTATCATAGAGCTATGAAATATGTTGGGCCAACAAGAAAAAAGATTGGTAAAAGAACTATATTTAATATGATAGGTCCCTTAAGCAATCCAGCTCTTGTTGACAGACAAGTTGTGGGAGTTTTTGATAAAAAATTATTAAAAATTTTTGCATATGCCTTAAAAAATTTAAATACTAAATTTGCTTGGATAGTAAATAGTGAAGATGGGCTAGATGAAATTTCACCGTATGCTAAAACTAATGTTATTCAGTTAAAGAATGGAAAGCTTACAGAAATTATAATTGATCCTGATAAATTAAAGATTAATGCAGAAAAATTTGAAAATATACTTGGCAACGACGCAAAATTTAATGCACAAAAAATAATTGAAATATTAAAAGGTAAAGATAACGATTTTTCAAAAGCAGTTTGTCTAAATGCAGCTGCTGGATTAATTGTTGCTGAAATACATAATAATTTTGAATTCGCATATAATGAAGCAAGGAAACATATTTTAAGTGGTAAAGCTTATCATCATTTAATTCCTCTTCAAGTAGGCTTTCTTTTAAAAAATAATGACTGAAAATATTTTAAATAAAATTATTAAAAAAAAAGAAATTAAAATTTCTGAGTTAAAGAAAAAAAAACCTTTAGAAAGTATAAAATTACATTCACCTGACTCTATGAATTTTGTTAATTTTAAAGAAAGAATTGAAGATAATATTAAAAAAAATAAATTATCTATAATTGCTGAAATTAAAAAGGCAAGCCCATCTGCTGGTATATTAGTTGAAAATTATAAACCTTTAGATATAGCTAAAATATATTATAAAAATGGAGCAACTTGCTTATCAGTTTTGACTGAAGAAGATTTTTTTTTAGGTAATTTATCTCACATTTATAAAATTAAATCTTTAAGTAATCCAATGGAACCTCAAAGTTCAAAGAATATGAGTATTCCAATTTTATGTAAGGATTTTTTTATAGATATTTATCAAGTACATTTAGCTAAATATTATGGAGCTGATGCAATACTTATTATTTTGGCAGGGGTTAATGATAGTCTTGCCAACGAATTATATGAGGAAGCTTTAGAATTGGATATGTCAGTTATTGTTGAAGTTCATACAGTTGATGAAGCTAAACGTGCATTGAAATTCAAAAATGCCTTAATAGGTATAAATAATAGAAATCTTAAAACTTTAAAAACAGATATAAATACAACTTATGATATCAATGATATTTTAATTAATCACTCTGGGCCATTAATTTCTGAAAGTGGAATTAAAAATAAAGAAGAACTTTTAGAAATTAAAAATAAAACTGGAATTAAAACTTTTTTAATTGGTGAATCACTTTTAAAAAATCTCAATAAAAATTCTATTTTTTCGGTTTTATAGCTAAAAAAGCTATATTTCATTGACTTTTAAGCTATTGTTAATTTAAAAGAACTTTTATAGAACATAGATGTACTTAATTTGTTCTATGTTAACTAAAAAACAAAAAAACCTGCTTTTATTTATCAACAAGAAGTTGAGATCTTCTGGTGTCTCTCCCTCTTATGAAGAAATGAAACAGTCATTAAATCTTAAATCGAAGTCAGGTATACATAGATTAATAAGTGCTTTAGAAGAAAGAGGATTTATTAAAAGATTGGCTCATAAAGCAAGAGCTTTAGAAGTTATCAAGCTTCCTGAAACAGCATCAGCAAATGATATTTATAATTCGTTTTCTCCAAGCGTTATAAAAGGAGGACTAGATGATAGCAATTCATCAAATAAAAATACAGATATTCCTGTGCTTGGAAGTATTGCTGCAGGTACGCCTATTGAGGCTATACAAAACGAAGTGACTAGAATTCCCCTACCTGAAAATATTGAAAAAAATGGCGAATTTTTCGGGTTAAAAGTGAGTGGAGATTCAATGATTGAAGCAGGAATAAATGATGGTGATACAGTCGTTATAAAAAAAACAGATACTGCTGAAAATGGAAAAATTGTTGTTGCATTAATTGATGATCATGAAGCAATGTTAAAAAGATTAAGAAGAAAAGGAAAAACTGTTGCTCTTGAAAGTGCAAATAGCAATTACGAAACTAAAATCTTTGGCCCTGATAGAGTAAAAGTTCAAGGTATTCTGGTATCTTTATATAGAAACTTCCATTAAAATAGTCTAAACATCTTTAATGTCTAAAGTAGCAACAAGATTTGCTCCATCACCAACTGGACCATTACACATAGGTGGTGTGAGAACTGCATTATTTAATTGGTTGTTTTCAAAAAAGCAAAAAGGATCTTTTTTTTTAAGAATTGAAGATACAGATAAGGAAAGATCAAAAGATGAATATAAAAATCAAATAATAGAATCTCTTAAATGGATAGGTATTGAACAAGATGGAAATGAATACATACAATCAAAAAAAATAGATGATCATATTAAAGTTGCTAATGAGCTACTAAAAAATGGCTATGCTTATAAATGTTATTGTTCAAATGAAGAAATAGAAGAACAGAAAAATAGAGCAAAACAAAAAAAAATTCCTTACATTTATGATAGAAAATGGAGAGACAAAAATGAAACTGATGCTCCTAAAAATATAAATCCCACGATAAGATTTAAAAGTAAAATTAATGGATCTACTATATTAAAAGATTTAGTTCAAGGTGATATTCAAATAGAGAATAACACCATAGAAGATTTCATAATATTGAGAAATGATGGATCTCCAACTTATAATTTATCAGTATCAGTTGATGATCATCAAATGAATATTACCCATATAATCAGAGGTGATGACCATAAAATTAATACCTTTAAACAAATACAGATTTATTTGGCTATGAAATGGGAAGTACCATCATTCGCTCATATACCGTTAATACATACAACCGAAGGCAAAAAACTTTCTAAGAGAGATAAAGCATCAACATTAGACGATTATTCGAGAATTGGAATAATGCCTGAGGCATTGCGAAACTATCTTCTAAGATTAGGTTGGTCTTTTAAAGATAAAGAAATATTTACTGAAGAAGAAAGTATTCAACACTTTAATTTAGAAGGAATAGGTAAATCTCCATCAAAACTTGATATGAGTCGAATATTATCTATGAATGAACATTATATTAAAAATATTGATGAAAGTAAGCTTTTCAATCAATTTACAAAATACTGTGAAATTTATAAGGAAAAAATACCTAATGAAAAAGGAGATAAAATTAGATCTTCTTTAACATTTCTTAAGAACAAAGCTAAAACTTTAGAGGATATATACAAAAATTCTAAATACATAATTCAAAATATAGTTACTATAAATCAAGATGACATTAAACTAATTGATGATAAAGCAAAAAAAATAGTATCTGAATTTTCAAATAGTATTTCAAAAATAGAAAAATTGAATAAAGAAAACTTAGAACCAATTATTAATAATCTCATAAAAACAAACGAAACAAACTTTAAGGGGGTTGGTCAACCACTAAGAATATTTTTAACAGGCTCAAAGTTTGGTCCTGGAATTTATGATATAATTAGTTCTCTTGGTAAAGACGAAGTTTTAAAAAGATTACGAAATAAGATAACTTGATAAAACTGATGAAGCCTCATCTGCAGATGATGTTTTAGATCTAATTTCATCTAAAGTATTACTAAAATCATTAATTTGCTTATCCATAAGTACTGGATTTTTTAGAAAATAAACAACTGATTTAAAAATTTCTTTAGGGTTACATTCGTTTTGAATAAGTTCAGGAATAACTTCTTTATTGTTAATTATATTAATAATATTGGCATATTTAATTTTTACTAATAATTTAACAAAAATAAAATTTAAAAAATTCATTTTATAAATAATAATTAATGGAATTTTTGCATTACAAATTTCTAGTGAAACTGTACCAGATTTAGAAACTGCAAAAACAGAGTTCGATAATATTTGTGATTTAATATTTTCATCAGAAATAACTTGAATATTATCTAAGTTAGTTAACTTAATATTATCATTTACATAATTTTTATTTTCTTCAGTTGTATGAAATACAAATAAATAATCATTAAATTTATCATTCATAAGTTTTATAAAGTCTATTAAAATTGGCAAAAGTATAGAAACTTCAGATGATCTACTTCCTGCAAATAGAGAAATAATTTTTTTATTTTTTGGAATTAAATTTGATAAATCAGTTTTTGATTTAATAGTTTTTTCAAGTAACGGATGTCCTACAAATGTATTATTAATATTTTCTTTATCAAAATATTTCTTTTCAAAATTGAATAATAAAAGTATGTGGTCTAAAAATTTTTTAAATTTCTTTACTCTACCCTCTCTCCAGACCCAAACTTGAGGTGCAACATAATGCACTATTCTTATATTAGGGTTGATTTTCTTGACTTTATTAGCAACTCTTAGTGTGAAATCAGGACTATCAACACTAAATAAAATATCAGGTTTAAATTCTATTATTTTATGTACAGTTTCGTTAATTTTTTTTTTTATTTTAAATATATTAAGTAAAACACTTGTAAAACCTATATATGTAATTTCTTTTAGGTCATATATCGATTTTATGCCTAAAGAATTTAAATGCGCTCCACCAACACAAGAATATTCAATATCTGAATTCTTTTGTATTAATTTAGAAATAACAGTTGATGCTAATTTATCGCCTGATGGCTCTCCAGTAAGTATAAATATCTTTTTCATTTAACTGTAATAAACATTTTATTTTTGTTAGCCCAATTTAAGCATTTATTTTTATCTAAAAATACATTCTGATTGTTCTTTAGCACTATGCCTTTAAGACCAGCCATACTACAATGTTTTAATGTTTTTAAACCTACTGTAGGTAAGTCAATTCTAAGATCTTGTTTTTTTTTTGGAAATTTTACTAAAACGCCTTCCTTTTTATACTCTTTTTTTTTACATTTTTTGAGCATTTTTTCCGTTCCTTCTTTACCTTCAATGGCTATAACTTTATTTTTTCTAACTACTGTTCCTTGACTAAAGTTATACTTACTTAGTCCATTAAGAGTGACAATTGCCTTTTTAATATCTTGTTTATCATCTTTGTTAGGTTTTATTTTTGAATAGTTTCCTTTCTTTAGTGATAATTCTGGATTAAATGATATCGAACTTATTGTTTTAATTGATTGGCGTTTCAATATATTAATAATTTCTTTAAATATAGCTGCATCACCATCTTTTGAGGCTTTTATTATTCTTGGCATATAATAAATACCTTTTAAATCGAGTTTAAGTTTTGAAAAATTTGGTTTTGAGACTTTGCCAGCGAAAAGTACTTTTTTACAATTATTATCTTTTAAAATGTTGATAATTTTACCAAACTCTCCGATTGAAACGGAATATGATTTTTTATCTTTTTTAAATTTTTTTGATTTAGATAAATCAATTATTAAATAATTGAATCTTTTTTTCTTTATTTTTTTTAGAATTTCTATTGGAAAGTTAGTCTCTCCAAATATCAAACCAATCATCTTAATCCTTTGAAAAAGGTGTACAAATAGATCTTTTTTTATCCTTTGTTATAAATTCAATAACATTTTTTACTAATGGGTTTTCTTTAAATTCGCCATTCAATTTGCTTAGATTATCTGTAAGATTTTTTGTAGCAAAAATTTCCTTATATGCTTCTGTAAGACCTAAAATATCTTTGTTCTCATAATTAGCTCTTCTTAATCCAATTAAATTAAGACCCTGTAAATAATTTCTATTTCCTATTGATAGGCCGTATGGAATAACATCGTGTAAAACACCTGTCATTCCACCAATCATTGCCATTTGACCAATTCTAGTGAATTGCTGCACTGCTGAGTTTCCTCCTATAACTACATTATTTTCAATAGTTACGTGACCACCTAATGGAACATTATTTGCAATAATTACATTGTTTCCCACATTACAATCATGAGCTATATGCGATGAAATCATAAAAAGACAATTATCTCCAACTTTAGTTATTTCACCACCACCTGATGTTCCTGGATGAATTGTTACATATTCTCTTATTTTATTATTATTTCCAATTACAAGTTTTGCTTCTTCTCCATTATATTTCAAATCCTGGGGATCATTTCCAATAGCTACAAATGGATAAATTTTGTTTCCACTTCCAATTTTGGTATTTCCTGCAATATTTACCTGTGAATGAATTATAGTATTATCTCCAATTTCAACATTGGGTCCAATTACAGAATAAGCTCCAATTTTTACTGAACTTGAAACTTTAGCTTTACTATCTACTACTGCTGTTTTGTGTATCATTTATTTTCTCTTATAAAATTTTTTAAATTTTTAGCTGGATAACCCATTACTTTAGAGTTATCTGGTATATCTTTTATTACACCACTTCCACCACCTATCTGAACATTGTTGCCAATTTTTAAATGACCAGAAACACCGGCTTGACCTCCAATCATAACATGGCTACCTAAAGTTGAACTTCCAGCAAAACCGACCTGCCCTGCTATAATGCAATTGTCACCAATTTTAACATTATGAGCAACATGAACCTGATTATCTAGGTAAGTATTTTTTCCAATTATAGTGTTTGACATTGATCCACGATCAATAGTAGCTCCACATCCTATCTCTACATTGTCATTAATTATAACTATTCCAATTTGAGGGTATCTATAATTTAATTTTTTATCTGGAAAAAAACCAAAACCTTTTTTACCAATTACACAACCGTCTAAAATATAAACATTATTATTAACCATAGTGTTTCTTAAAATCACATTAGAACCAATAGAGCAATTATCTCCAATGATAACATTTTTTTCTATAATTGAATTATGTCCAATTAAACAATTTTTTCCTATTTTTACATTTTTACCAACTAACACATTTTTTCCAAAATTAACTTTTTTCTTAAAAGAAGTTTTGTTTATATCTTTGCAAGTAATGTCAAAATCATCAGTCACTGAACTAGGATAGAATAATTTGGTAATTTTAGCTGTTGCCATTAAAACTTTATCAACAATTATTTTATTACATTTTTCAGGTAAATAATTTTTAAGATTTTCTGTGGTAATACAAAAAAGTGCATTTGTCTTTGATGCAAGTTTAAAATATTTTTTTGTATGAAAAAATGTAATGTCTTTTGATGTTGATGTTGATAGGTCTTTAATATCATAAACATTAATATTCTTAAAATTTTTAACATTTTGCAAACCAGATAACTTTAAAAGATTATCTATTTTATAAGGACCTTTGTTCTTAAAAAAAGGATTATTCATTAATAAGTTTAATATCAAAACTTATTTTAATTGCTTATCAAGATTTATTGCTAATTATTTCCTATCGACAATTGTTGCAGACCACTGAGCATCAGCCATTTTTTTACCATTAACAAAAGCTTCTCCTTTATACTTCCAAACTCTTCCGTGAGACCTAATTGCTTCAATATTTAATTCTAATTTACAATCAGGAATAACGGGATTTCTAAATCTAGCTTTCTCAACACTCATCAAAAAAACTAATTTATTTTCATATTCTGATTTATCAATACCAGCAGCTGTTAATGCTGCAGCAGCTTGACCAAAAGCTTCTACAATAAGTACTCCAGGCATAACAGGATTACCAGGGAAGTGACCTTGGACAAAAAAGCTATCCTTTTTGACATTTACAATTGCTGTTGCAGAAAATAATTTTTTGATATTAATTAATTCATCGATTAATAACATTGGATCTCTGTGTGGTAATAATTCTATAATTTGTTTTTTATTTAATCTATTGCTCATTAATTTATCTCAACTTTTTTTATTTTTTTATTTAAAACATTTAAAATATCTTTTGTTATATCTAATTCCGTTTTACCAATAACTACATTTTTCTTTTCTATAACTAATGAAATATTATTTTTTGTTGAATATTGAGTCAATACATCATTAATAATTTTTAAGATTTGATTTACCGCATCATCTCTTAACTTTTTTAAATCATTATTTTTCTTTTTTTTTAATTCTTGATAAGATTTATATTTTTCTCTTAATTTTTTAAGTTTTGAATTAAATTCTTCTTCTTTTAATATATTTTTTTGTTTAAGAAGATTATCTTCTTCTGTTTTAATTGAATTTTCAATTTTTTTAAATTCTTCAATATTCTTATTATTAATTTTATTAAGTTCATTATTAATATACTTACCTGATTCAGACTCAGATAATAAAAAATTTACATCTAAATAAACAAATTTTTCTTCAGCTAAAGAGTATGTGGAAAAAACTAGAAAGAGAAAAAATAAAAAATATTTTTTCATTAAAATGTTGTGCCTATATCAAATCTGAAAGTTTCTGTCCTATCTGTATCAGCCTTAGTTATAGGTTTGGCAAAAGAAAAGCTTAATGGGCCTATAGGGGTTAACCAGTCTACCGCTAAACCAGTAGAGGATCTAATTTTGCTATTGTCGTCTATTGAATCGCTATAATCAACACCCCATACATTTCCTGAATCAATGAAAAAACTAAAATCAATTGTTTCTAAATCTTTAAGAATTCCAGGAAGCGTTGTGGCAAAATTTAATGCAGTCGCATAATTTCCTCCTATAAAATCTTGTCCATCTTTAGGACCTATTTTTCCAAATTCAAATCCTCTTAATCTTTTGTTTGGTAAGTAAATTCTTTTTGAAATTCTTACATCGTCACCAGAGAGAGAGTTTATAGATTGAGCTAAAAACCTAAAAGACAGAATGGCATTTTCATTTGGAGAATAATATTTAGCAAAATCATATTTATTTGAAATACTTAAATCATCTGAATATATAGGCAATGTTTGGAAAAATGTGCTCTTAAACCCTGAAGATGGTTGAAAATTTTGATTTAATTTATTTAATGATAAACCATAGTTAAAATTACTATCAAAATAATCACCTTTTTGTTTTTTCTTAGCCTCAGAAGCGCTGGATGATGTTTTTAAAGTTTCAAGGTAATTGGAAATAGAAGGTGAAAAATATATATCTTCATATTGTTCAAACACTGTACCTACTGAAAAGCCTGTTTTCGTTGATTTATAACCAAATTTAGACATTAGATCTATCTGTGTAGCTTCAAAACTAGTTCTTAAACTTTTGTCACTATTTTTGTAATTAGGATTATTAAATGAAAGCGATCCTTGGACTGATGTATTGCTTATAGATGCATTGGTACTTACTTTTGTACCTTTTCCTAAATAATTATTTTCTTTAATTCCAAAATTTAAAGAAGAACCACTTGTACCTGTTCCGGCTCCAGCAAAAATTTCTCCAGTGGGTTGTTCTTCAACACTTATATTAATAATCTTCAATTCGTTTGAAGAACCATCCTCAATTGATTTTTCAACAATTTTAAACAATCTTCTTGATTTTATCTCGTTTATAGATTTATTAACCAATATTTCATTATATGCATCACCTTCATCAACTAATAAGGAATTTCGTATAACATTTTCTTCAGTAATATAGTTACCAAAAACATTTATTCTCTCTATATAATATTTTTTGCTCTCTTCTAATTTAATAATAAGATTTATATTATTATCTACAATATTTTCTTGATATTTGGCGCTAATAAATTCAAATTCCTTTGTTAATGCGATTTCATCTATTTTGTTAAGAATTTGTTTTATTTTACTAAGCGAGTAAATTTTACCCTCAAGTTTATTTTGAACTTCAATAATTTTTTCAAAACTATCTTGTGAGTAATCATCTGGTATGATTAGATCTATATTTCCAAAATAATATTTTTTTCCAGCATTGATATTAAAAATTAATTCAAAATTAGATTCATCAATTATTTTTGCAGAAGAACTCTCTACCGATACATTATAATAACCTTTATTTTTATAAAAATTATGTAATAAATTTTCATCTAATTTTATTCTATTTAAATCTAAAAATTTTCTTGGGCTTACAAATTTCCAAAATTTTGCCTCTTCAGAAACTATAACTTTTTTTAATTTATTTTCTTTGATTTTTTTATCTCCGATAAATGTAATTTTTTTAATATAAGCTTTGTCACCAAGATCTATTTCAAAAATCAAATCAACTGTGTTATTTGGATTTTTTTTTAATTTTGGAATAACTTTTGAAAAATAATATCCATTTGTTCTTAAAATATTTATAATTCTTTCTTCATCATTTTTTACTTTATTTTCAATAAAAGAATTTTTTTCTCTCATTTCAACTTGGTCTTTTAATAATTTTACAATTCTTTTATTTTTAACTCCTTCAAATTTTAATGTTTGGATTACAGGATTCTCTGTGACGGAAATATACAAAATATTTTTATCGACGTTAATTTCAACATCGCTAAAAAAATTTGTTGAGTATAGTTTTTTAACAACATTATTTAATTGATTATTGTTTAAATCAGTATTTAATTTTATTTCAGTGAAAACTTTAATTGTTTCACTAGATACTCTTTTGTTTCCATTAATTTTAATTTCTTTTATAACTTCGGAATTGGCTGAAATTGTAATAAATAACAAAACTATTATTGATTTAAATATTATTTTCATTCAAATAATTACTGTATACATAGATTTCTAGTTTTCAACCTAACTTCTTTTGATAAATTTATTATATCAGATATTTTTTTAGGTTTTACCTTTATTAATTTTGCATATTTTTTATAACTTAGTACTTTAATTAAAATTTTGTTAATCTCTAAAAAATTAACTTTATTTTTAATATAAAGATCAACCAATTCATCATTTGCAGATATTAATACAGTTTCGAATAATGTATTATTATTATTAATCTTTTTTAATATTTTAATTGAAGGATACTTTTGTAAATCAACCTTTTTTAAATTTAAGTTATTAAGCAAATTAATATCGATTTTATTTGTTTTAATTTTTTTCAATTTTTTATGATAAATAGAGTTAAATATAGGAATCTTCATATCTGTATCATGAGCTAAAATTTTAATCTGTCCATTAATAAATTTAATTATTGAATGTATATATGATTTTGGATGTATAAGAATTTCGAATTTATTAATATCGATATTAAAAATTCTCTGGGCTTCAATTATTTCAAAAACTTTATTCATAAGAGTAGCCGAGTCAACTGAAATTTTTTTTCCCATTTTCCAATTTGGATGTTTTGTGGCTACCTTTGGTTTAACATTTTTTAATTTTTTAATGTCATAATTAAGAAAAGGACCCCCAGAAGCAGTAATAATTATTTTTTCAACTTTATCGACAGACTCATTTTGTAGTAGCGACCAAATAGAAAAATGCTCAGAATCAACTGGAATAAAGTTTGTTTTACAACTTTTTAATTTTTTATTTATAAGATTCCAAGCACATATAATTGACTCTTTGTTGGCTATAGCAATATTTTTTGTAATATTAATTGAGTTAATTGTAGAATCTAAACCTGCTAACCCAGATATGGAACACATGACATAATCAATTTTTTTTTTTATAATTGATGATTTTAAATCATTAAATGAATTATAAACTTTAATTTTTTTTTTAATGAATTTATTTTTAAATTTTAAAAACTTTTTAATATTGAATATAATTACAGCTTTTGGGTTAAGATTGATTGACTGTTTATATAGCTCTTTAATATTATTATTAGTTGATAAAAATACGACATCAAAATCTTTTTTGCTATTATTAATTATTTTACACGTATTTCTTCCAATTGATCCTGTTGAACCTAAAATTGCAATTTTTTTTTTCATTTAAAAATATTTAAGTATATTTATATTTAAGAGTAAGTAAGAAAATGGAAAAGCAAAAATCATTCCGTCAATTCTATCCAAAAGTCCACCGTGACCAGGTATAATTTTACCAGTATCTTTAATTTTTGATAATCTTTTAAAATATGAAATAAATATATCTCCAAATTGACTCGCTGTAGAAATTAAAATAACAAATATTAAAGTATCAATAGTAATTTTCATTTCATTTGAAAATAAATATGTAAAATGAAAAAATAAATTAATTGATATAATTGATAAAAAATATCCACCGATCATTCCAGCGTAGGTTTTTTTTGGACTAATTTTAGTTAATTTAGGACCTTTAAATATTTTACCAAATATATATCCCCCTAAATCAGTTGATACACATATTAATGCTATAGATAAGAAATAAATATAATTACCATTAAAATCTATTAGTTTGAAAACAGTATAAAATGACAAAACCAAAAAAATAAAACCAAATAAATAATATGATTTATTTTTACTCATCATATGCCATTCATAAGATGTGATTAAAAAGCAAATAAATATAAAAAAATTAAATAAAAATGAGCCTTTTACAATAAAAAAAAGTGCTAATGGCAAGAGAATTAATGAACTTAATATTCTTTTAAAAGTTTCATTTTTCATTAAATATTACCGTAATTTCTTTTTATTTTTTTAAATTTTTCTAATATTTTATTGTAATCTTTTTCATTAAAATCTGGCCATAACTTTTTTTCAAAGAATATTTCAGAATAGGCCAATTGCCATAGCAAAAAATTACTAAGTCTGTGTGTATTTCCAGTTCTTATTAACAGATCGGGATCAGGGATATTTTGAGTAAATAGGTATTTTGAAATATTTTTTTCATTAATACTTTTTTTGTTTTTAATAATATTGTTAAAAGAATGTATTAATTCACTTTTAGAGCCATAATTTAAAGCCAGATTAATTAGTAATTTTTTATTTTTAATCGTCTTTTTCTCAGATTTATTAAGGAGATCATTTATTTTTTTTGAAAAGTTTTTTTTTCCAATTATTTTTAATTTAATACTTTTCTTATTAAACTCTGAAATTTTATTTAATAGAAAATTTTCTAATAAATTAAATAAAAAATTTATTTCTTTTTTGGGTCTTTTCCAATTTTCTGTTGAAAATGCAAATAAGGTTAAATATTTTATTTTGTTTTTAATAGAAGCTTTAATAATTTTCTCAACGGTTTTAAGTCCCTCTTTATGTCCTAGGTTTCTTGATTTTTTATACTTTATTCCCCAACGTCCGTTGCCATCCATAATAATGGCGACATGTTTTACTGAGTTCATATTTTCATTATTTCTGTTTCTTTAGAAATAACTTTTTCTTCAATTTTTTTTATTTGATCGTCCGTAATTGATTGTATTTTCTTTTCAAATTTTTTTTCATCATCTTCACTAATTTCTTTAGATTTTAATAGTTTTTTTAATTCATCGTTAGCCTCTCTTCTTATATTTCTTATAGAAATTTTACATTTTTCTCCCATAGACTTAATAATTTTCTTTATTTCGTTTCTTCTTTCTTCACTTAAATCTGGGACCGGTAATCTTATAAGTTGACCATCAATTTGAGGATTTAATCCTAATTCAGATTTTCTTATAGAAGAGTCTATTAATGGAACGTTATTTAAATCCCATACTTGAATATTAATCATTCTAGGCTCAGGTGTTGTTATGCTTCCTAGTTGGTTAATTGGCATTTTTTGTCCATAAACATCAACCTTTATGATATCTAACATATTTGAATTAGCCCTTCCTGTTCTTAATGAAGATAATTCTTTAGTAAAAACATCAAAAGTTTTAGACATTTTTTCCAGGTAATTTTTTTCGTTAAACATTAGTCACCGATCTTTATTCTGCAGAAGTCAATTATCTTTAAATCTTTGAATCCTAGTTCCGCAATAATATTTTTAACTTTTTTTTTTGGTTCCATAACCCATTGCTGAGTCATTAAACTATTATCTTCTTTAAATTTATTCATTTTACCAGAACTAATTTTTTTTGCTATATCTTCTGGTTTTCCTGAGTTTTTTAATTCCTCCGTAATAAGTTCATGCTCTTTATCTAAAATTTCTTTATTAATTTCATCGGAATTGATTGATATTGGATTGGAAGCAGCAATATGCATGCTTAATTGTTTTCCAAATAAATCAATTTTTTCAGATGTTTCTTTACTATTTATTGATGCTATAACTGCAATTTTAGACAAATTATCTTTAACTATTGTGTGTAAATAAAAATAATTTTTAGAATTTTCATGATTTAAAGTTTTTGCTCTACCTAAAGTTATTTTTTCACCAATTTTTGCAATCATTGTGACTAGATTTTCTTCAACAGATTTTTTATTCTTCATAATAGATTTTTTTAATTTGTCTATATCTGAGCTAACTGAATTGTTAATTTCACTTAATTCTTTTACAAAATTAATAAAATCTTCATTTTTTGCAACAAAATCTGTTTCACAATTTACTTCTAAAATTGAAGTTTTATTACTATCACCATTTAATGCTACTACTCCTTCTTTAGCATCTCTTGACATTTTCTTGGTTGCTTTAGATATTCCTTTAACTCTTAAAATTTCTGCAGCTTTAACAAGATCTCCTTCTGATTCTTGAATAGCGGTGTTGCAATCTTTAAATCCAGCGCCAGTAGACTTTCTCAACTGTTTAATTTTTTCTAAATCACTCATCGTTATTTGATTAATTTAAAGGTTTTTTGGTCTTTTTATTTATTACCTTTTTTTCAATTTCAGTTTTGTTTTTTTTAGTTACTTTTTCATTATCAACAATGGTTTTTTCTTCGGCAATTGGTATTTCTTTTTTTGCACTCTCTATAGTTTCTTTAATTAAGTTGCAGTAAAGATCTATCGATCTTCTTGCATCATCATTTCCTGGTATTGGAAAACTTATACCTTCAGGATTTGAATTTGTATCTAGAATCGCAACAATTGGAATTGATAATTTAATTGATTCTTTAATTGCTAACGATTCATAATTTGTATCTATTACAAATACTAAGTCAGGGATTTTTTTCATATTAGCTATTCCACCCAGGGACTTTTGAAGTTTATCTCTCTGAACACTCATTTTTAACAATTCTTTTTTAGTAAAGCCTCTATTCTCAGATACTAAGTCAATGTTTAACTTTTCTAGTTTTTTTATTGAGTTTGAAATTGTTCCCCAGTTAGTTAGCATACCCCCTAACCAACGATGATTAACATAGTATTGATCTGTTACTTTAGCTAATTCAGCAATTGCTTCCGACGCTTGTTTTTTTGTTGAAATAAAAAGAATTTTTCCATTCTCTGAAATAACTTTATAAACTTTTTCAAGCGCTACATTTATTAACTCTAAAGTTTGAGTTAAATCGATAATATGTATGGAATCTCTTTTCCCAAAAATATATTTTTTCATTTTTGGATTCCATCTTAAAGTTTTATGACCTAAATGTACGCCAGCTTCTAGTAGTTGTTGGATTGTAACGTTTGGTATTTTCATAATATTTCCCGGTTATGCCACCACAATTATTTCCAATTAAGGACCGGAGGGTTATTAAACCAAAAATTGTGTGCGTATTAATTTATGCAGGTATTTACAAATTAATTTGTAATTTAACAAGAGTTATTTTAATTAATTTGTGTCGTAATTCCTTCTTTTTTGATTAAATTTAATAGATTTCTATCAATTTTTCTGCCTTTTTTAAGTTTAAAGACATATAATTTTTTATCTTTTTGATAATTTAAAGTAACATTAGTTTTTCCATCAGATTCTAAAATTTTTAAATTAGATATTTTTTTTAAATCATCAAAAGATAATTCTAAGTTTGAAATAGGTTTGTTAAACAATTCTTTAATTAAAATTATTTTATTTACATTGATTCTTCTAAATCTATTTTCGTCACTTGACAAATTTTTGTTTAAGGTAATCAATAAAGAATTTCCTTCTGACAAAATATTTCTATTTAATTCTAAAACATCAGAAAATATAAATAGTTCAAAAACACTTGATAAATCAGTTAGTTTAATTACAGCATAAGAATTTCCTTTTGAAGTTTTTCTTTCTTGTATCTTTAATAACGTTGAGGCAATATTGCATTGTTTAAGTGAATTGTCAGATATAAAACTTTTATAGTCTATAATATCATAATCATTAAATATTTCCTTATATTGATTTATTGGATGATCAGAAATAAAAAAACCTATAGCCTCAAATTCTTTTGAGAGTCTTTCTTCAAATTCCCAATCTTTAATTTCAGAAAGTATATTGTCGTCATTTTTATTTTCGCTCTCATCAAGCTCAAATAAATCAATTTGATTTGCTATTTTATTTTCAAAAATATTTTTTGATTTTAATATTAAATTAGGGATAGCTTTAAACAAGCGCTGTCTGTTATTATTTAAGCTATCAAAAGCTCCACCTTTAACAAGACCCTCCAATTGTAGTTTATTAATATCTTTAGGATTTACTCTATTTATAAAATCATTAATTGATTTAAAATTACCATTTTTAATTCTTTCATGTGTAATATTTGAGATAGCCTCATAACCAACACTTTTAATTGATCCTAATGCGTAATAAAAGTTATTGTTTTCAGATTTGAAATCAGCAAAGCATTTATTAATATCTGGTCTAACAATTTTTATATTTAATCTTTTTAACTCTTCATAAAATTCACTTAATTTATTTTGGTTAGATATATCCATAGTCATTGATGCTGCAAAAAATTCATTTGGAAAATATGTTTTTAAATATGCAGTTTGGTAAGCAATAATTGCATAAGCTGCAGCATGACTCTTGTTAAAGCCATATTCTGCAAATGGTTCAATTTTTAAAAATATTCCTGCTGCGGTTTCTTTGTTTATTCCATTTTTTACTGCCCCTTCAATAAATCTTTGTTTTTGTTTCTCCAGTTCAGATCTTTTTTTTTTACCCATTGCTCTTCTTAAAATATCTGCCTCACCAGGAGTAAAACCAGAAAGTTTTTGCGCTATTTGCATAACTTGTTCTTGATAAATTATAACTCCATAAGTTGGTTTTAAAATTTCTTCTAATAGTGGATGTAAATAATCTGGCTTTTGTTTACCATGCTTACAGTCATTATAAATTGGTATATTGCTCATTGGGCCAGGTCTATACAATGCTACCAAAGCTATAATATCCTCTAATTGGTTGGGCTTCATATTTATTAAGGCGTCTCTCATACCTGAGCTCTCTAATTGAAATAAACCAACTGTTTTTCCTGATGATAATAACTCGAATACTTTTTGGTCTTCGAAACTTATATTCTCTATTTTAAAATCATTATTTTTTTTATTAATTAATTTTTGAGTTTTACTTATTACTGTAAGAGTTTTAAGACCTAAAAAATCAAATTTGATTAATCCTGCATTTTCTGCTGAATACATATCAAATTGGGTCGATGGTAATAATAAATTTGATGATGAATCTTTATAGAGTGGAACTGAATCTGTTAATTTCCTATCAGCAATTACTACACCCGCAGCATGTGTTGCTACGTTTCTATTAAGACCTTCAAGTTTTAAGGACAAATCAATTAATTTTTTTACTCTTGAGTCTTCTTTTATTAATTTTTGTAATCTAGGTTCATTATTTATACACTCGGTTAAACTTTGAGGTCTAGATGGATCAAAAGGTATCATTTTAGAAATACTGTCAACAAAACCATATGGCAAACCTACTACTCGTCCAACATCTCTAATAACCATTCTAGCTTTTAATTTTCCAAATGTAATAATATGAGCAACGCTGTCTTTATATTTTTTATTCAGATATTCAAAAACTAAATCTCTTTTTTCTTCACAGAAATCAATATCAAAATCAGGCATAGAAATACGATCTGGATTTAAAAATCTTTCAAAAATTAAATTAAATTTTATTGGATCTAAATCAGTAATTGAT
Organism: uncultured Pelagibacteraceae bacterium; assembly: GCA_902569725.1. Classification (GTDB taxonomy): domain Bacteria; phylum Pseudomonadota; class Alphaproteobacteria; order Pelagibacterales; family Pelagibacteraceae; genus Pelagibacter. The sequence continues at coordinate 22,053 of CACFVG010000008.1, read as the reverse complement.
AAACACCAAGCAACAAGTGAGCCAGCACCAGAACCTCTTCCAGGTCCAACTGGAATAGAATTATTTTTTGCCCATTTAATATAGTCAGAAACAATTAAAAAATAACTAGCATATTTCATTTCAGTAATAATTTTTAATTCATGATTTAATCTTTCTTTATAAATTTTAAATTTTTTATTTGTTTCAATCTCGTCATTTGGAATTTTAAAAAAATTTATAAATTTATTTATTAATCCTTCTTCACTATAAGAAGCTAGGGCCTCGTCAGCATTACCACTTTTATCTGAGCTTATATTTGGAAGTATAGGTTTTGAAGAAAGTGGTCTAAAACTACATCTTAAAGGTAAGTTATAATTATTTTCTAAAGCTTCAGGTAAATCTAAAAACAATTTATTCATTTCATCAGATGATTTAAAATAATGTTGATTAGAAAATGATATTCGATTTTTATCATTTAAATAGGTTTTTTGCCCAATACAAATTAAAGCCTCGTGCGCATCATGCATATTTTTATTCAAATAGTAAATTTCATGTGTAGCAATTATTGGAAGATCAAACTTTTTTGATAAATTTAAATTATAATTTTCAAAAGATTTTTCATTTTGATCATTATGCCTTTGAATTTCAATATAAAAATTATCTCCATAATTTTTTTTAATTAATTTATAAATTTCTTCTATTTGTACAAATTTTCCCTTATTAAATAATTTACCTATTAAACCATTTATTGATCCTGATAATAAAATAACTCCTTCTGGATTATCCATTAAACCTTCTAAATTACATTGTGGAACTTGTTTATTACTGTCCAGATAGGATTTGGATGATAGCTCAACTATTTTTTTATAACCAACTTCAGACATAGCAATTAATGGTAATAAACCAATTTCATCCTTGAAATTGAATAATATTTGGGTGCCAATTATTGGTTGAGTTCCTGATTTAGATAAGTTTTCAGAAAATTCTAAAGAACCACATAGATTAGAGGTATCAGACAAACCTACAGATCTAACCTTATTTTCCTTACAAAAATTTTTTAAATCTTCAATTTTAATAGCTCCTTCACATATAGAATACTGTGTATGGACCTTAAGATGATTAAATATTTTATTATTTGATTCTTGCATTAGTGGATCTTTTTATTTTACCACTAATTAGTTCAATTTTGCAATCAGCCATATTAGCAAAAAATCTATTATGAGTTGCAAATATTATTAGTCTATTTTTATTTTTCAACTTAAGCAAAATTTTAAAAACTTCTTTAGCATTTTTAAGGTCTAAGCTACCAGTTGGTTCATCTGCAAGAATAATTTCAGGAGAATTAATTAGTGCTCTAGCGATAGCTACTCTTTGCATCTCACCACCAGAAAGCTCAGAGGCTAAATGATTTTCCCTATTTTTTAAACCTAAATTTGTAATTAATTTTTTTGCATCAATCATAGCACTATTTTTATTATCACTTATTGATAATCTAGATAAATAAATATTTTCAATAGCAGTAAAGTCGGACAACAAGTTGTTATCTTGATAAATTATACCAATTTTATTTGCTCTTAATTTATCATTGTAAGATTTAGATGAATAATCAATTTGATGATTAGAAATTTTTAAGATACCAGAGTTAGGAATATCGATTAAAGAAAGTAAATTTAACAATGTAGACTTGCCAGAGCCAGATGGACCCATTAGAGAGTATATTTTTCCAGATTTAAAAGAAAAATTAACTTTATTTAATACTTTAATTTTTTTTTTAGAGTTGTAAATTTTTACAATATTTTTTAATTCAATTAAATTATTCATATTTTAGTGCTTTTGCGGTGTTCATTTGAGAAGCTTTTAATGCAGGATAAATTGAAACTATACTTGTTATTACTATTGAACATATTGCAATTAATAAAATTAAATTTAAGTTAATTTCAGAAGGCATTTTACTAAGAAAATATATTTCTTCTGGAAAAAGATTAATATTAAAAGCATTACTTAAAAATTCACGAATATTTTCTACATAAATAGAAAATAAAACACCCAATATTATTCCAAATAATGTTGCAACTGAGCCAATTAAAAAACCTACCATAAAAAAAATTTTTGAAATTGATTTATTCAAAACTCCAATTGATTTAAGTATAGCAATTTCCCTTGTTTTATTTTTTACTAAAATAGTCAAACCAGAAATGATGTTAAAAGCAGCTACAATAATTATTAAAGAAAGTATTATAAACATCACATTTCTTTCTACTTTAAGAGCAGAAAATAGAGATTTATTTAAATCAGACCAGGTATATACATAATAATCTTCAAAAATTATTTCTAATTTTTTTTTTGTAGATTCAATTTTTTTTGGCTTTTTTAAATAAATTTCTAAATTTCTATCGTCACTTTTTAACTCAAAAAAATTTTCTAAATCTTTGAGGTTAATAAAGGCGACATTTTGATCAAAATCAGCTATTTCGCTATCAAAAATTGAATCAACTATATATGTTTTTTGTTTTGGTAAATTACCAACTATTGTTTGTACACCTGTAGGAGACATTATTAATATTTTGTCACCTATCTTAATATTGAAATTAAAACTTAATTCTTTACCAATTGAAATATGGCTTGGGTTTAGTTTTTTATTACCTAAAAAATTACTATTTTTTACAATGGACAACTTTTTAAAATCATCCGGTAAATAACCTCTTAATAATAAACCTTTTGTATAATCTTTACTTATAAGAACTCCTTCACCGCTATTACTATAAACAAATATTTTAGATAAATTTTTTAGCTGTTCATTCTTAAATAGATTTTTGTCAATTGCTTTTTCGTAAGGCTTTATAACTGTATGAGCATTAAACCCTACAATTTTTTCTACTAACTCAGTACGAAATCCGTTCATTACAGACATAACAATAATTAAAACAGCTACTCCAAGGCTAATTCCTATAAATGAAAAAATAGAAATTACATTTAAAAAACCATCTTTTTTTTTAGTTCTTATGTATCTTAATGTAATTTCTTTTTCTAATTGTGAAATCAATTTATTTTTTTTTTATTAATTATAATTTTTGCTATATCTTCAATAGGCAGATTTTGAGTTTTTTTTCCAATTTCATTAAATTCAAGTAAATTTCCTTCAGATTTTTTACCAATCATAATTTGAAAAGGTATTCCAATTAGATTGAATTTTTTTATTTTTGAAGAAAAGTTTTCATCAGCATCATCTATTATAGCATCAACTTCCTTTTCATTTAAATATTTATAAATATTGTGTGCTTTCTCTAAATTAGAGTTATCATTTTTATTAATCAATGGAATAATAGCACATTCGTATGGAGAAACTGAAATTGGCCAATTCATAATTTCATTTTTTTCATCATATTTTGCTTCTATAATCGCTCCAACTAATCTTGACACACCAACACCATATGATCCCATTTTAACAAATTCTTTTTTTCCTTGAAAATCTACTGATGCATTCATTGGTTTAGAATATTTATCTCCAAAATAAAAAATATGCCCTACCTCGATACCTTTTGTATGCAATCTATATTGTTCAGGTACATTTTTTTCAAATTCACTTTTGTTAAATTTTTCATCTGTAACAGCATAAAATTTTTCATACTGTTCTCTTAATTCATTTAATGAATTTTTTTCTAATTTAGTTTTATTGCTATTAACATCAAATATTCTTTTATCAGAATAAATTTTGCTTTCTCCGGTTTCGGCAAGTATTACAAATTCATGTGATAAATTTCCTCCTATCGGCCCTGTATCTGCTGCCATAGGTATTGCCGATAGTTCTAATCTTTGAAAAGTTCTTAAATAAGAAAGGAAAAATTTATTATAAGAAAAATTTGCTTCTTCATCACTTAAATCAAATGAATATGCATCTTTCATATAAAATTCTCTACACCTCATTATTCCAAACCTAGGTCTTAGTTCGTCTCTAAATTTCCACTGAATGTGGTAAAGAAGTTGTGGCAGAGATTTGTAAGATTTTACACTTGTTCTAAATATGTCGGTTATTAATTCTTCATTAGTTGGTCCATAAAGCATTTCCCTGTTTTGTCTGTCTTTAATTCTTAACATTTCTTCACCATAATCTTCGTATCTCCCACTTTCTTTCCAAATTTCACTGGATTGTATAGTAGGCATTAAAATTTCCTGTGCACCAATTCTATCCTGCTCCTCACGAACAATTTGTTCTATTTTTTTCATTACCTTAAATCCTAATGGTAGCCATGAATATATTCCAGCTGAGGATTGTTTTATCATTCCCGTTCTAAGCATTAATTGATGTGATTTAATTACAGCTTCAGAAGGATTATTTTTTAAAATTGGTATAAATAATTTTGAAAAGAGCATTTGTTATATTCTTACCACATTAATATTAGTTATTGGCTTTTTTCCAGTTTTTTCTTTTGTATATTTTCTGCACGTTTTTTTTAGCCCTTCAATTAAATTTTGATTTTGTTTAGCATTTTTTAATGAAAAAGTTTTCGTAATCTTTAATATTTCTTCTTCTAAACCATCAAAAAATTCTTCTTCTTCAAAAATTGGTAAACCTTTAAGATTTAGCAGGGGTTTGCTAATTAACGTTCCTTTATTTGAAATAATTAGCGTTAAGTCAATAAATCCATTATTAGCTAAATTTTTTCTTTCTTTAATAAATATAGAATCTTCTTCTATTGAGATTTCTCCATCAACACACAATCTACCGGATGGAGCTTTATCATAAACATGCGGTTTATTACCTGGATAAATTTTTACTATATCTCCATTTTCTACTTGAACAGGATATGGAATTTTCAATTCATGAGCAAAATTTATTTGTTCTTTCATATGTCTATGTTCACCATGTACTGGAATAAGGCAATTAGGTCTAATCCAATTATACATATCTTTCAAATCTTCTCTATTTGGATGACCAGAAACATGAACAAACTCGGTTTCTTCTGTGATTACATTAATCCCATCTTTTAAAAGTTTGTTATGAACATTGTAATGTTTTCTAACATTACCTGGTATTATCTTTGAAGAAAATATAACTGTATCATCCTTTTCAATAAATACATCTGGGTGATTAAAATTTGAAATTCTATTTAATGCGCCCATAGGTTCTCCTTGGCTACCTGTACAAAGATAAACGATTTTATCTCGTGCTAATTTTTTTGTATCCCTTGGATCAAGAGGTTCTATAACATTTTGAAGATAACCACATTGTCTTGCAGCTTTATATATTCTTTGCATGGATCTACCAACCAACGAAATATGCCTACCTATCTTCTCGGCACAATAAAATACTGTTTCCATTCGAGCAACATTAGAAGCAAAAGAAGTTACTAAAATTTTTTTTTTTTGGCGTGACATAACATTAAGCATATTTTTTCTTACATCTGCTTCAGATCCAGCTCTTCCTATGCTAAAAACGTTTGTTGAGTCACATATCATAGCTAGAACTCCACTATCTCCAATTTTTTTAAGCTTTTCTTCATTAACCTTATTACCCACCAAAGGGTTAGGGTCGACTTTCCAATCACCAGTATGAAAAATTGTTCCAGCTGGAGTATCAATTTTTAAACCATTCGGTTCAAGTATTGAGTGAGTTAAAGTCACAAACTCTATTTTAAATGGATTAAGATCAATTATTCCATTTAATTTAACAATTTTTAAATAAGGAATTATATCGATTTTTTTTTCTTTAAATTTTTCAGTAACAAGATTTGCAGTAAATGGAGTTGCATAAATTTTACATTTTAATTTTCTCCAAACAAAAGTTATAGCTCCAATATGATCCTCATGAGCATGAGTTAAAACAATGCCTAATAGATTTTCTTTTTTATCAACTATAAAACCAGGGTCAGCATATATTAAATCTATACCCGGAAGAGCATCATCTGCAAAAGTAACACCAACATCAACAATAATCCATTTTTGAGAATCAGGTTTTCCATATGCATATAAATTCATATTCATCCCAATTTCTCCGGACCCACCAAGTGGACAAAATATTAATTCATCTTTCATAATAATTTAGCAATTTTTAATAGACCCTTTATAGTTATATCTTTATCTAAATAAGCTTTTTGCTTTAAAGATTTAATAAATAAATGCGAGTAACCACCTGTTAAAATTAACTTATATTTTTTTTTAGTATATTTGGAAATTTTATCAATTATATTTTCTACTAAACCAATATAACCCCAATAAAAACCAGATCTAACAGCCGAAATAGTATTTTTACCTAAAACATTTTTAACTTTTTTTAATTTTAAAGAAGGTATAAGTGAAGCTTTAGAAACAAGAGTATTGAGAGAAAGTGATACACCAGGTGCAATAATACCACCTAAATATTTATTTTTAATTATAACATCAAAAGTAGTAGCAGTACCAAAGTCTATAATAATATAATTATTTCTATTATCATTAATTCCAATTGCATTACAAAGTCTATCAGATCCTATTTGTTTTCTATTAACTAAAATTTTGATTAATTTATTTATTTTAAGCTGTTTAATTTCATAACATTTTAATTTATAGTTTTTTAATAGAAAAACTTTTATAAGTTTAAATATTTTTGGAACAACACTGCTGAAAATAATTTTTTTAATTACTTTTTTTTTTTTAAAAATAGAAGATAAATTTTTTTTTAGATATTTGTTATTTATTAAGTAAGATTTTAAAATTATTTTTTTTACAATTTTTTTTTGCGTAGAATATACACAGATTTTTGTTTCGGTATTTCCTATATCTCCAATAACGTACATTATATATTCTTAATCAATTAAGTTTTTTATGCAAATAGTTTTAGGTTTTTAATATAATTTTTTTCTATATTTTTGATTAGATTATACTTTTTTACTTTTAAGCCAGTTTCTTCAAAAATATTAGTAGTTGGATAATTTTTAATTGTTGGATTCTTGATTAAGTTAATTCCAATTCCAATTACTATAAATTTTGCTTCGTTGCTATACTTTACCTCTTGAAGTATCCCACATATTTTTTTTTTATTAAGCAATAAATCGTTAGGTGACTTAATCGTAATTTTTTTTTTAATATATTGTATTAATGATTTTTTTATTATTTTACAGTTAAGAATAGTAGTTTTTTTTATATTTATATTTTCTTTAATTTTAAAAAAAATAGTCATAAATAAATTTCCCTTAAATGATATCCATTTTTTTCCATATTGACCTCTTCCTTTTTTTTGATAATCAGCAACAATTATACCTTGGGTAATTCCTGTTTTAATTTTTTTAATTGCTAAATCATTAGTGTTATTAACATTTTTATAAGAAAATTTTTTAAAGCTCATTAAATAATATTAATTTTTTCTATTATTTCAATTAGAGGGCTTGGATAGATAAAATAAAAAAGAATAAATATTGTTGAAATAGCTAGTGATATTTTTAATCCAATATTATGATTTTTATCGTATTTGTCTTTTTCTTTATCAAAATAAATTACTTTTATAATTCTTAAATAATAAAATGCAGCTATAACTGTTGAAAGTAAGCCGATTATTGCTAAAGAGTACATCGATTGTTCAATCACGGCAGTAAAAATATAAAATTTAGCAAAAAAACCAACTAGTGGAGGTATGCCTGCTAAAGAAAATAATACAATCAAAAATGAAAATGATAATAATGGATGATTTTTAGATAATCCTGATAAATCTGCAATATTTTCAAAATACTTTTCATCTCTTCTTAACATAAAAAGACAACCAAAAAATGCCAAATTCATAAATAAGTAAATTGAAATATAAGTTATTGAACTTTGTATTCCTTGATTAGTTCCTGTTGATATACCTGCTAAGGCATAACCCATATGACCTATAGAGCTATATGCAATTAGTCTTTTAAGATTTTTTTGGCCAATTGCTGCAATTGATCCAAACAACATTGAAGCTATAGAAAGAAAAACGATTATAGTTTGCCATTGATCTATAATATTAAAAAACGGAACATATAAAATTCTTATAAAGACCGTTAAAGCTGCGATTTTTGGCAATATTGCAAAAAAAATAGTTACTGATGTTGGCGACCCTTCATAAACATCTGGGGCCCACATATGAAATGGAACAGCAGATATTTTAAACGCTAATCCGGTAATTATAAAAATTATTCCAAAAGTTAATCCATAACTATCTTGATTTATATTTTCTGCAATTATATTAAAATTTGTTGAACCCGAAAAACCATAAATTAATGAACAACCATAAAGAAGTAGACCAGATGATAATGCGCTTAAAACAAAATATTTTAATCCAGACTCCGAAGATAATATATTGTCTCTATTAAATGATGATAAAACATATAATGCTAGTGACTGTAATTCTAAACCCATATAAAATAAGATTAAATCATTTGAACTAATCATTACCATCATTCCTGTTATTGATGATAAAACTAAGATTGGATATTCAATTTTATTTATTTTAATTATTTGGATATATTTACTAGATGAAAGCAATACAAAAATTCCTGACAAAATTAATAAAATTTTCATAAAGGATGATAAGTAATCAATCTTGTAACTATTATTAAATAATTCCACATTTTCATTTATTGGGAAATTAAAAATCAGGGCTAAACAAACAAATAAGGATAAAATACTTAAATTGTAAATTAAATATGAACTATTTTTTTTAAATACTCCTATAATTAACAAAATCATTATTGCTAAACAAATAAATATTTCCGAATAAATAAAATTTAAATTAATCATTTATTTTTTTATTAAATTTATATTAATGTTGTACATTTCAATTAAATTTTCTATAGAAGTTTCTGTTGTACTCAATAATGGCTCAGGATAAAAACCAAAAAAAATAATTGGAAAAACAAGTGAAGAAAGTATAAAAATTTCTGATTTATTTAAGTCAACCATTTTTTTAATTTCATTTTTCTGAATTTCACCAAACACTACTCTTTTGTAAAGCCATAACATATAGGATGCAGCTAAAATCACTCCTAAGCTTGCTATAGTTGCAACTAAAAAACTTTTTTTAAATGTACCAATCAAAATCAAAAATTCTCCTATAAAACCACTTGTGCCCGGAAGACCTACTGCACCAAGTGTAAATACCATTAAAACAATAGCGTATTTAGGCATTACAGAAACCAACCCACCATAATTAACTATTAGTCTTGTATGCATTCTCTCATAAATTACACCAACTGATAAGAATAGTGCAGCTGAGACTAAACCATGGCTAATCATTTGAAATATACTTCCTTCTAGACCCTGCTGTGTAAATGTAAATATTCCCAAAGTTACAAATCCCATATGTGCTACAGAAGAATAAGCAATTAATTTTTTCATATCTTCTTGCATTAACGCAACAAGTGAAGTGTAAATAATAGCAATTAAACTTAAAATATATATTAAAGGGATAAAATATTCTGAAGCAATAGGAAAAAGACCAATCGAAAATCTTATAAATCCATATCCAGCCATTTTTAATAAAATCGCAGCTAATAAGACTGATCCAGCAGTTGGCGCTTCAACGTGAGCATCTGGTAGCCAAGTATGAACAGGCCACATTGGAGTTTTAACTGCAAACGAACTAAAAAAAGCTAGCCATAATAAATATTGATACTTCTGATCAATTCCTAGGCTAAGTAAATAAGTAACATCTGTTGTACCTGTAATCCAATATATTGAAATTATTGCGACAAGCATAAGAACTGAACCAAGCAGTGTGTAAAGAAAAAATTTAAATGCAGAATAAACTCTTCTTTCACCACCCCAAATACCAATGATTAAAAACATTGGAATTAAACCTCCTTCAAAAAAAAGATAAAATATAACTAAGTCTAATGAACAAAAAACACCAATCATTAGAGATTCCATTACAAGGATTGCAACAAGAAAATCTTTTAATCTATATTTGATTGTACTATTTACAGATACAACACATATAGGTGTTATAAACGTTGTTAAAATAATAAATAGAATTGAAATACCATCTACTCCCACTTTATAATTTACAAAACCTTTAATCCAAGATTGTTCTTCTAAAAATTGAAATTCAGCAGAAGTTGGATCAAATAAATACCAAAGATATAAAGATAAAATAAAATTAGCAAATGAAACAAATAGTGACAAATATTTACTTGTTAGATGTGTACTTGATTTAGATTTTGAAAAAAATATAAATATAGAGCCTAATAATGGCAACAAAATTAACGATGATAAAATAGGAAAATCCATTATTTAAGTATTAAAAAAGTTAATAAGGCAGAAAATCCTAATAACATTACAAATGCATAATGATATATAAATCCATTTTGAAATTTAACTGCTAATAAAGAAATATTTTTTATTAAACTTGAAATTCCATCTGGTCCAAATCTGTCTATAAATCTTAAATCTATTTTTTTCCAAAAATATAAACCTATTTTCTTACAAGGATTTACAAATAAATAGTCATATAATTCGTCAAAATACCATTTATTTTTTAGAAAATTATACAAAGGTAGGTTTCCATTAACTATATCTTTTGTAATTTTAATATTTTTAATAAAAAAGTAGTAAGCCATAGGTATTGATAAAATCACTAATATTGGTGTTAAAAGTATAAACCATAAAGGAGGATGATCTTTGCTCAATGGTTCTAAAAATAAAATTGAATTTTTCCAAAAATTACCTGATGATTCAATTCCTATAAATAAGTCTTTAAATAAAAATCCAGAAAATATAGCACCAATTGCAAGAATGATTAATGGGATGATCATAACCATTGGTGACTCATGTATACTAGATATATTTAATTTTTTATTATTGTAGTTACCGTGAAAAGCTTTAAACATTAATCTCCAAGAATAGATTGAAGTTAATAATGCTGTAAATACGCCTATTCCAGCAGCAAAATAACCAGCTGTATTTCCTCTTAAATAAGCAAATTCAATAATTGCATCTTTAGAATAAAAACCAGATAAAAATGGAAAACCCGTTAATGCAAGAGTTCCTACTATCATTAATATCCAGGTATAAGGAAGTTTTTTCCAAACACCTCCCATTAAATTGATATTTTGTTCGTCCTTAAATGAATGAATTATTGAACCAGATCCTAGAAATAATAAAGCTTTAAAGAAGGCGTGGGTAAATAAATGAAACATAGCAACATTATAAGCACCAACACCAGCAGCAAAAAACATATAACCTAATTGGCTGCAAGTTGAATAAGCTATTATTTTTTTAATGTCATCTTGAACTAAAGCTACTGTTGCAGCAAAAAAAGCCGTGGACATACCAACAATAGTAATAATATTTAATGCAAGTGGAGAATACTCGAAAATTGGCGAACATCTAACAATTAAAAATACACCAGCAGTAACCATAGTGGCAGCATGAATCAATGCAGATACTGGCGTAGGTCCTTCCATTGCATCAGGTAACCATGTGTGTAAAAATATTTGTGCAGATTTTCCCATTGCGCCAATAAATAAAAGAATACAAATTAAATTAATTGCATTAAAATTTATCCCTAGAAAGGATAAATTTTTATCTAAAGACTGAGGTATTAATTCAAATACTTCAGTATAATTAACTGTTCCAAACAAATAAAATATTAAAAATATTCCTAAAGCAAATCCAAAATCTCCTACACGATTAACAACAAAAGCTTTTATAGCGGCAGTATTAGCACTTTCTTTTTTAAACCAAAAACCTATTAAAAAATATGAACATAAACCTACACCTTCCCATCCAAAAAATAGCTGTAAAAAATTATTTGAAGTCACGAGCATTAACATTGAAAATGTAAATAATGACAAGTATGACATAAATCGCTGTTTATGTGGATCGTGTGACATATATCCAATTGAGTATATGTGAACAATTGAGGAGACCAATGTTACAACAACCAACATTACTGATGAAAGAGCATCTATTTTTATGGACCAGTTAACATTAAATGTTCCTGAGTTTATCCAAGTAAGTATATCTAGATTGTTTGTGTAACCATTATTAAAGACCTTATAAAAAATTAAAAAAGAAAAAATTGATGAAATCGAAACAAAAAAACTAGTTAAAATTTCTGAATTTCTTGAACCTATAAAATTTCCAAAAAATCCTGAAATGATAGCGCCTAATAAAGGTAGAAAAATAATTAGATATTCAAATTCCATTTTAACCTTTTAATTTATCAATTTCTTGAACTCTAATAGTTCCAGAATTTCTGTAGTAAATTACAATTATTGCTAAACCTATTGCTGCCTCAGCTGCTGCAACAGTTAGAATAAATAGAGTAAATATCTGGCCGGTTAAATCATTCATATAAATTGAAAAAGAAACTAAGTTAATATTGACAGCAAGAAGTATTAATTCAATGCTCATTAAAATTACTATAATGTTTTTTCTATTTAAAAAAATTCCAACAACTCCAATAGTAAAAATGGTTGCTGCAAGAATCAGGTAATGACCTAGAGATATTTCAAACATCAATTTTTACTCCCTCATTTTTTTTTGGATCTGTTAGCTCAACACCTTCATTTCGTTCTCTTGATATTTGTCTAAAATAACTTTGTTTCTTAATGCCTTCTCTTTGTCTGAATGTTAAAACAATAGCTCCTATCATAGCTACTAATAGAACCATTCCGCTTAACTGGAAAAGGTGAATATAATCTGTGTATAAAACTTTACCTATTTCATGTGTATTTGTGCTGTTTAAGTCTATACCAATTGAAGAAAATGTTTTAAATAATTCAGGCTTATATTTCCATCCACCAATAACAATAATTAGCTCAAAAAATATAACTCCACTTATTAACAGACCAATAGGAATATGATTTGAATTTTTTTCACCACCTAGCCATTCATTTTTTTGCTTAGAAACATTAAGCATCATTACTACAAATAAAAATAAAACTGCTACTGCACCAACATAAACTATTAGCATGATCATCCCTATGAATTCAGCACCTATCATTATAAATAGACAAGAAATAGTTATAAAATCTAATATTAGAAAAAAAACTGAATGAACGGTATTTCTTGAAATGGTAACCATGATTGCAGAAAAAACAGCAATAATTGAAAAAATATAAAAAAATATAGAATGAATTATCATATTTATCTGTAAGGGTTATCTGCTTTAATATTTGCTGCTAATATACTTTCCCATCTATCACCATTATCTAATAATTTTTCCTTATTGTAATAAAGTTCCTCTCGTGTCTCTGTTGAAAATTCAAAATTAGGTCCTTGAACAATTGCATCAACCGGACAAGACTCTTCACATAGACCACAATATATACATTTGAGCATATCAATGTCATATCTTGTGGTTTTTCTACTACCATCTTCTCTTTCAGTTGATTCAATTGTAATTGCTTGAGCTGGACAAACTGCTTCACATAATTTACATGCTATGCATCTTTCCTCTCCATTAGGATATCTTCTTAAAGCATGTTCACCTCGGAATCTTGGACTAATTTTCCCTTTTTCAAAAGGATAATTTAAAGTTTTTTTGGATTTAAAAGATTCTTTAATAGCAATAATTAAAGCACTTATAAAATCTACTAATAAAATTGTTTTAATAAATCTTGATATTTTCATAATTAGTTTACCGGCAATAGGTTAAAATAAAACAAATAACTTGCAGTTAAAACTACCCAAGTTAATGATAGAGGAAGAAAAATTTTCCAACCTAATTTCATTAATTGGTCATATCTATATCTTGGGACTATAGCTTTAACTAAGGAGAATAAAATAAATAACAACAATATTTTAATTATCAACCAAAGTGGAGCAGGAACAATTGTGAAAGGATAAATATCTATTGGTGATAACCACCCTCCTAAAAACAAAATAGATCCCAGGCTACACATTAATAAAATATTTGCATATTCTCCTAACCAAAACATTGCGTACATCATTCCTGAATATTCAGTTTGATAACCTGCTACAAGTTCAGCTTCAGCTTCAGGTAAATCAAATGGAGGTCTATTAGTTTCAGCAAGAGCGGAAATAAAAAAAATGACAAACATTGGAAATAGAGGAACTATGAACCATAAATTTTTTTGAGCTAAAACAATATCGGTTAAGTTTAATGAGCCAACACACAACAAAACATTTATTATTATAACTCCTATAGAAACTTCATAAGATACCATTTGCGCAGCAGATCTGATTGCACCTAAAAAAGGATATTTTGAATTTGACGCCCAACCACCCATTATAATTCCATAAACTCCTAGAGATGAGACAGCAAAAAGATATAGTATACCAACATTGATATTAGCTAAAACAATTTCTTCACTAAAAGGTATAACTGCCCAGGCAATTAAAGCTAATGTCATTGTTACGATTGGTGCAAGAATAAATATAATTTTATTAGCACTAGCAGGGATGATTATTTCTTTAAATATATATTTTAAAGCATCAGCTATAGATTGAAATAACCCAAAAGGACCAACCACATTTGGTCCTCTTCTTTTTTGAACAAATGCCCACACTCTTCTATCAAGCCAAACTATCATTGCCACCGCTGTTAAAATTGGAATAATTAAAAGAAAAATTTTATAAATTTCAAATATTAAAATATTTAAATTTTCAATCATTATCCGTCAGTTCCAGTATTTTTTAGTTTTATTTTTTCGTTATGGCAATCAGCCATAGTTTTTGAAGCTCTCGCAATAACATTTGAAAAATAATAGTCAGAATTATCTACAATAATTTTTTCATCAGCAAAATCTGCAGATGTTGATTCACTTTTATCATTTTCTGATTTTAAATTTAGATAATTAAACATACTGTCAATCAATTCATCTTTATTTTTAAATAATTTTTTTCTTTTTAATAATTCAGATAAATTATTAATAATTTCCCAATCTTCTTTAGCATCACCAGGCGGATAAGATGCTTTATAAGCTTTTTGAATTTTTCCTTCTAGATTGGCAAAATGTCCATCTTGCTCTGTATAAGTTGATCCGGGCAATATAATATCTGCAAATTCAGCTCCTGAATCACCATGGCTACCTATATATATTACAAATTCATTTTTCTTTTTAAATTTAAGATTATCCTGGCCGATTAAAAATAAAACTTCAAATTCATTTTTCAAAGTTTTTGTTAAAGTTAAATTTTGCGAGTCCGTCGAACTTATAATATTTAAATCATTTGAACCTACTGTAGATGCATCTTTTGATAAAACATTTAATGAATTCCACTCATCTGTAATTTTATTTACTGATGTTAAATATTTTTTAATTTCCTCAAATACATATTTTCCTGATTTCAAATTTAGCACAGATTGTCCAATAATTATTATAGGCTTTTTTGAATTTTCAATTTTAGTGGATAAACTATGATTTCCTTCTATTATGTCTTTAATAACTTTTGTATCATTAGGAAAAATTTCGTATGGATAAGTTAAATCACCAACATCTCCAATTGAATAAACTTCTAAACTATTTTTTAGATAACTTTTTCTTATTCTTAAATTTAAAATTGTAGCTTCGTATCTTGGGTTTGTTCCTATTAGAATAATTAAATCAGAATCTTCAATGCCATTAATTGTTGAATTAAAAATATAGTTTTCTTTATTGGTTGTATTTACATAAGTATTGGTAGTTCTTGAATCTAAATATTTAGACTTAATAGTTTTGTTAAAAAATTCTTTTGCTACATATAAAGTTTCCATATTAGTAAGGTCTCCTGTAAATCCAGCAATTTTATCTGATGATGTTTCGTTAATTTTTTTGACAATTATTTTATTTGCTTCTTCCCATGAAATTTTTTCAAAGCCTTCTTTGTTTTTAAGGTAAGGTATATCTATTCTTTGATTTTTAATGCCATCACATGCATATCTAGTTTTATCCGATATCCATTCTTCATTAATATCCTCATTTATTCTTGGTAATACTCTTTTGACTTCCCATCCATATGTATCAACTCTTATACTTGATCCTACGCCATCCATTACATCAATTGTTTCAGTTTTTTTTAGCTCCCAGGGTCTAGCTTCAAAGACGTAGGGCTTTGATGTCAATGCACCTACTGGACATAAATCAATAACATTGGCTGAAAGTTCTGATTCCATTGATTTTTCTAAGTAAGTTGTTATTTGCATATCTTCACCTCTACCAATTGCACCAAGTTCAGGAACTCCAGCAACTTCAGTTGCAAATCTAATACATCTCGTACAATGAATACATCTCGTCATTTGAGTTTTAATTAAAGGGCCCATATATTTGTCCTCAACCTCTCTTTTATTTTCTTTATATCTAGATTTATCTATTCCATAGAACATTGATTGATCTTGTAAGTCACATTCTCCACCTTGATCACAAACAGGACAGTCCAAAGGATGATTTGCTAATAAAAACTCCATAACACCTTTTCTTGCTTTTTCTACCTTTTCAGTATTTGTTTTAATATTCATACCTTCTGATATTGGCATTGCGCATGAAGCTACAGGTTTAGGAGATTTTTCAATTTCTACTAAACACATTCTACAATTACCAGCTATAGAAAGTTTTTCGTGATAGCAGAACCTGGGAATTTCTGCCCCTGCTTTTTCGCATGCCTGGAGTACAGTTAAGCCTTCTTCAACTTCTATATCTAAATCGTTTACTTTTAATTTAATCATTATTTTTCCAATAAATGTTGATCCACTAGATAAGGAATTTTCTTATTTGTATTAACTAAAGGATTAAAATTATTTCTTTTTGCTACTTCTTTTTTAAAATGTCTAAGTAAACCTTGTATTGGCCAAGCAGATCCTTCTCCAAATGCACAAATTGTATGCCCTTCAATTTGTTTTGTAACATCCATCAACATATCAACTTCATCTCTTGATGCTTCACCTTTTGCCATTCTTTCAAGCATTCTCCACATCCATCCTGAACCTTCTCTACACGGTGTGCATTGTCCACAACTCTCATGTTTGTAGAATCTTGCTATTCTTGCCATACATTTAATTATATCTTGGTCTTTATTTATAACTATAATTCCAGCTGTACCTAATCCACTCTTCTGTTCAACGAGAGAGTCAAAGTCCATATTAATTGTCTCACAAATTTTTTTTGGAAGCAGTGGCATTGAAGAACCTCCTGGTATTACTGCTTGAAGATTTTCCCAACCTCCAATTACACCACCAGCATGTTTTTCAATTAATTCTTTTAATGAAATTCCCATCTCTTCTTCAACATTGCATGGGTTATTTACATTGCCAGAAATACAATAAATTTTTGTTCCAGTATTTTTTGACTTACCAATGCTTGAAAACCATTTTGCTCCTCTTCTCAATATAGTTGGAACTACAGCAATTGTTTCAACATTATTTATAATTGTTGGACATCCATAAAGACCTATTAAAGCTGGAAAAGGAGGTTTTAATCTAGGTTGGCCTTTCTTACCCTCAAGACTTTCTAATAAAGCAGTTTCCTCTCCACAAATATAAGCTCCTGCACCGTAATGGATATATATATCAAAATCCCATCCGCTATCACATGCATTAACACCAATTAATTTTTTTTCATAAGCTTCATTTATAGCTTCTTGAAGTTTTTTACCTTCGTTAAAATATTCTCCTCTTATATAAATATAACATTTGTTAGCATTAACTGCATATGCTGTTAGCAAACAACCTTCAATTAATTTATGAGGTTCAAATCTTAAAATATCTCTATCTTTACAAGTTCCAGGTTCAGATTCATCAGCATTAATAACAAGATAATGAGGTCTTGAACCAACTTTCTTAGGTGCAAATGACCATTTAAGACCAGTTGGAAAACCTGCTCCTCCTCGTCCTCTAAGTTCAGAAGATTTTATTTCACTAATTATCCATTCTTTACCTTTTTTTATAATTTCATTGGTGCTTTGCCAATCCCCTCTTTTTTGAGCAGATAAAATATCTGGTCCAAGGTCATTATATAAATTTGTAAAAATTCTATCTTCGTCTTTAAGCATTTTTTATATTTAATAAAGTTTTTCTATTATTTTCTGGTTCAGAGTTTTTTCTACCTCTATATGATCCAGGGACAGGTTTTTCTCCATTTTGTATTTGATTTATAATTTTTTCTGTTTTTTCTTTGTTTAAATCTTCGTAATAATCATCATTGATTTGCATCATAGGAGCATTTATGCAGGCACCTAAACACTCTACTTCCATCCACGAACAAGTTTTATCTTTTGAAAGTTCTTTTTCTTTATCTGATATTTTTTCCTTACATACATTTACAATATCGTATGCTCCTCTGAGCATACATGGTGTAGTAGTACAAATTTGAAAAAAATATTTTCCAACTGGTGATAAATTATACATTGAATAAAATGTGGCTACTTCGTAAACTTTTATGTAAGGAATATTTAAAAATTTAGCAATATATTTCATTGCAACTAGAGGTATCCAATTATCATTCTGTTTTTGAGCTAAGTAAAGTAATGCCATAACTGCACTTTGTTGTTTTCCCTCTGGATAAATTTTTATTATTTTTTTTGCTTCTTCTAGATTTTTTTCCTTAAATTTAAAGTCTATAGGCTGTTCTTTAGAAACTTTTTTAATACTCATCTATCTATTTCTCCAAAAACTACATCCATTGATCCTAGAACAGCTGGAACATCAGCTAACATATGTCCTTTAATCAAATAATCCATTGCTTGAAGATGTGAAAAACCTGGTGCTCTTATTTTACATTTATATGGCTTGCTTGATCCATCAGAAATTAAATAAACACCAAATTCACCTTTGGGTGCTTCAACAGCAACATATATTTCATCTTTCTTAACTCTATAACCTTCTGTGAATAATTTAAAATGATGAATTAAAGCCTCCATAGATTCTTTAAGTTCTTTTTTTGGCGGAGGACTTATTTTTCCATCTAGTGATTTTATAGGTCCACTTGGCATTTTTACTAAGCATTGGTTTATTATATTTACACTTTCTTTCATCTCTTCAATACGGCATAAATATCTGTCATAACAATCTCCATTTTTACCAACTGGTATTTTAAAATCGAGTTGATCATAACATTCGTAAGACTGAGATTTTCTTAGATCCCATGGAATTCCTGATCCTCTTAACATTACTCCAGAAAAAGAATAATCTAGAGCGTCTTGTTTAGAGACAATTCCTATATCGACATTTCTTTGTTTAAATATTCTGTTATCAGTTAAAAGAGTTTCTAAATCATTAATAACTTTTGGAAAGTTTTGACAAAATTTTGCTATATCTTCACTTAATCCTCTAGGTAAATCTTGATGAACTCCACCAGTTCTAAAATAATTTGCATGTAGTCTTGAACCAGAAACCCTCTCATAAAAAGTCATTAAAATTTCTCTTTCTTCAAAACCCCAAAGTGAAGGTGTTAATGCACCAACATCAAGTGCCTGGGTAGTTATATTTAAAATATGACTTAATATTCGTCCAATTTCACAAAACATTACTCTTATAAATTGAGCCCTAATAGGAACTTCAATATTTAAAATTTTTTCAACTGCGAGAGCAAATGCATGCTCTTGATTCATTGGAGCAACATAATCAAGTCTGTCAAAATAAGGCAATGCTTGAAGATAAGTTTTGTTTTCAATTAACTTTTCTGTACCTCTGTGTAACAATCCAATATGAGGATCAGCATGCTCAACCACTTCTCCATCTAATTCTAAAATAAGTCTCAACACACCATGTGCGGCAGGATGTTGTGGTCCAAAATTTAAATTTAATGTTTTTTTCTCTTTAACCATTATTTTTTAGTTTGTTTTTTTATATATTCAGTTCCCTCCCATGGACTTTCGTAGTCAAAATTTCTATAATTTTGTTCCAATTTAACAGGCTCATAAATAACTTTTTTATCATCTTCGCTGTATCTAACTTCATTATGGCCAGTCAAAGGAAAATCTTTTCTTAAAGGATGTCCTATGAATCCATAATCAGTTAATATTCTTCTTAAATTCGGGTGGTCTTTAAATTTAATTCCATACATATCAAACACTTCTCTTTCCATCCAGTTTGAAGAAGGAAAAACTGAAGTTAACGATGTAACAATTTCATTTTCATTAATAAAAAAGTCAATAATAATTCTAGAATTAAATTCGTGACTTAAAAATAAATAAACAAGTTTAAAACGTCTTTCATTTTGAGGATAATCTACAGCAGTAATATCAATTAATTGTTTAAACCTAGTTTGATTATTATTTTTTAAAAATAAAACTACTTCTAATAGATTTTCATTTTCAATATTTATACAAATATGATTATGATTAATTTTTGTACTTTTAACTTTAGTTGTAAGCTCAGAATTAATTTTTTTTTCTAAGTCATTCAGATTTTTCATTGATTTATCTTTCTAAAGAACCTTTATTTCTTATTTTTTTTTGCAATTGTAATATTCCATAAAGAAGTGCTTCTGCAGATGGAGGACAGCCGGGGACATAAACATCAACTGGTACTATTCGATCACAACCTCTAACTACAGAATAAGAATAATGATAATATCCACCACCATTTGCACAGCTTCCCATTGAAATTACGTATCGAGGTTCAGGCATCTGATCGTAAACTTTTCTCAAAGCAGGAGCCATTTTATTTGTTAAAGTACCAGCTACTATCATCACATCAGATTGTCTTGGAGAACCCCTTGGAGCAGCGCCAAATCTTTCTAAATCATATCTGGGCATTGATGTATGCATCATTTCAACCGCACAACAGGCAAGACCAAAAGTCATCCAATGCAAAGAGCCCGCTCTGGCCCAATTAACTAAATTATCAAATGATGTTGTTATAAATCCATTGTCACTAAAATCTTTTGCAAGCTTCTTAAACTCTTCAGGTATTTGGTTTTCTTTTTCTGAATTTATCATATTTTATTCCCAATCTAATGCCCCTTTTTTCCACTCGTAAATAAAACCTACGGTTAAAATAAACAAAAATATCATCATTGATATAAAACCTAAGAATCCAATACTTCCTAAAGAAATTGCCCAAGGAAATAAAAATGCTATCTCTAAATCAAATATAATAAATAAAATTGCTACTAAGTAAAATCTAACATCAAATTCCATCCTTGAGTCATTGAATGGCTCAAAACCACATTCATAAGAAGAAAGTTTCTCTGGATCAGGTTTTTTTGGTGATAAAGCAAAATTAATTATAATAAATAAAAAGCTTAGTCCTAAAGCAATTATTATAAATATAATTATTGAAAAATAATCTTTTAAAAAATCCGCAAGCATCAATTTCTATATATAATCTTTTGAACTAAATGAAAGTGCAGTTAAAGTCACATTTTATTGATTATTTGTAACTAATAATAGTAAATATCAAGTTAATGGCGGGAGTGAAGGGACTCGAACCCTCGACCTATCGCGTGACAGGCGATCGCTCTAACCAACTGAGCTACACCCCCGTGTTTTTGGTGGGCAGTAAAGGACTCGAACCTTTGACCCCCTCGGTGTAAACGAGATGCTCTACCAACTGAGCTAACCGCCCAAAAACAGGCTACTAATACAACAAGGTAGAGATAATGTAAATTGTTAATTACTGAATGCTAGCTTGTGATTTTTGATCTTTGTCGGTTTTGGAAATATTTTCCACTTCAGTCCACTCAACTCTTTTTAATTCTTTTTTTAGAGATATTTTTAGAACTTCATCAACATTTTCGACTGCAGTAATTTTAATATCTTCACGAACTTTTTTTGGTATATCCACTAAGTCTTTTTCATTATCTTTTGGAATTATAACTTCTTTTATTCCGGCTCTATGTGCAGCAAGTAGTTTTTCTTTTAATCCTCCAATAGCTAATACTTGTCCTGTAATAGTAACTTCGCCTGTCATTGCTATATGTTTATGGACCGGATTTTCTGTTATTGAAGAAACAATAGAAGTAACCATTCCAATACCAGCTGAAGGTCCATCTTTTGGAGTAGCGCCTTCTGGTACATGAATATGAAAGTCTTTTTTTTCAAATACAGGAGGTATAATGCCATACTCTAAACTTTTGGATCTAACGAATGATTTAGCAGCTTTTACTGACTCCTGCATGACATCTCCTAGTTTACCTGTTATTTGCATTCTACCTTTTCCGGGCATATGAACAGTTTCTATTTTTAAAATTTCGC
>CACFVG010000007.1 GCA_902569725.1 uncultured Pelagibacteraceae bacterium | reverse complement strand
CCCCCATTGATCAAAATCTTTCGTAACATAACCAGTTCCAGTTAAAATAGAAATTACATTAAATGCAACTGATCTTATACTTATTTCAAATAAACTTTGTTTTAAAATGGCTAAATAAATAAATAATATTATTATAGAAAATAGCACTACTATAAAAAAAGTTTTGATTTGGGTGTCAGAAAAAAAAATTTTTCTATTTCCATTTAAAAACTTTATATATGCAATAAAAGGTATGCTACCTAACAATATAAATATCATTGAAGTAGTTTCTATAAATGAACTATTAAAATGGCCTATAGATTCATTATAATTAGAAAAACCTCCAGTAGCGATAGTAGTCATTGAATGTGTAAGACTATCAAAAAAATTCATTCCAAAAACTTTATAAAATAATCCACATAAAAAAGTTAAACTTGTGTAAATAATAATTAATCTTAAACTTATTTCTTTAGATTTTGGTAATATTTTTTCAGCATTATCATTGCTTGAAATTTTAAATAACTGCATTCCTCCAACATTCATTATCGGCATAAGTGTAATAGCCATTACAATTATTCCTATTCCCCCTAACCATTGAAGAATAGCACGCCATAACAATATACTTTTAGGAGCAATGTCCAAATTAACTATTACGGTTGAACCAGTAGTTGTAATTCCAGACATACTTTCAAAAAAAGCATCTGTTATATTTAAATTTAAATTAGAAAATATGAAAGGTAGCGAACCAAAAATAGCTATACTTAACCATGAAAGTGCAGTTAATAGAAAAGCTTGAGGTAAATTTAACTTTTTATCATGATCTAAGTTTGACAAGAAAAACAAAATACCAAAAATAATTGTAATAATTCCTGAACTAATAAACGAAGAATCCAACTCATTATATATAAATTGAATAATTACTGGGATAATCATAGCCAATCCCAAAATTACTTGTAATACACCAAGTGTAAAAAACACAGTTTTATAATTCGACATTTTGAATGGACATTATTTTATGGTAAATAAATTTCAACTCTATAAGAATTATTAAAACTATGAATTTTATGAGTTATTTTTGTACTTAAATTGTGATTGATAAAGCAAACATAGAAAAATCTAATGCATGGCCATTTGTTGAGGCTAAAAAAATTCTCCGTGAAAGAAAAAAATATATAGACCAAAAGGGTAAAATAATTTTACAAACTGGCTACGGACCTAGTGGACTTCCTCATATTGGAACTTTTGGCGAAGTTGCTAGAACTTCAATGCTTGTAAATGCGTTAAATAAATTAACAGATCTACCAAAAGAAATAATTACATTTTCAGATGATATGGATGGACTTAGAAAAGTTCCAGAAAATATTCCCAACAAAGATCTTTTGGAAAATAATTTACACAAACCCTTAACAGTTGTACCAGACCCTTTTAAAAAATCTAATAGTTTTGGTGAACATAATAATGAAATGCTTAAAAAATTTTTAAATAATTTTAATTTTAAATATACTTTTAAAAGTTCAACTGAACTTTACAAATCTGGTTTTTTTAATGAAACATTAAAACTAATACTAAAAAAATATAATAATATAATGGATATAATTATTCCAACATTAGGCAAAGAAAGACAAAGAACCTATTCTCCATTTTTGCCAATTTGTCCAGATACTGGTATTGTATTAGAAATTCCAGTTTTAGAGATAGATGATAAAAATTCAAAAATTATTTTTGATAATAATGGAAAAAAATTAGAAAAGAGTATTTTGGATGGACATTGCAAACTTCAATGGAAAGTAGACTGGGCAATGAGATGGTATGCTTTAGATGTAGATTTTGAAATGTATGGAAAAGATTTAATTGAAAGTGCCATTTTATCTACAAAAATTATAAAAATATTAGGAAAAACTAATCCATCCGGTTTTGCTTATGAATTATTTCTAGATGAAAAAGGTGAAAAAATATCCAAATCAAAAGGTAATGGAATAACAATCGATGAATGGTTGAATTATGCCTCACCTGAAAGTTTATCTTTATTTATGTATCAAAACCCAAAAAGGGCAAAAAAATTATATAAAGAAATAGTTCCCAAAGCAGTAGATGAGTATTTAGATTTTGTTGAGAAGGGAAGAAATCAAAATGAATTACAAATGCTATTAAATCCTGTTTGGCATGTGCATAATGGTACAATTCCAAAAGAAAATACAGTTATGAGCTTTTCTATGCTTCTTAACCTAGTTGAAGCTAGCAACGCTAGTTCAAAAGAACTTTTATGGAAGTTTGTTAAAAAATATAAACCAAACATTTTAGAAAAAGATCATCCGATTTTTGACAAATTAATTGAGTATGCAATTAAATATTTTAATGATGTAATTAAAAAAAATAAAAAATATAAAAAACCTAATTCTAACGAAAAAAAAGCACTGGAGGCACTAGTTTTAATGTTAGAAAAATGTAATGACAAAATGCAACCAGAGGAAATTCAAACAGAAATTTATACAGTTGGAAAAGAAAATGGTTATAAAGAAAATCTAAGAGATTGGTTTAGATTGATTTATGAGGTAGTTTTTGGGGACGAAAACGGTCCAAGAATGGGTTTTTTTATTAGTTTTTTTGGCGTTAAGGAGACACAACAATTAATAAAAGATAAAATTAACTGATGTTTTCAAAAATAAGATCATTAATATTTAAATTAGATCCAGAAACAGCACATGATTTAGCCATCAAGGCTCTTAAACTTAATCTTGTTTCTAAAAATAAAATTAAAAATAACAAATCAATTCAAACAGAAATTTTTGGCAAAATAATTTCAAATCCAATTGGTATAGCGGCAGGATTTGATAAAGATGCCGAAGTATATAATTCTTTGTATAAATTAGGTTTTGGATTTGTTGAAGTTGGAACAGTGACTCCAGCTAGTCAATATGGAAATCCTAAACCAAGAATATTTCGTCTTGAAGAAGATATGGCACTAATAAATAGACTTGGGTTCAATAATTCAGGGTCTGAAAAAGTTAGATCAAGAATTATTTCTAATTCTCCCAAAGGCTTATTTGGAATAAACATAGGGCCGAATAAAGATACAAATAATAGAATGGAAGATTATTTAATAGGTTTGCGTAAATTTTACAATCTTGCAGATTACTTAACTATAAATATATCTTCTCCAAATACTGAAAATTTGAGAAGTTTTCATAATGAAGGTGAGCTAAATGAGTTATTAAATTTAATTGAAAAAGAAAAAAAAATATTAAAAACTACAGTACCCATCACAATAAAAATATCACCAGATATAGAAGATAACAATATTAATATAATTTCAGACTTGCTTTTGAAACATAGTGTTGAAGCAATAATAGTTTCAAATACAACTGATAAGAATAGAGAAAATTTGACTAATATTAATAAATTGGAAAAGGGAGGTTTGTCAGGAAAACCTTTAGAAAAAAGATCAAATGAATTAATTAATAAATTTTACAAAATTTTAAAAGACAAAGTAAAAATCATTGGTGTAGGGGGAGTCGATTCTGGTCAGAGTGCTTATCAGAAAATAATTAATGGAGCTAGTTTAATTCAACTTTATACTGGTATGATTTATAAAGGTCCTGGCATTGCTTCAAAAATAAGTGAAGAATTAATAAATATTTTAGATAAAGAAGGAGTTAAAAATATATCTGATGTAGTAGGAAGTAAAAATTGATCTTGACTGGTAACTTTATACCACTTATACAATCATAAATTTTATGTCAAAAAAATGTGA
This sequence comes from uncultured Pelagibacteraceae bacterium, assembly GCA_902569725.1. Taxonomy (GTDB): domain Bacteria; phylum Pseudomonadota; class Alphaproteobacteria; order Pelagibacterales; family Pelagibacteraceae; genus Pelagibacter. The sequence goes on along the minus strand of CACFVG010000007.1, from coordinate 40,850 downwards.
ACTTACTGGAAAAATTCCTCTTAAAGGACACAAAGTTAGCCATGCAAATAATAAGACTAAAAGAAGATTTTTACCTAACCTTAAGAAAGTAAGATTTAAGAGTATTGTTTTAAATAAAAGCTTAAAATTAACAGTATCTAATGCAGGAGTTAGAACTGTAGATAAAAAAGGAAGTTTTGATCAATTTATTAAAAGTGCAAAATCAAGAAATTTATCTCCTCGATTAAAAAAATTAAAAAAATCATTACTCAGCAAATCAGCTTAATGAATAGAGTTTTTATAACACTTTCATTTTTAATGGGAGTGGTTGTTTTAATATCTAATTATTTAGTTCAATTCCCAATTAATTATTTTGGTTTAAGTGAAATATTAACTTATGGAGCATTTAGTTATCCGATAGCTTTTTTAATAACTGATATTTCCAATAGATTTTATGGAAAAATATACGCAAAAAAAATTGTATATATAGGTTTTGCTTTTGGTATTTGTTTCACACTTTTGTTTTCTACAAATTTCGCAGATTTAATTTCAATAAGAATCGCAATTGGCTCAGGTACAGCTTTTATAGTTGCACAATTACTTGATGTTCAAATTTTTGATTGGCTAAGAAAAAAAAAATGGTTTGTTGCACCATTAACATCTTCGCTAATTGGCTCTACAGTTGATACTTTTTTATTCTTTTTAATATCTTTTTATGGAACGGGTATACCCTGGTTTTCTTTATCATTAGGTGACTTGGCAGTAAAAGTTTTTGTTGCGCTAGTAATGCTTATTCCATTTAGATTATTACTAGGAAGGGTTAAAGCAGTTTAATATTTATTTATATAAAAATTTATACGATAAAATTTTATAAGCCAATTTAGCTACTAAAAAATTGTATGAATTAAAACCTTTTATTGGAGCAAGTTCATTTATATCTGCACCAACAATATTTGAATTTTTAACAGCTATCTTTATTATTTCTAAAGTTTCGTCCCAAAAAAGTCCTCCCGGTTCTGGAGTACCAGTTGCAGGCATAATACTTGAATCAAATCCATCTACATCAAAAGTCATATAAACAGTTTTATTTTTTATCATTTTTTTAAATTTTTTTAAATTCCATTTATTTTTATCTTTTGCCCAAAAAATATTAATTCTAGACGAATTTTTATTTAAAAAAGATATTTCACTTTTAGATATATTTCTTATACCAAAAGAAATTACCGAAACATTTTTATAATCTAAACATCTTTTTATTGCTGAGGCATGTGAAAATTTTTCTCCATTGTAACTTTCTCTTAAATCAGCATGTGCATCAAAGTGTAATAAACATAATTTCTTAAATTTTTTTGCAAATGGAGCTATACAACCAGGTGTAATTGAGTGTTCACCGCCAAGAGTTAAAGGAAAAATTTCGTTATTTAAGATTTCTTCATTTATTTTTGACATCCTATTTAATGCCTTATTAATATTTTTATCTATTTTAAAAGGTTTTAGAGTCTTAATTCCAATTTTTTTATAAGGCTCACAGTTTAATTCTTCATCATACAATTCAACTTGATGAGAAGCTTTAATAATTTCTTTGGGACCATTTTTTTGTTCCACCACCATAACTAACTGTTTTTTCTAAGCCAAATGGAATAATTATAGCTTTTTTTTTGATTTTAAAATTATTATCAATTCCAAGAAATCCTAGTTTGTTTGATAAGTAATTCAATTTTTATCCGAATATTTTTGAAAATTTTTTTCTCTCTCTATTTTTCCACTCACCATTGTGGTAAGCATCGCTTGCAATTAGAGGAAGAACACTGGTTGCTTCAGCAAAAACCATTTGTTCTTTTGTTACATCAACTTTGCCCCAAGAACTTGCTTCTTTTAATGTAGAACTGCTACACGCGCCATCTCTTGAGTCAGCAACAGTTATTTGGATAGCATATTTGTGCATATCTACTTCTTTTCCTAAAAGTTCGGCACAAATAACTGTATCTTGAATAAAATTTTTTGGCACTCCACCACCAATCATAAATAATCCAGATCCTTTTGATTTAATCTTAATTTCAGTTAGCTCACGAAATTCTCTAATCGAGTCTATTGTTACATGTTTTTTTGGGTTTCTTTCTTGATGCATAACCAATCCAAATCCAGCACTTGAATCAGTAAAAGCTGGACAAAAAATAGGAACGTTATTGTCATAAGCAGTCTCAATTAATGAACCTTTCTTTTTTGCATTATTTTTTAAGTATTTTCCAATTTCATCAATAAATTCTCTAGATGTGTAGCTTCTTGGTTCTAGTTTATCAGCTATTTTACATATTGTTTTGTCACACATTTGAAGTTCATCTTCATCTATGTATGTATCATATATTCTGTCGATGTAATTTTTCCTCAATTCAGTGTCATCTTGAAATTGCGAACCTTGGTAATGTTTAAATCCTAAGGCTTCAAAAAAATCCATATCAATAATTGATGCTCCAGTTGCAACAATTGCATCGACCATATTATATTTAATCATATCTCTATAAATATGCATACATCCAGCTGCAGAAGTAGATCCAGCCAAAGTTAAAAAAATGGTACATTCTTTATCTTTAATCATATCATTAAATATACTAGCTGCATTTGCAGTCTCTCTTGAAACAAAAGACATTTTTTTCATTGATTCAATTATCTTTCTTGAGTCGAAAGAAGTTATATCAATATGTTCGACTGGCGATTTTAGAAAATCTTTTTTACTATTATGTGTAAAGTTCTTTTTATCCGACATTTAAGCAACAAGAAATTTTTTTTCAATTTCTTTGTTATACATCGTCATTATTGGATTATCTTCCACTTCAAATATGTTATTTGAATAAAGTCCATTAAAATCTGTTCTAAAAGTTAAGCCATAGGCCCCAAGTTGCCCTAGCTCAATATAGTCATTTTCTTTAACATTGTTTGGTAGGATAAATGGTCCTTTCATATAATCCATACTATCACAAGTTGGACCATAAAAATCAAAAGCAGTTAACTTTTTTGAAATAACCCTTCCATTTGTAATTAACTTTGAAGGGTAAACAATGTTTGGAAATCCTGCATCGAATAGACTTCCATAAGTTCCATCATTAATATAAAGTTTTTGTTTTTTTCTTAGATTTACTCTTACAATTGTAGAACCACTTTCTGCAACAATTGCCCTACCAGGCTCACAAATTATTATAGGCAATTTTTCTAGTTTTAACTTAGTTAATGCATTTTTAATTTCTTTAAAATAACTTTCAATAGATTGAGGAATTAAATCTGGATAAATTGTGGGAAAACCACCACCCACATTAATGAAGTCTGGAACAATTTTTGTACGTTTAATTATATTTCCAATTTCTTCGATTCCTTTTGAGTAAGATATAGGATGCATACATTGCGAACCAACATGAAAACTCAATCCTATTTTTTTTGCATATTGTTTTGTTAATCTAAGTAAACCAGCAGCCTCTGATTGTATGGCGCCAAATTTTTTAGACAAATCAATTTCAGCATGTTCATTAGAAACTGAAACTCTAACAAACAGTTCAAGATCTTTAGCCTGGTTTGTACTTTCTATAATTTTGATTAACTCATCTTTCGAATCTAACGAATATGCCCTAACACCATATTTAAAATATGAGTCTTTTATGCTTTCTCTACTTTTTACAGTATGCATAAACGAGCATTTAGCTGATTTGCTAATATTTTTTATAGTTTTAATTTCATTAATTGAAGCAACATCAAAATTATTAATACCGCTTTCAATTATAGTTTTTAAAATTATTGGATGAGGATTTGTTTTTACAGCATATAAAACATCTCCTGGAAATTTATTTTGAAAAAATTTTGAAGCTAATTGTATAGATTTTTTTCTTATACAATATACAGGCTCATTCGGTCTCAGTTGATTTACTAATTTATCAACTGTTTTAAATTTTTGCATATAATCCCCTCAAAAAAAATTTAACAAAAAAAATCTGCATATCTGTTATGCAGTTTTCATAAATTCAGCATTTATGGGATATGACCACTAATGTAAAGTAAATAATGCTATTGAAATTAATTTATTAATATCCATATAGTATTTATGTTAGTTACGGAAAATATTAAAAACATTAGTAATTTTGAGGATAAATCACTACTCATAGTTGATGACGACAATCCGTTTAGAGAAAGATTAGCAAGAGCAATGGAAAAAAAAGGATTTAAAGTTTTTCAAGCTGAAGGAGTAAAAAAAGGCATAGATTGCGTAAAGAAAGAAAATCCAGCATTTGCTGTTGTTGACTTAAGATTAGGTGATGGAAATGGACTAGAGGTTGTAAAAGAGATTCAAAACTCTAATATAAAAAGTAGGGTAGTAATGTTGACAGGTTATGGAAATATTCCAACAGCAGTTGCAGCTATTAAACAAGGCGCAATTGATTATTTATCAAAACCAGCTGATGCAGATGATGTTGAAAGGGCATTATTAGCAGATCCTAATAAAAAAGCCGCTCCTCCAGAAAACCCAATGTCGGCAGATAGAGTAAAATGGGAACATATTCATCGTGTGTTTGAGCTTTGTAATAGAAATGTTTCAGAAACGGCAAGAAGATTAAAAATGCATCGAAGAACTCTACAAAGAATTCTATCTAAAAGATCACCTAAATAAATTTTCTTAACTTTAAAATATTTTTGGCTAACAAAGTTAGAATAACAATTTTAAATAATTCTGCTAGCAAGAAAGGAGTTACTCCCAAATGTATTATTGGTTTATCCCAACCTATTAAACTTCCTAACCAAAAAACTCCTAATATATAAATTGTTGAAACAGAAATTAATAATTTAATAAAACTGTTTAATAAATTTCCTCCAAACTTAAAATATCCAGCTAGGAAAGTTGCAATTAAAAAACCTATTAGATATCCCATAGTAGGGCCAGTAAAATAAACAAGGCCAACACCTTTCTCAGGTGAATTAGAAAAAACTGGTAATCCAATAATACCTTCAATCAAATATAGACTGACAGTTGCCAAACCAATTTTATATCCCAATGACATTCCCAAAAAAAGCACAACAAAAGTTTGCATTGTCATTGGAACTGGATAAAAGGGAATTTTAATTTTAGATGATATTGTTAAAAGAATTGAACCTAAAAATATAATTAAAATATATTTTAGCATTCTTACATTTTGAGATTTAACCACTTCCATAAATTTATTCTACTATTGTTAAGTTAAAATATCTAGTTTTTTGTTAATCTTATAAAAACATCTTCCAAATCACCATCGTCTGTAGAAATATCTAATAATTTAATATTTTGATTACTAATAAACTTTATTATTTCACTTATATTTAAAGAATTTTTTTCATAAGTCACAACAAGTTCATCAATTTTATTGGACAATACATTTATAGATTTTAAAGAATTATTATTAATACTTACTTTCTTATCTACAGCAAATCTTACAATTTTTGTTTGAATTTTCTTTAATAAATTTTTTGTTGTATCCAAAGCAACTAAACTACCTTTGTTTAATATTCCAATTCGATCGCACATCTGTTCTGCTTCATTTAAATAATGGGTAGTCAAAATGATTGTTACACCTTGCTTATTAAGTTGTTTTACATTTTTCCAAAGATTACTCCTTAATTCTACATCAACACCTGCGGTTGGTTCATCTAAAATAATTATTGGTGGTTTATGTACCAAAGCTTTTGCAACTAATAAACGTCTTTTCATTCCACCAGACAATGCTCTAGTATAGCTTTTAGATTGTTGCTCTAAGGAAACTAACTTTAAAATAGTTTCTGTAATTCTGTCTTTTTTTTTAATTCCATACATTCCTGCCTGAAGTTCCAAAATTTTCCATGGAGTAAAAAATGGGTCTACATTTACTTCTTGAGGTACAATTCCAATTGAAGCTCTAACTTGCCTAGGATTTACATCTAAATTAAATCCCCAAACATTCACTTCACCAGAGGTCTTTATTGTTGTGCCTGCTAAAATATTTATAAAGGTACTTTTGCCCGCTCCATTTGGACCTAGCAAACCAAATATTTCTCCTTCATTCACTTCTAAGTTTAAATTTTTGATAGCATGTACTGATTTTGAACTATTCTTTGAGTATGTTTTGTTTAAATCTTTTACATATAAAACATTTTTTTTGTTCATGGATCGTTATACATTTATAACATTAGTACAAATTAGGGTAACATTATTTTATGAATAAAATAAAAAACACAGATCACTTTTATCTTATTGATGGCTCAGGATATATATTTAGAGCCTACTATGCTCTTCCTCCACTATCTAGAAAAAGTGATGGAATGCCTACCGGTGCTGTAAGTGGATTTTGTAGTATGCTATTTAAGTTATTAGAAGACTCAAAGTCTAATGAGAACAAACATAAGCCAACTCATTTTGCAGTAATTTTTGATTCAGCAAGAAAGAATTTTAGAAATGAAATATATTCTGATTACAAGGCCAATAGATCTGATGCGCCTGATGATCTGATACCTCAGTTTGAGTTTATTAGAAAATCAGTAAAAGCATTTAATTTGCCATCAATTGAATTAATTAATTATGAGGCGGACGATCTTATTGCAACTTACGCAGAACAAATTTTAAAAGAAGGGGCAAAAGCAACTATTGTTTCATCGGATAAAGATTTAATGCAGCTATATGAGAAAAATATCCGAATTTATGATCCAATTAAAAATAAGTTTATTTCGAATGAGGATGTAAATAATAAATTTGGAGTTAACCCAGACAAAGTAATTGACGTCCAAGCTTTGGCAGGAGACAGTAGCGATAATGTTCCTGGAGTTCCTGGTATAGGAGTAAAAACTGCTGCAGAATTAATTAATAAATATGGAAACCTAGAAAATTTACTAAAAAATGCAGATAAAATTAAACAAAATAAAAGAAGAGAAACTTTAATTCAAAATAAAGATAAAGCAATTGTTAGTAAAAAATTAGTTACACTCAAAAAAGATGTCCCAGTAAAAAATCAGATCTCAGAATTTGAGTTAAAAGAAATAGATAAAAATAAATTATATAGTTTTCTTAGAGAAATGGAGTTTAATAGATTATTGAGTTCTGCTATTTCAACTTATGGTGAAATAGAATTTTTGAATAATACAAAAAATTTTGATAAAGAAGAAAAAAATCATAAAATTTCTAATAAACACTATGAGTTAATAAAAAAAGAAGAAGATATAGATAAATGGCTAAATGAGGCTGAAGAAAGCGGCGAGATTGCTGTTGATACCGAGACTAGTTCCTTAGATCCCCATCAAGCAAATTTAGTGGGTATATCTCTTTCTACAAAAATTGGCAAAGCTTGTTACATACCCATAGGACATACCGAGGGCAAAAATCTTGAAGAGAAAAAAGTTATTAAAAAAATTAAGCCAGTTTTGGAAGATAAAAGTATAAAGAAGATTGGTCAAAATATTAAATTTGATTACATAATTTTTTATCACAGAGGAATAAATATGAATGCAATAGAAGATACAATGCTTATGTCATACGTTTTGGATGCAGGAAAAAATAGACACAATATGGATATACTTTCTGAAATTCATCTGGATCATAAAACTATAGCTTTCAAAGATCTTGTGGGAACTGGAAAGAAACAGATTAATTTTAGTCAAGTAAAAATTGATCAAGCTAAAGATTATGCTGCCGAAGATGCAGATATAACTTTCAGATTATATAAAATTTTTTCTAAAAATATAAAATTAGAAAAATTGTTAAATATCTATGAAGTTTTTGAAAAACCATTAATAAAAATTTTGGCATTAATGGAAATTTGCGGTGTTAAAGTAGATCAAAAATTTCTTCAAATCCTTTCCAATAAATTTGAAAAAAAAATTATTAATTTAGAAAAAGAAATTTACAAAGTTACAAAAAAAAAATTTAAAATTGGCTCTACCAAACAGCTTGGGGAAGTTATGTATAATGAAATGAAAATTTCTTCTTTAAAAAAAACAAAAAAAGGTAGTTATGCTACTAGTGCACAGGTATTAGAAGATCTTGCTTTTAAAGGTCATAAACTTCCAAGATTGGTTTTAGATTGGAGACAAGTAACAAAACTAAAAAATACTTATTCAGACTCTCTTCAAGAGCATATAAACTTTAAAACAAAAAGGGTCCATACATCATTTTTATTAGCAGCAACTTCTACAGGTAGATTAGCTTCAAGTGATCCAAACTTACAAAATATCCCTATAAAATCCGAAGATGGAAAAGAGATTAGAAGAGCTTTTGTGGCAGAAAAAAATAACAAGTTAATTTCAGCGGATTATAATCAGATTGAAATGCGAATTTTAGCAGATCTAGCAGATGTAAAAGAGTTAAAGAAAGCATTTAAAAATAAAGAAGACATTCATTCACTTACTGCAAGTCAAGTTTTTAATACAAGTATTAACAAAGTTGACTCTGATATGAGAAGAAAAGCAAAAGCTATAAACTTTGGAATAATTTATGGCATTTCGCAATATGGGTTAGCAAAACAAATTGGTGTTTCCAATATTGAAGCAGAGGAATTTTTAAATTCATATTTTTTAAAATTTCCAGAAATAAAAGACTATATGGAATCTACAATTAAATTTTGTAGAAAGAGTGGATATGTAAGTAATATTTTTGGAAGAAGAACTCATATAACAGGAATTAATGACAAGAATTTTAATATAAGGAATTTTCAGGAGAGAGCAGCAATTAACGCACCTATACAAGGATCAGCTTCAGAAATAATGAGAATGGCAATGATAAGAGTAAGTGAAAAATTAGATGAGATTAAAGAATCAAAGTGTAAAATATTGCTACAAATTCACGATGAATTAATTTTTGAAGTCCAGAAAGATGACATAAAAAAATACTCTAAAATTATACAAGAAGAAATGTCTAGTGTTAAAAATAGCAATCTGCACTCTTTTTCAATACCTTTGTTAGTTGATATAAATGTTGGTAATAATTGGGGAGATCTTCATTAATCTTGAAGTATTGCCCAAATTAGAACAATTTAGTATTTTTATATAATTTATGAAAGAAACAATTGCACTAATTGATGATGATAGAAACATTCTTACTAGTTTAAGTATAGCTTTAGAAAAAGAAGGTTTTAAAATTCAAACTTATCTAGATGGTGAAAGTGCCCTGATAGGACTTGCACGTACACCTCCTGATTTAGCTGTTATAGATATAAAAATGCCAAAGATGGATGGTGAAGAATTACTAAAAAAGTTGAGAAAAAAAACTTCTCTACCTGTAATTTTTTTAACTTCAAAGGATGATGAAATTGATGAGTTATTAGGATTAAAATTAGGTGCTGATGATTTTATAAAAAAATCTGGTGGATTTTCAATTAAGGTACTAATTGAAAGAATAAGAGTACAGCTAAGAAAAAAAAATCCAAGCAATATTGAAGAAACAAAAAATGTAATTAATCATGGAAAACTAAAATTAGATCCTTCTCAACTTGAATGTGAATGGGATGGGAAACAATTGCCAGACAAACTTACAACAACAGAATTTTTAATTGTTCAAGAACTTGCAAAAAGACCAGGTATTATTAAAGAAAGATCACAATTGATGGATATTGCATATAGAGAAGATACTGATATTGAAGATAGAACAATAGATAGCCATGTCAAAAGAATTAGAAAAAAATTTAAAAAAGTAGATAATAATTTTTCAGCTATTGAAACTAGATATGGAAGCGGTTATCGTTGGAATGTAAGTTAATGTTCGGTAGTTTCATAAAAAATATTTCCATACTTAAAAAATTTTTATTTATAAATCTTATAGTTTTTATAATTTTTGGAAGCTTAACAGCAATCTATTTAAAGGGAATTCAACCTAATTTAATTAATAAAAAAACTTCAAACCATATAAATATTATTAACAATACTATTGATCATATAAAAAGATTGAAAATTCAATTTAACAAAGATGATGTAAGAAAATTTTTATTTTCAACAAGATTTCTTTTTCAGAATTTAGATAGGGTAATGATTTTTGATAATAAATTTCGATTGATTGGTGATACTGACACTTTAGATTTAGATCCCAGATCATTTAGTCAAAGATTAAATGTTACTGAAATGAATCTTCAAGATAAAAATAAAATTTCAGAAAAAAAAAAAATTACAAAACAAAATAAAAATAAACTAAAGCCATTCTCTGAAATAATAATAGATTATTCAAGATCTACTAATTTTGGAAAACCATATACTTTTACTGAAGAAAACTATGATCAATTTTTATTAATTACAATTAAAAGTGTAAATGATGGAAAAAATAATATTGGCTATTTAGTAATCAGTGAAAATGCTAATGATATTAGAAACGCAATTGACGAAAGAAAAATATTTGTTTTTAGAACAGCGCTAGTTGTCGCAATTGTTATTTTAATTTTTTCATTAGTTTTAAATAGATATTTTTTAAAACCAATTAAAACTCTAGTAAATTTTACAAAATCAATTAAAGAAAAAAATAAACAAAAAACAAACATCCAGAATGTAAAAAAAAGAAATGATGAAATAGGAATTTTATCTAACTCTTTAGATGAAATGACTAATGAATTAAATAATAGAATTAATGCTGCTGAGAATTTTTCAACAGATTTAGTTCATGAAATTAGAAATCCACTTGCTTCCCTAAAAAGTGCCTCTGAAATAATTTCTGAAACTACAGATAAAACTCAAAGAGAAAAATTAGTCAATATACTTTTGCATGATGTTGAAAGAATTGAAAGATTGATTACTGACTACTCTCAAATGTTGAAAGATGAGGTTGCGATAACAAATGAGCAAATGAAGAAAATTGATTTAAAATTTATAGCAACATCTGTTGTAGACGATTTCAATAATATTCATAATTCAAAAAGTGGAATTAACATTAAGTTAAATTCAAATGGTTCAGCGGATTATAATATTTTAGGAATCGAAAATAGAATTGAACAAATAATTGCAAATTTACTAGATAATTCAATTTCTTTTAGTAAAAAAAATCAAACAATTAAAGTTGAACTTTTAGAAGATAAAAAAGAAAAAAATGTGATTTTAAGTGTTATTGATGAAGGAGAAGGCTTCAGAGAAAACGATACAGCCAAAATTTTTAAAAGATTTTATAGTAATCGGCCTAATAAATTTGGAGAACATTCTGGATTAGGATTGAATATCGTTAAAAATCTAGTTGAGTTGCATAATGGTAAAATTTCTGCTTCAAATAATGTGGGTCAAAAAGGCGCAATTATCCAAATAATTTTTCCGAAAGTTTAATCATTATTAGTTGATAAAATTTTATAAAGTTGTTAAAAGGCCTTCTTCATGAGTGATTATAAAGTTAAAGATATATCCCAAGCAGAATTTGGAAGAAAAGAGATATCCCTAGCAGAGACTGAAATGCCAGGGTTGATGGCATTAAGGAAAGAATATAAAGGAAAAAATCCTCTTAAAGGAGCAAGAATTTTAGGATGTCTTCATATGACAATTCAAACTGCAGTTCTTATAGAAACTCTTGTAGATTTAGGAGCTGAAGTAAGATGGTCTTCATGTAATATTTTTTCAACACAAGATCATGCAGCAGCAGCTATTGCTAAGGTAGGAATACCAGTGTTTGCATGGAAGGGTGAGACAGAAGAGGAATATTGGTGGTGTGTAAAACAAACAATTGAGGGAAAAAAAGATTGGAAACCAAATATGATCCTTGATGATGGTGGTGATTTGACCGCGCTTATGCATAAAGATTATAAAGATTTATTAAAAGATATTAAAGGATTATCCGAAGAAACAACCACTGGAGTACTAGCGCTTAAAAAGATGGAAGCACAGGGAACATTGTTAGTGCCAGCGATTAATGTAAATGACTCGGTTACAAAGTCTAAATTTGATAATTTATATGGTTGTAGAGAAAGTTTAGTAGATGGAATAAAAAGAGCGACAGATGTTATGATGTCTGGAAAAGTTGCTATTGTTGCAGGATTTGGTGATGTAGGAAAAGGAAGTGCTGCTTCATTAAGACAAAGTGGGGCGAGAGTAATGGTAACTGAAACTGATCCAATATGTGCTCTGCAAGCTGCAATGGAAGGTTACGAGGTCGTACTAATGGATGAAATGATCAAAGAGGCAGACATAGTTGTTACAGCCACAGGAAACAAAGACATAGTAACGGCTGACCATATGAGAGAAATGAAAGATAGAGCTATACTATGTAATATTGGACATTTTGATAACGAAATCCAAGTTGAAGCATTGAAAAATTATAAATGGGACGAAATTAAACCACAAGTTCACGAAATAACTTTGCCAAGTAAAAAAAGAATAATATTACTTGCTGAAGGAAGATTGGTTAATTTAGGATGTGCTACCGGACATCCAAGTTTTGTAATGAGTGCTTCATTTACTAATCAGGTGACTGCTCAGATAGAACTATGGAATAATTCGGATAAATACGAGAAAAAAGTTTATGTTTTACCAAAACACTTAGATGAAAAAGTTGCAAGATTACACCTAGAAAAAGTAGGTGCCAAACTTACAAAAATGTCTAAAGACCAGGCAGAATATATCAGTGTAACACCTGATGGACCTTACAAACCAGATGCCTATCGCTACTAAAAGTAGCAAGATTGATATTAGTTTAGAAGAAAATACAGAATCTATTTCTAAAAAATTTTCAAATTTTATTATGAAGGGAGATATCATTTTTTTTTATGGTGATATAGGTGTAGGCAAAACAACTTTCATAAAACATCTAATTAACAATTTACAAATAAAAAATGAACTCAAATTAACAGAAGTTCCAAGTCCAACATTTAATATTGTAAATGAATATAAAATTAAGGAGATTGTTATAAATCACTATGATTTGTTTAAAATTAAAGATCCAAAAGAATTATACAATATTGGAATATTTGAAGATAGTTCAGAAATGGTGACTTTAGTTGAATGGCCAGGAATAATTTCCAATAAACCAAAAAAAATAATTGAATTATATTTTAGCTATGAAAATGATTTTCAGCGAAGAAATTTAGAAATATTTTCTGAACATAGAAGAGAAATAATTAATGAATTTAAGTAAACTCAAATCTTTAACTGGAGATGCATCTTTTAGAAAATTTTACAGATTTAATAATATTATTACTGTATTTAGTAAAAAAGAGACTAAGAAGAATTTATTAATTTACGATGCTATTAACAAAATCTTAATTAAGAATAAAATTAAAGCACCAAAATTAATTAGTCAAAATTATAAATTAAAAAGTATTCAAATAGAAGACTTTGGCAATGATACGATTTATAAAATAATAAAAAAAAATAATAAGAAAAAATTAATTTACTATAAAAAAGTTATAAAATTATTAAATTTAATCCAAAAAATAAAAACTAAAAGAATAAAAACATTTTTAGGTTCGATTTATAAAGTGCCAAAATATTCAAAAAAAATTCTTTTAGATGAAGTTAAGTTATTCTTAAACTGGTACGTACCAAAAAAAATAAAAAAGAAAAATCAAACTTTATTAAAAAAAAAATTAATTTTAGCTATAAAGAGTTTAATTAATAAAATTAAATTTAGTAATCAGACATTTGTTCATAGAGATTTTCATGTTTCAAATTTAATGATTAAAAATAAAAAATTATGCCTGATAGATAGCCAAGATGCTGTTTTTGGAAATGTGGCTTATGACCTTGCTTCATTAATAGATGATGTCAGATTAAAAACAAGCACAAGATTTAAGCAAGATATTTTAGAAGAATATATTAAAACAAATAAAAAAATGAATATTGAGAATTTTAAAAATGATTTTGAAATTTTATCAGTTTTAAGAAATTTAAAAATAATTGGAATTTTTACTAGATTGTCAATTAGAGATAATAAGGATAATTATTTAAAATTAATACCCTATGCATGGAAGTTAATCGAGCAAAGAACTAAAAAAAATAAAAAATTTATAGAATTAAAAACTATTTTAGATAAATATTTTTCAAAACAAAAAAGAAATAAATATGAAAATTAAGACTGCATTAATTTTGTGCGCTGGGTATGGAAAACGTTTAAATCCAGTGACTTTAAAAATTCCAAAACCTTTAATTGAAATTAATGAAATAACTTTATTAGAAAACTCAATAAATTTTTTAGAGAAATTAGATATAAAAAATATAAAAATTAATACATTTTATCTTCATGATCAGATAAAAAATTTTATTTTAAATTTTAAATCAAGCTCAAATATTGAAATCTTTAATGATGGAAAGGTAATTTTAGATACAGGAGGTGGCATTTTAAATCTAATTAATAGATCAGATGAAAATGATTTTATTGTTTTAAACCCAGATACTTTGTGGGGGGATAATTATTTGAAAACAACATTAAATATGATGAACCACTACTTTGAAAAAAAAATAAAAAATTTATTAATGATTGTTAACAAAGAAAATAGCTTTGATAAAAGAATGATTGGTGATTTTTCATTAAGTGGTGAGTGGTTGTTAAAAAATAAAGAAAATAACTTTATATATACAGGTCTGCAAATTATTAATAAAAGTTTATTTAAAAATGAAAAAGTTATGCCATTTTCAATTACTAAAATTTGGGATAAAGCAATAAGAAATAAAATTTTGTATGGATTTGAAAGTAAAGAGCATTTTGTTCATTTAACTGATTTGGAGATATATAATAAATTAGTTAAAAATAATTAAATCATTGGCTCTTTTTTTATCTAAATATGAGGCTTCTTTAACTTTTTTGTTATTATCAAATTTAATTAACAAAGGGTTTCCTGTTGGAATTTCTAGTTTTGAAATTTTTTCATCATCTATATTAAATAAATATTTGCATAAAGCCCTAATCGAATTACCATGGGCTGCAATAATTATATTTTTATTTATTTTATCTGAGATATTTTTTTTAAAAAAAGGAACTACTCTTTCATAAGTATCTTTTAAAGATTCGGTGTCAGGAATTTTATCTTTTGGTATATTTTTATAAATTTCAATATTAATAGGATGATAAGGGTTATTTTTGTTTAGTGGTTCTGGTCTAATATTCCAAGATCTCCTAAATTCTAAAACTTTATCCTCTCCTAAAGTTTTTTTTATTTCATCTTTATTAAGACCAGTTAGAGCACCATAGTGTCTTTCATTAAGCTCCCAAGCTTTGATCACATCATTATTTTTAATTCTTAAAGTATTTAATATTAAGTTTAGAGTTTCTATGGCTCTTTTTTGATAAGAACAAAAAAAATAATCTAATTTTAAATTAAGCTCTTTAATAAGCTCCCCAGACTTGCAAGCTTCTAGTTTACCATTTGGCGCCAGCTCAACATCTACCCATCCAGTGAATTTTTTTTCTAAATTCCACTCGCTTTGGCCATGTCTTACTAAAATTAAATGACTCATAGATTAAATTTAATTATAAGGTAAATTGATCAATGACAAAAATAATATTTCATCTTTTAAACATTATATTTGTATTTTTATATATTTATCCAGGAAGTTTATTGGGTTTTTTAATTTATAAGGATATCTCAAAGCAACCCCAAATAGCCCCAGATTTTGTAGTTTCTTCAAACCATCTTTTCGTTTTCTTTTTACTGTCTTCGCTGGGTTTAATAAGCTACTTCAAAAGTTTAAAAAAAATTATTTTATACTTGATTTTTATTTCTATAACTCTTGAATTATTACATTTGTATATACCAAACAGATCATTTCAATTTTCTGACTTGTTTGGTAATATAGTTGGAGTTTTAATATCTATTTTAATATTAATTTTATTTAATTTTTGGAGAAAAAAATGAGTTCATTTGATGAAAGAGAAAAAAGCTTTGAGAAAAAATTTGCACATGATCAAGAGCTTCAATTTAAAGTAAGCGCAAGAAGAAACAAATATATAGGAGAATGGGTTTCTAAAATTCTTGGATATGACGAAGGTAAAGAAAAAGAATATATACAAGCTGTAATAAAAGCAGATTTTGCAGAAGCTGGGGATGAAGATGTTTTTAGAAAAATAAAAGATGATTTAAAAAATAATAATATATCGGATGAAGATATCAGAAAAAAAATGGATGAACTTAATGAAAAAGCAAAATCGGATTTTCAATAGTTTTTTCATCATTTTATTTTTATTCACTTCAGCCTGTTCCTCTATTCCTAAAAATACCGCTAATAGCTGCTCAATATTTTCAGAAAAATATTTTTGGTATAAACATGTTAAAAAAACAGAAAAAAAATGGGGCACACCTGTTCATTTACAATTAGCATTTATAAAAATGGAGTCTGATTTTGATTGGTTAGCAAAACCTCAAAGATTAAAATTATTTAAAGTAATTCCATACAAAAGACCATCTAGTTCATTTGGTTACTCTCAAGCAGTTAAAGGTACGTGGGAACAATACAAAAAAGAAAATAATAAGCCCTTGGCTACAAGAGCAAGATTTAAGGACAGTGTTGACTTTATTGGATGGTATACAAACAAAAGTTCACAAATATTAAAAATATCAAAAAAAGATGTTTTTAGACAATATATTGCTTATCATGAAGGTTGGGGAAATTATAAAAATTATAAAAGTAATAATAAAATTATATTACTTGCAAAAAAAGTTCAGAAACAATCTTCAAAATATAAAAACCAACTTTCTGAATGTCAGAAAACACTGAGCACAAGCAAATATATTATTTTCTAACGAAGTTCTTTCTTTAATTCTATATCTATTGCATCTATTCTTTTTGTATTTTTTGCTAAAGATAAATACATTGTTGGAGTTACATAAAGTGTAAAGAATGTAGAAATTATCATTCCTCCCAAAATTGTAGCACCAACCGCTAATCTAGAACCTTCACCGGCTCCAGGACCAATATTTCCGATTACTAAAGGCATCATTGCGATCATAGTACTTAGAGATGTCATGATAATTGGCCTGAACCTTATACTACATGCTTCTTTGACTGCTGTTTCAATATTTTTTCCAGTTGTTCTAATTTGATTAGCATAATCAACTATTAAAATACTATTTTTAGTGGATATACCAATAAGTATAACCAATGCAATTTGTGAGAAGATATTTATTGAACTATTAAGAAATAAAATAAAAACCAATCCACCAAAAATTGCTAAAGGAACAGTGAGAATAATTATAAATGGATGGATAAATGAGTTAAATGTTGCTGCCATAACTAGATATGCTGTTAATAATGCTAAAGCAAATATGATAAAAAGTTCATTGCTTGTTTCTTTAATTTCTTCTGACTTACCTTTCCAAGTAATTTGGCTTTTAGGCGAAACTTCAGCCATTATATTTTCTAAATATTTAATTGCTTCTGAAAGAGTATAATTTTCTGAAATATTAGCTGAAATAGTTACTGCTCTTTGCCTGTTATATCTAGACAATTCTTTTGCTGTTCCTTCTTCTTCAAAATTTACCAAGTTAGTTAATGATATTAATTTTCCTGTTGTATCTGATCTTACAAAAATTTTTGATATTCCTTCTTTATTTCTTCTATCTGACAAATATTGCTGTAATATTATTGGATATTCCTTTCCTAATTTATTAAATGTTGTAACTCTTTTACCTCCATAGAGTGTTTCTAAACTTTTACCAACTGTTTCAGTAGAAACTCCTAAATCTTTTGCTTTATTTTTATTAATTATAAGTTTTACTTCAGGTTTATTTCTAGAATAGTCTGACTCTAATCTTGATAAATTTCTATTTCTTCTTAATTTTCTAATTACTTCATTTTGAATACTTTCTAATTCTTCATAAGTACTTCCATAAATAACCATTTGAACAGGTTTGTTGTAACTTGAAACTCTTATTGATTGAGGAGATATAGGGAAAGCTACGGCCTGCGGAACTGTAACAATTTTGCCAATGGCTTGCCTCATTACTGTTTGAGAATCTTGTTTTCTATTTTTCCAATGGTCTAGCAAAGCAATAATTATAAAACTGTTGTATGAGGTAGCAGAGCTTCCAAAACCAGGCACTCTCATAATAAAGCGTGAATAAGGACTATTTTCAGCCTGCAATAATGGAATGAGTCTTTTTTCAATAACTTGAGCTTTTTCTTGTGTATACTCAAAAGAACTTCCTTCATCAGTAAAACCAATGACCAGATAAGCCCCTCTATCTTCCATTGGTAATAATTCTTTTTTTGAAAAATTAAATAGCAAAGCAGAAGCTAAAATTATAAATATAATGAAAACTGAAATGGTTTTTGTCTTTTTAACTAAGACTTCCAATGTTTCTTGATAAAATTTTGAAAAACCTAAGAAAAATTTTTCAAATCTTCGTATTATAAAATTTTTATTATTTTTTTTATTTAGAAATTTACTTGCAAGCATTGGAGATAAAGTTAAAGCAACAAAAGATGAGACAACAATAGAGAATGATAATGCTATTGCTGTTTCTCTGAATAAAGTTCCAGATATACCCTCAATAAATATTAGTGGCAAAAAGACAGCAATAAGAATTAGTGTAGTTGCAATAATTGCAAATGTAATTTGTTTAGATCCTTTATATGCAGCAACTAGAGGGCTCTCTCCATTTTCTATTCTTCTATAAATAGCATCTGTCATAATTACGGAGTCATCAGTAATTATACCAATCGCTAATATAAAACTTAAAAGGACAAAAATATTTATTGACAATCCAAATATGTAAATTCCAAGAAATGAAGCTATTAAACTTACTGGCAAAGCTATAGCTGGAACAATTACAGCTTTTAAATTTCCTAAAAATAAATAAATAATTATTACAACTAAAACAAACGCAATTATAAGAGTTTTGTAAACTTCATTAATTGCTGCTCCAACGTAAGTGGCTCTATTAAATGCCACTTCTAGTCCTAGTCCATCAGGTAATGATTTATTTACTTCGGTAATTTTTTTTTTAATTTCTCTAGAAAGTTCTACAGTTGACGCCCCACTTTTTGCATATATTCCAATTCCAACTGTCTTTAAATTTAATCTGTCTTTTCTTTGTGCTTTAAATAAAGTTTTCTCTGAAACTGGACCAAACTCTATGTTTGCAACATCAGATAACACCACGACTTTTTTATTAGTTTTTTTAATTGGAAGTTGTTTGATTGATTCTATGCTATTATAGGATTTGTCCAGGTTTAAGGTTAAATCGATATTATTTGCCTCAAGAGTACCTGCAGGTAATCTAATATTTTCACCTCTCAGAGCTCTTTCAACTTCCTGAACAGTTAAATCATTTGCTGCTAATTTAATAGGATCTACCCATACTCTAATACTTAATTCTCTTAGTCCACCAACTAAAATTCTACCAACATTTTTTACACTTGAAAAAGTATCTATTAAATATCTTTCAGCATAATCACCGAGCTCTAAATCACTCCAAGTAGAAGATGAAAGTGATAACCACATTGTTGTTGTAAATCCTGCTGCCTGTTTAAGTATTTGTGGCGGGTCTGACTCCGAAGGTAAGTTATCAACAACTCTTGCAACTCTTTCTCTTATATCATTAGCCGCATTATCTAAGTCGATACTTGTATCAAATTCAACTTTTATAGTACTTCTTCCATTTGAAGATTTAGAATCAATATTTTTAATTCCTTCTGCGCCACCAATAACATCTTCTAAAACCTGTGTTACTTCTTGATCAATTATAGGAGCAGAAGCAGATGCATAATCAACTTGTACCTGTACTACTGGGGGCTGAAGACCAGAGGGAAGTTCTCTTACTGGTAACTTCCAAAAAACAAAAATTCCAAATACAATTAATATTAAAGACATTACCCATGAAACAACAGGTCTTCTAATGCTTAATTCGGTTATGAACATTTAATTAAGTTTTTTTCTTCCACTCAGACTCACTATTTTTTGAGCCTTTTTCAATAGGTTTGATTTTACTTCTTGGGTAGACTTTTTTTAATCCCTCAGCAACAATTATGTCTCCAATATTTAATCCAGATAAAACTTCAATATTACTTTCTTGTCTTGTGCCAATTTTTATTTCAATTTTATTTGCAACATTATCTTTTGATATTTTATACACGTAAGCTTTTTCACCTTCCATCATTACACTAGTATCCGGTATACTAAGAGAATTTCTTAAATTAAACTTTACACTTACCTCAAGCAAAGAGCCTGATATTAATTCTAAATTTGTATTAGCAATTTTAATCCTTGTTAATAAACTTCTAGTTTCAGCATTTATTCTACTCGATATGAAATCAACCTCTCCTTTAAAAATTTTATTTTTATAACTCGAAACTTTTGCCTCTATTGGTAGCCCTTTTTTAATTACAGAAGAATAATTTTCAGGAATTTTAATATCTGAATAAATTATTGAATTGTCATCCAAAGTTATAATAAATGTACTATCAGAAACAAATATATCTTCAGTTAAACCAGTATATCCTACCACGCCATTAAACGGAGCTATAATATTTCCACTTTTTAACTTAATAATTGCATTACCTTTTTCGACATAGCTGTTTAGCTTTAATTCTCCAATTAAATCATCTTTTTTTATTCTGAAAGATTTTGTTTTATTAGATACTGCGGATCCAAATGTTTCAATTTTTTCTGAAAACTCTTTTTTTACTACCGCAGTTACTATAATTCCTGGAGGGGGTCTTTTGCCGAATTTTTTTTGAAAATGTTTGCCAATCATAGTTCTTGCAACAATCACTGAAGCTATAATTAAAAAGAAGACAATTATTATAGAAATTACTTTTGTTGATCTTTTCATATTTTTATTTTTCCGTATTCTGCCCAAGAACCATCGTAAATAGTTGGCATATATTTATTATTTATTAAAGAATATGCAAGTGCCAAAACAGAAGCAGTCACTCCAGAACCACAGGAAAATACAATATTTGTTGTTATTTCTTCTCCCAAAGTATTTTTAAATATGTTTAAAATTTCATTTTTGTTTTTAAATGTTTTGTCATCGTTAATTAAATTTCCAAATGGTATACACATAGATTTTGGAATTGATCCACTTCTTAAGCCTTTTCTTGGCTCTCTGACCTTGCCTTCAAACCTTTCTTTGCTTCTTGCGTCAATAACTTTAAAATTATCATTATTAATATTTTCATTAATTTGAGTTTTATTTTTTACTAAATTTTTTCTCTCTGCCGCTGTGTATTTAGTTGTATTAACTTTAGAAATTATATTTGTTGTTGGTTTATTTTCAGACTTCCATTTTTTAAGTCCACCATTTAAAACGTGAACTAATTTATCATTATGACCAAAGTATATAAAATTATACCAACATCTACATGAACTTAATACATCGGAATTATCATAAATTACTATTTTATCATCTTTTACTATTCCCATTTTTGAAACAATTTTTTCCCACTCATTAGAACTTGTAAGCATATGTGGTAAATCAGTTACCTGATCTGAATTTTTATCTAAATCAAAAAATATTGCATTTTCTATATGTTCTTCTAAATATTCTTTGTACCCATCTCTTTTTACATTTGGCATATGCCAAGAGCAGTCAATTATTTTTATACTATTAATATTTTTTTCAACCCAATTTGTACTTACTAAAGACATAATTAAATTATTTTTCTAAATATTTTTGATGATAATCTTCAGCTTTGCAATAATTTTTTATTTCTGATAATTTTGTAACAACCTTTCCGAAAAATTTTTTATTATTTTCTTCAATAATCTTTTCAGCAATTTTTTTTTGGTCTTCATTTATATAAAATATTTCACTTCTATATTGAGTGCCAATATCCAGACCCTGAGCATTTAAAGTTGTAGGATTATGAATTTCAAAAAAATATTGTAAAATTTGTTCATATGAAATTTTTTTAGGATCAAATTCTAACTTTACAACTTCTGCATGATTAGTAATTCCAGAACAAACTTCTTCATAAGTTGTTTTGTTATTGTTTCCTCCACAATAACCAACCTCTGTTTTTGTAATTCCTTCAAGTTTTCCAAATTTAACTTCTGGTCCCCAAAAACATCCTAATGCTAATATTGCTATTTCCATTGATTATTGTTTTATTTAAACTAAAGTTATTCTTATGCTTTCCAAAAATCAATTAGGCTTTTTGTACATGTTTATGTCGGTTTGTGCATTTTCAATAATGGATTTAATTGTAAAATGGTCAGATTCATATCCTTTGGGACAAGTATTATTTTTTAGGGGTTTTTTTGGCTTAGTGATTTATTTTTTTATAATTCCTAAAGAAAGACTTAAAACCTTTTATTATACAAAAAGAGCTGGACTGCATTTTTTAAGATGTTTATTTGGTCTAATAGCTTTAATTTCAATATTTATTGCAATAAGAAATTTACCTTTGGCTACTGTTGTTAGTATTTCATTTGCTGCTCCAATTTTTACAACTATTTTTTCAATTTTTTTTCTTAGTGAGAAAGTTGGCATGTATAGATGGCTTGCAGTGATCGTAGGATTTATTGGCATTATAATTATTACAGAACCTGGTTTTAGTTCATTAAACTTATACTTTGTTTATCCAATAATTTTTTGTTTAGGTTTATCTTATGTTGCTATTGCTATTAGGCAATTATCAACCACCGAACCCGTTTGGTTGATTGCTTTGAATTTTTCAGCAGCAATAACTATAGTAAGTTTTTTTACAATTCCTTTTGGATGGATTATGCCTAATATAAAAGATTTAATTTTATTGTCTTTTATAGGAATTTTTGGTGGTGTTGCAAATTTATGGCTAAGTCAATCTTATAAGTTTTCAGAAGTTTCCCTTGTAACCCCATTAAAATATTTAGCTTTAGTTTTTGCAATAATTTTTGGCTACTTTATTTGGGATGAAATACCTTCAATCAAAACTTTAGCAGGGGCTTTCTTAGTTATAATTTCATCTATAATTATTTTCAGAAGAGAAGTTGCTTTAAAAAAACAAGTTTCTATCCCAAGACATGAATAAGACTCCAAAATATTGGAATAAAGCAAAAAAATATTTATCTAAAAAAGATATGGTAATGAAAAGTTTAATTGAAACATATAAGCACAAAACACTAACTACAAGAAAAGATATTTTTTTTTCTCTTTGCAAAAGTATTATAGGTCAACAAATTAGTGTTGCAGCGGCAAACTCAGTATTCAAAAAATTTAAAAGTGTATGTAATGGAAAAATTAATCCAAAAATAGTAAAAAAAATTACTATTCAAAAACTTAAAAAATGCGGTCTTAGCAAGCAAAAGGCCAAAGGAATAAAAGAACTATCAATTAAATTTTCAAATAAATCATTCAATCCTAAGCTTATTAAAAAAATGAATGATGAAGAAGCAATTATTTATCTTTCAACTTTAAGACAAATTGGAAGATGGTCTGCAGAAATGATACTACTTTTTACTTTTAATAGAGAAAACATATGGCCAATTCAAGATATAGGCTTACTCAGAGCTATATCAAATAACTACAAAAAAAAATATTTGCCTCCAAAAAAATTTGTTAATTTTTTAAGAAAAAGATTTACACCCTATTGTTCTGTTGCCACATGGTATTTATGGCGTTCAATTGATGATGAGCCTATCCAATATTAGATACTCTATTTTAATCTAACCATTCTTTATAATTTTCTTTATTTTCTCTTAAATAAATTGGCAATTTGTCAAAACTGTACTTAACCAGCTTACTTCCACTCCCAACCTTGTTTATAGTCTTGTCAACTTTTAAGTCATATATTGCCTGTTTACGCTTAATTATAATATCTATCTGGTCTAAGCTTAACGGTTTTTCATCAAATTCTCTGTGATGTAAATATGATTTCAGTTTATGCTCTATTTCTTCTGGAGATTTAATATTTGAAAAATGCCATCCTCCATCTTTAATAAATTTAATACTGTTATATTTAATTTTTGAAAATATTATATCTAATCTAAGTAAAGGATATTTTTTATCTTTAATATTCCTTAACCATTGAGGGCTTAATAGATCTTTCTTTCTACATCCTTTAGTTCCAGACCAAACCATATTAGGCAGCTTCAAATCAAATTTGTAATAAAACATATCTTGCTGAAACATTAAAATTTTTTCTTTTAAATTTTCTAAACTTATGTTTTCAAGATTTGGAATCTCATCGACATCAGAAATCAGTATTAAATCCTCAGGACTCGCTTCGTGTAGACCATTTGCAATGTGATTCCTTTGTCCATTTTCTCTTTTAGCAGCATTAAGAATATATTTTGCTGATTTTTCAGATTCATCATCATTTTCATAAATCACTTCTATTCCTTCAGGTTCTTTATC
This sequence comes from uncultured Pelagibacteraceae bacterium, assembly GCA_902569725.1. Lineage (GTDB taxonomy): Bacteria > Pseudomonadota > Alphaproteobacteria > Pelagibacterales > Pelagibacteraceae > Pelagibacter. The sequence continues at coordinate 16,665 of CACFVG010000007.1, read as the reverse complement.
AAAAGTTAAATAAATTATTTTATCTTTAAATTTTTCAAATTTTTTATGGTTGAATTTTAAATTTCTTTTATCACCTTTATGCGTAAAAGTGCTTTCTACAATAACAAAATAATCAACATATTTATCTAAAGTATTTAATCTTAAATCTAGAACAATCTCCTCGTCAAAATACATAAAACAATCAAAAATTTTCATAGGTCTATTTAATTTACACTATTGATACTTGCTAGAAAAAAATATCTTTAGTAGTTTAATAATAAAGCAAAATGTTAAAAAATTTAAGAAAATGGTGAAATATTTTAATATAATTTTTCTATTAATATTTTTTTTATTTATCAATAGTCTAAGAGCAGATGAAACATTGGTCTTAGGAAAAAATATTTTTTTAGAAAAAGGAAATTGTGCAACCTGCCATGCTTTAAACGACGCTGGGTCAAATGCTGATATTGGACCAAATTTAAACTTAATCAAGCCAGATGTTGGAAGAGTAGTTATGGCAGTAACAAATGGTATTGGAGTAATGCCGGCATATGATGGCATACTTACACCTGAAGAGATTGAAGCGGTCTCACTTTATGTTTCAGAAAAATCAAATTAATAAATTTATTTTATAATTTCTTCCAACCTGAAAGTTGCAATTTTTTTTACTTGTTTTTTTGCTTCAAGGAACTCTTCATCTAATGAATTTTTAATTCTTTCTCTAAAATAATTTAAAATTTCATTTTTATTTTTTCCTTTTACAGCAATAATAAATGGAAAATTAAATTTTTTTTTATATTCTATATTTAATTTTTTAAATTCATCAAACTCCCCAGGAGTACACTGTTTTAAGTTAGCTTTATTTTGCTCAACTTCTGAATCTGCAGTTAATTTTTTTTTGATAGCAAGTTCTGGATGTAAATTTAAAATTTCCAGTATAGTTTTATTGTCACTATTTTCATAAATACCAATTATTTCTGAAACAAAAGACTCTAAATTTTTGAATGGTTTTTTATCAAATACTTTGTCACTTATCCATTTTGACTTTTCAAATACATTTCCAAAAATTGATAAAAATTCAGATTTATCAAGACTATTAATTTTTTTAATATCGATCATTTTGCAAATTTATATTAGTTGTTATTTATTAATTACTCAATATTGTATATAAATATTTTATCATATGACAAAATTAACAACTCATGTTTTAGATATTTACTCAGGTAAACCAGGTGCTGGAATAAAAGTAGAATTATATTATTTCAATAACAATAAAAGAGAAATGAAAAAAACGTTAACATTAAATGAAGATGGAAGAGCTGATAAACCATTGCTAGAGGGCGAAGATTTTTTGAATGGTAAATATGAGTTAGTTTTTTTTATTGGAGATTATTTTAAAAATATAACTAAATCAGGTGAATTACCTTTTTTAGATGATGTGGCTATTAGATTTGGTATTTCAAATTCAAAAGAACATTATCATATTCCCTTACTCGTTTCTCCATGGAGCTATTCTACTTATAGAGGTTCATAGGTGATTAATAATAAAGTTCAATTTATTTATGAAAATAAATTAATTGAATTAGAAAATCCTGACCCAAACCAAACTATACTTAGCTTTATAAGAGATAGGTTAAAAAAAACTGGCACCAAAGAGGGATGCGCAGAAGGTGGATGTGGTGCTTGTACGATAGTTTTAGGAGAATTAGAAAATAAAAAAATAAAATATAAGGCAATTAATTCCTGCATATCTTTCACACCTACTTTGCATGGAAAACAACTCATAGTTGTTGAGAATTTAGTTTCAAAAGATGGTTCTTATCATCCCGTCCAAGAGGCAATGGCAAAATATCATGCATCCCAATGTGGATTTTGTACACCAGGTTTCGTTATGTCTATCTTTGCAATGTCAAAAAATAAAAAAAATAATAATAATAATGATATCAAAGATGCAATATCTGGAAATTTATGTAGATGCACTGGATATAGACCCATTATTGATGCAGCAAAAAATATAAAAAAAAATTACTCTGATGAATTCTATAAAAATAGTAAAAAAACTATAAATCTTTTAAAAAAAATTCACTCCAAAAGTATAATTATTGATAGTAAAAATAAAAAATATTTCGCACCTAAAACAATAAACGAATTAAGAACAGTAATTCAAAAAAATCCAGATTCTGATTTTTTAAGTGGTGGTACCGATTTATCATTGAAAGTTACAAAGGATAGGCAGGAAATAAAAAAAATTATTAATTTAAACAACATAAAAGAGCTTAATTTTATTAAAATAAAAAATAATGAAATTATTTTTGGTTCTACAACTCCTCTTATAAAGGTTGAAAAATTTATTTTAAAATATTATCCAGACTTTAATAATATATTAAGAAGATATGGTTCTGTTCAAATAAGAAATGTTGGAACAATAGGAGGAAATATAGCCACTGCTTCCCCAATAGGAGACACCTTACCTCTACTTTTATCTTTGAATGCAAAAATAATAATACAAACAAAAAAAGGTAATAAGCAAATTTTGCTTAATAACTTTTTCATCAAATATAGAAAAACAAAATTAAAAAAAGGGGAATTTATAAAATCAATTATTATTCCTATTTATAAAAACCATAATTTTAAAGCTTATAAAATATCAAAGAGATTTGATGATGATATTTCATCTGTTTGTGCTTCTTTCAACATTAAAATTAAAGATCAAAGAATTCAGGATGTAGCTATTGCTTATGGTGGTATGGCAGAAATTCCAAAAAGAGCAAAGAATTGTGAGAATTTTTTGAAAAATTCAAAATTTTCAGAAGACATATTTGAAAAAGCAAAAGATTTATTAAAAAGAGATTTTAACCCTATTTCTGACATGAGGGCCTCAAAACAATATAGATTGGAAGTTGCTGAAAATTTATTAATAAAATTTTTTATAGAAACCAAAACAAAAAAATTATTTAGAGTTTACCAATGAAAAATAAAGGTAATCATATTAGTGAAATAAGACCTCATGATAGTGCATATAAGCATGTAAGTGGCGCTGCTGAGTATACTGATGATATAAAAGAACCGCACGATACTCTTTTTGGAGCAATAGGATGGAGTAAAAAAGCTTATGCAAAAATAAAAAAAATTGATTTAAATGAAGTAATTAATAGCGAAGGTGTAGTTTCAGTAGTTAATTATTTAGATATACCAGGTCGTAATGATGTTGGGCCAGTTTTTGATGGTGACCCAATTTTTGTAAAAGATAAAGTTGAGTTTTTTGGACAACCAATATTTGCAGTTGCAGCAACGAGTATTGAACTAGCAAGAAAAGCAGTCTTAAAAGCCAAAATAAATTACGTAGAATATAAACCAATTGTAACTCTTAAAGATTCATTAAATAAAAAAAATTTACTTTTTGACGTAAGAAAAATTAACAAAGGAAATGCTCAAAAAAAAATTTTGAAATCAAAACATACTTTAAAAGGAAATTTTACTACAGGTAGCCAAGAGCATTTTTATCTAGAAGGTCAGGTTGCGTTTGTAATTCCTAAAGAAGATAATGAAATGATAGTTTATAGCTCTACTCAGCATCCATCTGAAACCCAACAGCTTATTGGAAAAATACTTAATCAAAAAAGTAATTCCATTACGGTTCTTGTTAGAAGAATAGGTGGAGGTTTTGGCGGAAAAGAAACAAATTTTATGACTGCAGCTATATGTTCACTTCTAGCACATAAGACAAAAAAACCAATTAAACTAAGATTAGATAGAGATGATGATATTATTTTAACTGGTAAGAGACATGAATTTTTTTCAGATTATGAAGTTGGATTTAATGACAAAGGGATAATTCAAGGACTTAAAGTAAAATTAGCTTCTAAATGTGGGATGTCACCAGATTTATCTTATGCAATAAATGAGAGAGCACTTCTCCACATAGATAACGCATATTTTTTATCAGATTTACTAGTAGAAAATTATCTTTGCAAAACAAATACATCTACATCTACAGCTTTTAGAGGTTTTGGCGGCAACCAAGGAATGATGGTTATTGAAAATATAATAGACAATATATCTAGATTTTTAAATAAGGACCCTTTGGAAGTAAGAAAAAATAATTTTTATAAAAAAAATAAAAAAAATACTACCCACTACGGTATGAAAATCCAAGATAATATAATTAATGAACTATTTGAAAAGTTAGTACGAGATGCAAAATATTTAAAACGAAAAAATGAGGTTAGAAAATTTAATATTAAAAATAAAATAAAAAAAAAAGGAATTGCAATTACACCTGTAAAATTTGGAATATCTTTTACAACAATACATTTAAACCAAGCGGGTGCATTGGTTCATCTTTATACTGATGGAAGCGTTTATTTAAATCATGGAGGTATAGAAATGGGTCAGGGTACCCATACAAAAATAGCACAGGTTGTAGCAAATTCATTGGGATTGCCATATGAAAAGGTAAAAATTTCATCGACAAATACCACGAAGGTACCAAATACTTCTGCAAGTGCCGCTTCCTCAACTACTGACTTAAATGCAGCTGCTGCACTTAATGCTACGAATAAGATAAAAAAAAATTTAGAAAAATTTATTAAGGATAAATATAAGATTTTTAGTAAAGAAGAGCCAATATATAAAAATGAGTATATTATATTAGGAAATAGATCTTTTGAATTTAAAAAGATTATAATGGAGGCATACTTAAATCGGGTTTCACTTTCATCTTCGGGTTTTTATTCAACTCCAAAAATTAAATTTAATAAAAAAAAATTTACCGGAAGACCATTTTATTATTTTTGTTATGGAGCAGCAGTTTCAGAGGTTACAATCGACACTTTAACAGGTGAAAATATTATAGAAAGAGTTGATATATTGCATGATGCAGGAAATGCAATAAATCCGGCGATTGAATTTGGACAGATTGAAGGAGGATTTGTGCAAGGCCAAGGGTGGTTAACTATGGAAGAAGTAAAATGGAATGATAATGGAAAGATAACTACTTTTTCTCCTTCGACTTATAAAATTCCAGCAGTAAGCGATATACCAAAAAAATTTAATGTAGAAATTTATAAAGAAGGAAAAAATGTTGAAGATGTTGTAAATAAATCAAAAACAACAGGCGAACCCCCTTTGATGCTTGCTATGAGTGTATTTTTTGCAATTAAAGACGCAATATCATCTGTATCAAATTATAAAAAAATACCAAAATTAGATGCTCCAGCTACAGCTGAAAATATACTGTTAAGCCTTAAAGAACTTAAAAAAAATTAATTATGAGACAAAAAAATATTTTTATGATGAGAGCAATTGAGCTTTCAATTGAAAGTGCAAAATCCAAGGGCGGCCCATTTGGCTCTGTTGTTGTAAAAAATAACAAAATTATCGCAGAAGGCTCTAATAAAGTAACAATGAATAATGATCCAACTGCGCATGGGGAAATTGTTGCAATTAGAGATGCGTGCCAAATATTGAATACTTTTGATCTTTCGGGATGCGATTTATATTCAAGCTGTGAACCATGTCCAATGTGCTTATCTGCGATATATTGGTCTAGAATTGAAAATGTTTTTTATGCAAACACCAGAATAGACGCTAAGGCTATAGATTTTGATGATTCATTTATTTATTCTGAGATTAATAAAGATTTAGAAAATAGAAAAATTAAAATGCACCAAATACATAGAGATGAAGCTTTAGAGGCATTTAAAATTTGGGAAAATAAAGAAGACAAAATTAAATATTAATGGAAATTTTATCCTACTCAATGAAATGGTTGGAGCTCATATTAAGATGGGGTCATGTATTATTTTCAATATTATGGGTAGGAAATAGTTTTTTATTTAATTATTTAGACAACAAGCTAAATAAAAATATTTCTAGCAGAGATGTTGATGCAGAAGGATATTTAATGCACTCTGGTTATTATTATAAGTTAACAAGATTGAAAAGTTCTCCCCCAGTTAATTATTTGAGAAGTTTAGTTATTTTTAAATGGCAAAGTTATCTTACATTTATTACTGGAATTTTATTACTAGCTGTTATTTACTACTATAGGCCTGAAATATTAATGGTTGATAAAAAAGTTTTAAATATGCTTCCTTCAACTGCAATAATACTTTCTATCCTTTCTTTAGTTGTATCTTGGTTGATTTATGATTTTTTGTGTAAGTCAAATCTTATTAAAAATGATGTTTTATTTATTTTAATAATTTTCATTTTACTTATGTTGTTGTCATATGGGTTTACTCAAATGTATGGTCCAAAATTTGCATTTTTAAGTGTTGGTTTAGTGATAGGAACAAATATGTTTGGAAATGTATTTACAGTAATTATTCCAAATCAAATGAATATAATTAACAGCAGTAAACGAAATAAAAAATTTGATCTGAGCTTATCTTTATCTGCTAAGCAAAGATCTATCCATAATAACTACTCAACTTTTTTAGTTTTATTTATAATGTTATCGGGACATTATAGCTTCATAGTTTATCATAAATATAATTGGTTAATTTTATGCGCTATAGCTGTTATATCAGTGTTAGCTAGACATTATTTTAATTTAAGAGGAAGAAACATTCATAGGTTGTATATTTTAATAACATCTATTGTATCCTTAATTTTACTTGCAGTTTTAATTTTAATTTTTAAAAGTTAAAATTATATAAATTATGTCAGAAAAACTAATTGTAAGCTGGGATCAATATAACGAAACTGTCGAAAAGCTTGCAATTCAAATAGAGGACAGTGGTTACAAGCCATCAATTTTAGTTGGTATTATGCGTGGAGGAGCACCAATGATAGATGTCTTAAGTAGAGTATTTAAATTGAAATGTGCTTACCTTGCAGTTGAGTCTTATAGCGGCAAAGGAGTAGAGGATGAACAAGGTGATATAGTATTTTCTAGGGAGATGAGCTCAATAGCTCCAAATATGGGTGGCAGGATTTTACTTTGTGATGATTTGTCTGACACAGGAATTACATTTAATAAAAGTATAGACTGGCTAAAAGCTTATGGGCCAATAAAAGGAAAAATTGAAGATATCAAAACAGCAACTCTTTGGAAAAAACAGAAGTCATCATTTGAACCTGACTTTTGTGCAGTAAAATTAGAAGCTAATCCTTGGATAGTACAACCATTTGAAATTTACGAAGAAATAAGGATTGAAGATATAAAGAAGAAACACCAAAAATAAAAAGGGCGACCTGAAATAAAGCCGCCCTAAATTTAACTTTTTACTTTTTTAAGATACAGCAAAACTAACTAAACTTAATACAGCAATTACCCATATTGCTGGACTAGTTTCATTAAATTTTCCAGTACAAATCTTAATTGCAGCATATGAAACAAATGCCAAAGCTATTCCATTTGAAATAGAATAAGTAAATGGCATTGCAATCATCGCAAGAACTGCAGGACCTGCTTCAGCAGCATCATCCCAACTAATATCTGTTATATTTCTCACAAACAGAGTTGCAATATAGATTAAAGCAGCAGCATCAACTTCTTTTGGAAGAGATGTTGCAAGTGGACTGAAGAACAAACATAATAAGAAACCAATTCCAATTACAAGTGAAGTCATTCCTGTTCTTCCTCCAACTTTTACTCCAGCAGCACTTTCAACGTATGTAGTAACTGTCGAAGTACCCATTACAGCACCTGCAACAGTTGATACACTGTCTGACAGCATTGCTTTATCGATGTCTTTAATTTTTCCATCAGGACCAACTTTTCCAGAAACGTTTGCAACACTAGTTAGTGTTCCAGCAGTGTCAAAAAAGTCGATAAAAAATAATGTAAAAATTACAGTTACCATCGATGCACTTAGTGCAGCACCCAAATCAAATGTCATTAGATGTGTCATTGGTGGTGGAGAAGAAACAATTCCATTGAATTGTCCTAATCCTGTTATCCAAGCAATCGCACTAAATAAAATTATTCCAATGATTATATTTCCTTTAATTTTAAACTTTTCCATTACAATCATAGAAACAAATGCAGCAGCACCTAATAAAGTCAACGGATTAGAGACATCACCAAGTTGTACAAGTGTAACTGGGTTGTCAGTAGTTAATCCCATAAGTTCAAAACCTATAATTGCAAGGAACAAACCTATACCTGCTCCAATTCCAAGTTTTAAACTTTTTGGAATAGAGTTAATTAACCATGCTCTTATCGGTGTTAATGAAATTATTAAGAAGACTACACCAGCAACCAAGACAGCTCCAAGTGCTTCTGCAGGCGTATATTTCATACCTAAACAAACACCATAGGCAACAAATGCATTTATCCCCATTCCTGGTGCAAGTCCAATGGGCCAAGTTTTAGCGTAAAATGCAGCTATAAAACATGCTAAAGCTGCCGCTAAAGCTGTTGCTGTAAAAACACCACCAAAATCAAACCCACCGTCGGCAAGTATGACAGGATTCAAAAACATTATGTAAGCCATTGTCAAGAACGTCGACACTCCTGCAGTGACTTCTGTTTTAAAATCTGTCTTATGTTTTTTATAGTTAAAGTAGTTATCTAACATTAGACCTCCTATTTCCGTACAATATTTGATTCGAATCCAAAAATCCCTTGCAAATTGACCATATAAGCTAGAATGTTAATAAAATTTTCTTATTTACAACTTTAAAGTTAATCTTTTGACACAATTCGTTGATATACTTTTTTATATGAAATTTAGATTCGTAATAATTTTATTTTCGATCTTTTTAATTTCAACGGGCTGTCAGACAATAAAAAAGAAATCTGATGAAGTTGCAGAAAAAGAAAATGCAAGATTTGGACAGTATGTTGGAAAACAAGTTAATGAGCTAAGATTGGAACTAGGAGCTCCCACAGAAGATTTTGTAAATGAATTAGGAAACGAAACTTTAGTTTACAAAACAAAAAAATATGGAATTCCCTGTGAAAGAAAATTTGAAATAAATGCAACAGGAACAATTGTAGGATTTACTTCCAGTGGATGTATTTAAATAATTAAAGTTATAAATTTTGTGTTAAATTTTACCTTATAAATCAAGCAATATTTTAAAAAAGATTAATTTATTTTACAATTACATATAATAAATATACCCTTTTCAAAAAAACATGGAGGAGGATATATGGCAAAAAAAAAAGTTTCGACTTCAGGAGCCGCTAATAAAAAATTGCCACTCAATCAGTCAGTACCTTTAGGTATTCAGCACGTATTTGCAATGTTTGCTGGGAATATAACAGTTCCACTAATTGTTGCTGGCGTTTTTGGAGTAACTACTGGAGAAAAGATTTTTTTAATTCAAATGGCATTGTTTGCTGCGGGCGTGGCAACAATAATACAAACTGTTGGTTATAAAGATATAGGCTCAAGACTACCAATAATACAAGGTACAAGTTTTGCTTTCATTCCAATAATGCTACCTTTCAAAGCTTTCGGTTTAGGAGCAATATTTACTGCTGCATTTATAGGGGGAATTTTTCAAATATGGATTGGAAAAATGTTAAAACCAATTCGTCATATGTTTCCTCCGTTAGTAACGGGAATAGTTGTGTTAATGATTGGAATTAGTCTTCTTAAAGTTGGATTTAAGTATGCTGGAGGTGGAGTATGGCTGATGAATAATAAACCAGAAATTTTTGCGAACTGGCATCATTTAACAATAGCTGGCACAGTTTTAATAGTTGCACTTTTAGCAAATCTTAAAGGAAAAGGAATGGCATCAGCAGCCTCTATTCTAATTGGAATAGTAGCTGGGTTCATAGTAGCAGCTATGCTTGGAGAGGTTAGATGGGAAAAAATTGCAGCTGCTGACTGGTTTGCTTTACCAATGCCTTTACAATACGGAATAGACTTTGTATGGGGCGCTGTAATATTAATGTTATTTATGTCTATAGTAACAACAATTGAAACTATAGGTGACATTAGTGCGACAACAATGGGTGGGGCAAATAGAGAAGCTACCAACAAAGAACTTTCTGGCGGTATAATGGCCGATGGAGTTGGGACAGCTTTTGCATCAATTTTTAATGCTATGCCCAATACTTCTTATTCACAAAATGCTGGCCTAGTTGCATTCACTGGAGTAATTAGTAGACACGTTGGTACAGTTGCTGGTGTTATTTTAATTTTATTAGGTTTGTTTCCAAAACTTGGTGGAATTATTGCTGCAATGCCAGATTCAGTAATTGGTGGAGCAGCTATCATTATGTTTGGATTAATTGCTGGCGCAGGAATTAAATTAATTTCAAAATCAGAAATGAGCCAAAGAAATGTTTTAATTTTAGCATTATCTCTATCTTTTGGAATAGGACTATATGCATTTCCTGAGTTTGTTGCACATGTGCCAGATTTAGGAATTAAATTAGGATTATTGCTTACTACTGGTTTAATACCTGCAGGACTATTAGCATTTATTCTAAACGCTACATTACCAAAAAAATAAATTATTTTAAAACTTGTGGGGAGAAATCCCCACAAGCAAGGTTTAATACTTATTTAATTTCAATAAGTTTTTTCTTTTTATACTCTGGCACAATTCTTTCACAAGCTATTGTCAAAAGACCATCTTTTAGTTCAGCACCACCTACTTTTACATCATCTGCAATTGTAAATGATCTAGCAAATTGTCTTTGAGAAATACCCTTATGAATAATTTCACCATCTTCATTTTTATCTTCAGATTTATTAACTTGTTTTGTTCTTACAGTTAATAAATTGTCTTCAAACTCAACTTCAACATCTTTTTTATTAAAACCAGCTAGAGCAACTTCTATTGCATATTTGTCCTTTCCAGCTTTTCTTATGTTGTACGGTGGATAGTTTGATTGCATAGTCAAACCTCCATTTCCCAACATACTTTCAAATTGGTCAAACATATCGTCAAAACCAATTGAAAAAGGTCTTAATGAGTTGAATATAGATAGATCCTTACTTGTCATTATATCCTCCTTTGTTAGCAAGGTTATTTTATGTAAGCCCCATTAGGCGACTTACTAAATTTATATGGGTATTAATTCTATATTTTCAAGAAATTTGATTTGAAATTTTTAATGCAAAAGCATAATCAAGCGCAATCTCTTCTATAGCACCATCTCTTCCAGACTTTCCTCCATGACCTGCATTCATTTCAGTTTTTAATAATAATAAATTATTATCAGTTTTATGATCTCTTAATTTCGCAGTAAATTTTGCAGGTTCATCAAATAAAACTCTATTATCACTTAAACTTGTTGTGATTAATATATGAGGATAATCCATTTTTTTTATATTGTTATAAGGTGCATATGAATAAATATAATCAAAATGATCTTTATTTTCTTTTGCATTCCCAAATTCATCAAATTCTCCAACAGTTAACGGTAAAGAGTGATCAAGATTGGTAGTAAGTGAGTCGACAAATGGCACAGCCATAATTATTCCTAAAAATAATTCAGGTGATTGATTAACAACTGCTCCCATTAATAATCCACCAGCAGAACCTCCCATTCCAATTATTTTTCCTTTAGAAGTGTATTTTTTTTCAATTAAATATTTACCAACAGCGATATAGTCTTCGAAGGTATTTTTTTTGTTTAGAAGCTTTCCTTCTTTCCACCATTTCATTCCTCTTTCCATTCCACCTCTAATATGGGCAGTGACCCAAATAATATCTCTATCAATTAAACTTAATCTTGTAGATGAAAATGTCGGGGACATCGAATTACCATAAGATCCATATCCATATAATAATAAGTTTGAAGATCCATCAATTTTAGTTTTTTTATGTCTTGTTATCGTTATTGGAACCATTCTTCCATCATGAGAAGGACATTCTAGTCTTTCAACAATATAATCATCGGAGTTGTGACCTGAAGGAATTTCTTGTTCTTTTACTAACTTTTTATCTTTAGTTTTCAAATTATATAGGTAAGCTCTTCCTGGTGTTTTGGGGGATGAATAAGATAAATAAACTAAATCAGTATTTTTGTCTTTTTGAGTAGAAGATATTCCTGGAACTATAACTTTTTCATCAGTAAAAATTAATTCTTCTTCTTTATTTTTTTTTAGATCTTTTACAAATAATTTTCCTAGCGCATTAGAAGTTTCAGCTCTAATCATCCAACTATTCAAAAATGATAGTCCACCAATTAAAACTTCATTTTTTGCAGGTATATACTCTTCCCAATTTTGATTTGATAAATCCTTACATCTATCAATCTTAAAGTCTTCAGCATTTTCATTAGTGTGATTGTAAAAATAACCGTTCCAAGAGTTTACCGAGTAAATAATTCCTCTTTTTCTCTCTTTAATTAATTTAGGCTTTGGATTTTCTTCATTCACTCCAAAATAATATTGCTCAGAAGTGTTATGATCTGATGTAGAAATAAAAAAATATTTATCATCTGCACTTAAACCAATACCCACAGTGAATGCTTCACTTTTTTCTTCAAATATTAATTGATCTTCTTTGACAGGAGTTCCTAATTTATGTCTATAAATTGTTCTTGGTCTATGAAACTTATCTAATTTTGAGTAAAAAATATATTTATCATCTAAACTAAAAGTTATTCCTCCACTAGTTTCATCTATTTTTTCAGTTATTAATTTGTTAGAAGAAATATCTCTAATATAAATTGTATAATATTCTGAACCTTTTAAATCTAGAGAATATCCCAAATATTTATCATTATAGCTAACCTCTAAATCTCCAACACCAAAGTATTCTGTATTTAATCTTTCTTTTTCCTTATCTCCATCCCATATTTCTTCAACTTCATTTGTTCCAATTTTTTTTCTTAGTTTAATAGAGTAGTTTCCTTTTGTTGTTGTTTTTGTCCAATACTCATAATGAGTATCTTTATAAGGTAGAGATTCATCATCTAATTTAATTCTTCCTTTTATTTCATTAAATAACTGTTTTTGAATATCCTTTGTGTCTTTCAGATGATATTCAGTATAAGCATTTTCTTCTTCCAAATAGCTTCTAACTTGAGGAACCAATTTTGAACTATCTCTTAAAACATCAAGAATATTTGATTGATGTACCCAACTATAATTATCTTCCCAATTGACATTGTGACAAGATTTTAGTTCGGGTTTTTTTTCTAATTGTGGTATTTTCATAAAAAACTTTAATATATGAACATTATAATTTATGCACTTATTATTTTAGTCGTTAGTTATATTCTGCTACGGTTAATTGCAAGTGCTTCAGCAAAAAAAATTTCAAAAACTGTACGTTTTATTATTTTTATAATCTCTATTTTATTAGCTTTGTTATTTGCTTTTGGGGGAAGGCTTTTACTTTCTCTTCCTTTGATTCTTTTAAGTCTTGGAATTATTAAGCTTAAAGGTTTAACTTTATATCAACTAATAGGTTTATTTAGATTAATTCAGACATTAAGAAACTCAGGAAGATTTTCTTTCAACAAAAATAATTCAAATGTATCAACGTTATCTGTTGATGAGGCTTATAAAATATTAAATTTAGATAGAAATAATAAAATTACAAAAGAAAAAGTTCAAAAAGCATACTTAAAAATTCAAAAAAAAATTCACCCTGATATTTCTCCAGAAACTTCTCAATTATCATCCATAGTTAATCAAGCCAAAGAAGTTGTATTGAAAGATTTAAGTTAATTTAAAATTTCTTTAAATATTTTAAATATTTTTTCAGGATTTATTCTCTCTTTTCCTAAAGTATCATGTGTGACTGTTTCTTCTCCATCAGGGATTATAGGATACATATTGGGACTATAGCTTCCATACATTAAAGGTGTGTCCGAAAGCAGCACAATTGTAGGAACATCCAAAGCTGCAGACAAATGACTGAAACTAGAATCGTTACAGACTGCTATATTACAATTCTTTATAATTGGAAGAGTTTCTTTAATTGTAATTTTATCTAAGGGTATACATCTTTCTTTGAATTCAGAATTTAAGATTTCATTCAAAATATTTTGTTCTTCTCGATTTGTGCCTGTTGCTAAAAAAAATTTACAATCATGTTCTCCAATTGACAATTTCATGAAGTTTAAGAATTTATAAGCAGGAATTCTCTTGGTTGGCCCTGATCCACCAATACCTAGTAGTATATTAATTTGTTTAGGTTCTATATTGTATTTTCTTTTAGCAATTTCAATTAAAGAATTTTCTAAATTAATTACTGGGTTACTATCAATATCCATATCTAATTCTTTTTTAATAAAACTTTGAGCAGTTTTAATTAAGTGTTGTTTTTTTTTCTGAAATAATGGGTACTGGAATATTTCTTTTATACCAGCAATTTTACATATTAAACGAAATCTTAAAGATGAATTAAATATGAAAACTTTTTCAAAGGTATATTTTTTTAGGTCTTTAGCAAGATTAAATGAACCAATTATTCCATCGTGATGACTGTTATTATTATTTCTTTCAAGCATTAAAATTTTATTAATATACTTATTTTTTTCTAAATACTCTAAAGCCTTAGAGTTTTCTTTAACCAAGATGCTTACTGGAGAATTAAATTTTTTTGATATTGCTTCAATAAATGGTAAAAAAATTACCATATCACCAATACCCATTCTATTTTGTATTGCCAATATTTTCATTTAACTATTTTATAATCTTTACTATATTTTTTTTTTATATAAATTTTATTTATGAGCAAAATTAAAGGCATTTATGCGGCCACATTATCAATTTTAAATGAGGATTTATCCTTAAATGTTGAAAAAACCATTCTTCATGCTGAAAATATAATAAATCAAGGTTGCCATGGAGTTGCATTTTTTGGAAGTACTGGACAAGCTCAACTGATTTCAATTAGTGAAAAAATTAATTTATTAAATTCAATTTCAACCAGCAAATATAAAGATAAGTTTATAATTGGAACAGGATTAAATTCTTTAGTTGAAACTATAAATTTAATGAAAATCTCTATATCACTAAATTTCAATAAATTTTTAATTATGCCACCCGCTTATTATAAATATGGAGATAAAGAAGTAATAAGCTTTTACTCAAAAATTGTAGAACAAGTGCCAGACGCAAAAATTATTTTATATAATTTCGAAAAATTAAGTGGTTATAAATTTAGTATTAATTGTGTAGAAGAATTAGCTAAAAAATTTCCTGGACAAATAGTTGGAGTTAAAGATAGTTCGTATAATTTATTTGAAAATCTCAAAATAGATAACTTTTCAGTTTTACCAGGGTCTGAAAATAAATTACTTAAAGGACTTCAATTAGGGTGTGATGGAATAATAACTGCGACGTGCAATATAACTGCAACTTTGGCAAGAAAAGTCTATGAAGATTTTATTCAAAATAAAGATCAAAGTTCAAATGAAAAACTTTGCAAAGTAAGAACTATATTTGATGGGTATAATTTAATATCTGCAATTCACTCTTTAATGGAAAAAATAGACGAATCATATAGCAATGTTTTACCCCCATTAAGTATTCTTGGTAACAAAGAGTGTCAAAAATTAATTGAAGATTTAAAAAAAATAGATTTTAATTATAAAAATTAAAAATTAAAAATTATCAAAAATGCAATTAATAGTTTTTTTAAGAAAATTAATTAAAGATGATGGGTTTGAATTGGTAGATGCAAATTTAAAATCTTATATAATTGGAAAACCAAAAAAAGAAAATCCTTTAAGATTTAAAATTCTAGACAAAAAACTACATTGGAAACTTTTAATAAATCCTGATTTATATTTAGGAGAAGGTTATATGGATGGATCAATAGTAATTGAAAATGGGACATTGACTGAATTTTTAGATATTGCACTTAAAAATGTTGGAAGACAACCCACTAACACAATAACAAATTTATTATCAAAATTTAGAAGAGTTTATAGATATATTACAAACTTTAATTTAATCGGAAAATCAAAAGAAAATGTTGCTCATCACTATGATATTTCAGAAAAGTTTTATGATTTATTTCTAGATGAGAAAAGACAGTACTCATGTGCATATTTTAAAAATGAAGATGATACACTTGAAGAAGCTCAAAATAATAAAATAGATCATATAATTAAAAAATTAAATCTTAAACCTAATCAGAGAGTATTAGATATAGGATGTGGATGGGGAACTCTTGCAATAGATATCGCAAAAAAAACTCAATGCGAGGTTGTTGGAATTACATTATCAGAAAATCAATTAGAGTATGCAAAGCAAAAAGCTAAAGAAATGAATTTAGAAAATCAAGTAGAGTTTAGACTTGCAGACTATAGGCAAATCAATGAAAAATTTGATCGTGTTGTAAGTGTTGGAATGTTCGAACATGTTGGAAGAAAATTTTATAAAAAATATTTTAATAAAGTTTTTGATTTTTTAAATGAAGATGGTGTTGCGTTAATTCATACAATTGGCTCTATAAACCCACCAAGAGGACCTCAGCCTTGGATTACAAAGTATATATTTCCAGGAGGATATACTCCAAGCTTAAGTGAAGTATCATTACCCGTTGAAGAATCTGGTTTAATTGTATCTGACTTAGAAGTTTTGAGAACTCACTACCAACATACACTAAGAAATTGGAAAGAAAGATTTATCTCTAAAAAAGGAGAAGTTTTAGAAATGTTTGATGAAAAATTTTTTAGAATGTGGGAATTTTACTTAGTTGGTTGCGAAATGGCCTTTAAATGGAGCGATCAGGTTGTATTTCAGTTTCAACTAACAAAAAAATTTGAAGCAACTCCTATAACAAGAGACTATATTTATTAAT
>CACFVG010000006.1 GCA_902569725.1 uncultured Pelagibacteraceae bacterium | reverse complement strand
GATCAGATCCAGTTCTCCAACTGTAATTCCACAATCCTCCCCAGTCTTCCTGTTTTTCAAAACAAACTATTTTAGGTATTTTTTGACCTTTTTTTTCAGCCTGTTCAAAGGCTCTTAACATTGAAAGACCACACGGTCCTGTTCCAATAATAGCTACTTTTGTCATTGAATTTTCTCCATCTAAAAACAAATTTATAAATGTATTTTACTAACAAAAAAGTAAAAATTGCAATAATATTTTATTATGAAAATTAATTGGAATTACCCTACTTCTGTATGGGTAGGAGAAAATAGAATTAAAGATTTGGCAGAAGCTTGCAAAAATTTGAATATCTCCAGTCCACTATTTGTAACAGATAAAGATCTTGTAAATCTTGATATGACAAAAAAAATTATTTTAGAGAATAAAAAAAAATTTAATAATTTACCTATTTATTCAAATTTTTCAGGAAATCCTATAGGAGAAAATGTAGAAGAAGGAGTTATAGAATTTAAAAAAAATAATTGTGATGGAGTTATAGCCTTTGGTGGAGGAAGTGGACTTGATGTTGGAAAAGCCATAGCATTTATGTCAGGACAATCTAGACCCATATGGGATTTTGAAGATATAGGGGATTATTGGAAAAGAGCAGATGAAAATAATATTGCTCCTATAATTGCAATTCCTACCACAGCAGGCACTGGATCTGAAACAGGACGGGCATCTGCAATAATTAATAAAGCAAGTGGAGTAAAAAAAATAATCTTTCATCCAAAATTTTTACCCTCTATTGTTATTTTAGATCCAATACTAACCATAGATCTTTCACCAAGACTTACAGCGGCAACCGGAATGGATGCTCTTGCTCATAATCTTGAAGCATTTTGTGCACCTGGTTTTCATCCTATGGCTGATGGGATAGCGATTGAAGGAATGAGATTAATAAAAAAATCTCTTTTAATCGCTTTTAAAAATGGAAAAGATTTAAATACTAGAGCAGATTTACTTGCTGCCGCCAGTATGGGATCGACAGCTTTTCAAAAAGGACTTGGCGCAATTCATTCATTAAGCCATCCTGTTAATGCTCAGTTTAATATTCACCATGGTTTATCAAATGCTATATTTATGCCGTATGTTTTATCTTTTAATAGAAATTTAATTGAGAAAAAGATTGTATCTATTTGTGATTACTTATATTTAGATAAAAATTTTGAAAGTTTTTTAAATTGGATTTTAGATTTTAGAAAAGAACTAAAAATACCTCATAAACTTTCTGAAGTAATAGAAACAAAAAAAATTGATTTGAAAATATTATCTCAAATGGCTTTAGATGACCCTTCAACAGCTACAAATCCAAAAAAATTGACGATTGACGATATGAAAATTTTATACGAACATAGTATTTCGGGAGAATTATTTTAATGCCAAATTTAAATTTACTAGTTGTAGAAGGAAACTTACCTAATGAAAATCAAAGTTTTAAAAATTCAGGCATAAAAACCCACGCAGAAAGTTTAAAAGAAAGTCTCGCATATTATTCAAAAGATTTAAATATTGATGTTTTTAATCCATGTGCTGAAAAAAGTTTTGATAAAATCATACCGAATATTAAAAAATACGATGGATTAATTTGGGGTGGAAGTAGTCTTAATATTTATAACGACTGTATAGAAATCCGTAGACAAATCTCATTTATGAAAGAATGTTTTAAAAATATTAAAAATATTTTAGCGATATGTTGGGGTATGCAAGTAGCTGTAACAGCAGCAGGAGGTGAAGTGAAAAAATCATCTAATGGTGCTCATATTGGTATAGCCAAAAATATTGAAATTAATGCAAATGGATTGAAACATCCTTTATATAGAAATAAAAATAAAAAATTTAATTCACCAGCCTTTAACTTTGATGAGGTAGTTACTTTGCCAAATGAAGCTACTCATTTAGCATCAAATAAAATTAATAAAGTTCAAAGTATTCATTTTAAATCTGGTTTAAGTGATATATGGGGTTTGCAGTACCATCCTGAAATTACATATGATAAAATGATTACATTAATTAAATTTAGAAAAGAAAAACTTATAAATGTTAGAAAATGTTTTAAGGATGAGGAAGAAATTCAAAATCATATTAAATTTATTGAAGAAGAAATAAAAAAATCAAAAAAAAATAATAGAATGTTAGAGTTAAAAAATTGGTTAGACTATCTAAAAGCGGCTTAATTAAAATAAACCTTCTATTTCACCTTTATCATTTAACTTAATTGAATCTGCAGCAGGAACTCTTGGAAGACCCGGCATAGTCATTATTGCTCCACAAACAACTACAATAAATTCTGCTCCTGAAGATAATCTTACTTCTCTTATTGGAACCACATGCCCTGAAGGAGCACCTTTTAAACTTGGGTCAGTTGAAAAACTGTATTGAGTTTTAGCAATGCATATTGGAAGATTTCCATACCCTTTAGATTCAAAATCTTTAAGCTGATCTCTTATTTTTGTGTCGGCTACTACTTCACTTGCATAGTAAATTTCTTGTGCGATTGTTTCAATTTTTTTAAATAGAGGTATTTTATCTTCATACAAAAATTTAAAAGTATTTTTATTATTACATATGTCTACAACAATATTAGCTAAATCTTTTGTACCTTCTCCTCCATCTGACCAGTGTTTACAAATAGATGATTTTACACCTTGTGTTTTACAAAAGTCCATAAGAGCACTAACTTCTTTATCGGTATCCGTGATAAAGTGGTTAATAGCAACCGCAACTGGTAAACCAAATTTTTTAACATTATTAATATGTCTTTCAAGATTTACTAATCCTTTATTTAAAGCTTTAACATTCTCATTTTTAAGATCATCTTTATCTACACCACCATGCATTTTTAAAGCTCTTATGGTTGCAACAATAACTACACAATCAGGTTTCAAATTTGATTTTCTACATTTTATATCTAAAAATTTTTCAGCCCCTAAGTCAGCACCAAAACCAGCCTCAGTTACAACATAATCTGCTAATTTTAATCCTGTTTTTGTTGCAATAACAGAATTACATCCATGAGCAATATTTGCAAATGGTCCTCCATGTATTATTGCTGGGTTGTTTTCTAAAGTTTGTGTCACGTTAGGTCTAATTGCATCTTTTAATAAAACAGTCATTGGACCGTGAGCATTTAAGTCTTTTGCATAAATTGGTTTTTTATCTCTAGTATAAGCTACTGTAATATTTCCAATTCTATTTTCTAAGTCTTTTAAATTATTTGATAAACAAAAGATGGCCATTATTTCAGAAGCTACTGTTATATCAAAACCGTCTTGTCTAGGATATCCATTAGCTACTCCACCAAGATCTACAACAATTGATCTTAATGAACGATCATTCATATCCATAACTCTTTTCCAAACAATTCTTCTAACATCAATATCTAATTTATTTCCCCAATAAATATGATTATCTATTAATGCTGATAGTAGATTGTGAGCAGATGTTATTGAATGGAAGTCACCTGTGAAATGTAAATTTATTTGTTCCATAGGAACTACTTGAGCATATCCTCCGCCAGCTGCCCCACCTTTCATACCAAAAGATGGTCCTAAGCTAGGTTCTCTTAGACAAACAACTGATTTTTTTCCAATTTTATTTAAACCATCACTTAGACCAACTGATGTTGTTGTTTTTCCTTCACCAGCAGGAGTTGGTGTAATTGCGGTAACTAAAATTAATTTTCCATCTTTTTTATTTTTTAAAGTATCTAAATACTCAGTTTTGATTTTTGCAATATACCTTCCAATTGGACTATAAACTTCAGCTTTATCGGGTACGTTTAATCCATTAAGCACTTCTTGAATAGGCTTCATTTTTGCTTCTCTAGCTATTTCAATATCCGATTTTACTTTGCCCATTTTAGCTTTTTTTATTTTATATATTCAAACTCATTTGAAGCTGGATTAATATCTTCTTTTATCGATTTTTTAAAGTTCTAAAAAATATATATAAAAAAAATAAAGACTATTTATACTAATTACTATAAAATTTAATTATGCAAAAATATTCAGTCTTCAGCCTTATAAAAAATGCTTTTAAGGGTCATAAAGATTGGGAAGTCGCTTGGAAAGATCCGACACCTAAATCCGAATATGACGTTATAATTATAGGAGGTGGAGGTCACGGCCTGGCTACAGCTTACTACCTTGCTAAAGAACACAATATTACAAAAGTCGCTATTATTGAAAAAGGTTGGATAGGCGGAGGTAACGTTGGAAGAAACACTACTATAATAAGATCAAATTATATGCACGACGAAAATGGATTGTTTAGTGAATTTGGTATGGATTTGTGGAGAAATATGAGTCAGGATTTAAATTTTAACGTAATGTTTTCTCCGAGAGGAATAATTAATCTTGCACATTCTGATGCACAAATGAATACTTATTCTAGAAGAGGTAATTCAATGCGCTTAAATGGAATTGATGCAGTTCTTTTAAATAGAGAAGAGGTCAGAAAAATTATTCCTATGGCAGATTTTTCTGAAAATGTAAGATTTCCAATTTTTGGAGGATTAATGCAACCAAGCGCAGGAACAGCCAGACATGATGCAGTTGCTTGGGGGTACGCACGTCAAGCAGACTCAATGGGAGTAGATATAATCCAAAATTGTGAAGTGACAGGATTTGATGTTTCTAAAGGTAAAATTTTAGGAATAAGAACTTCAAAAGGTGATATTAAAGCAAAAAAAATAGGTCTTTGTGTTGCTGGAAGTACAAATGTTTTAGCAGAGAAATTAAATATGACATTACCTGTAGAAACACATCTTTTACAGGCATGTGTGTCAGAACCTATTAAGCCAATATTAGATAACGTAGTTACGTTTGGTGCAGGACATTTTTATTGTAGTCAATCTGATAAAGGTGAAATGGTTATGGGCGGAGATCTTGATGGATATAACAGTTACGCTCAAAGAGGAAACCTTCCAACATTACAACACGTATTAACCGAAGGAATAGCAATGTTTCCTTTTTTAAGTAAATTAAAAATGCTTAGAACATGGGGTGGAATTATGGATATGTCTATGGATGGATCACCTATTATTGATAAAACACATATTGAGGGTTTATATTTAAACTGTGGATGGTGTTATGGAGGATTTAAAGCAACTCCTGCATCTGGCTGGACTTTTGCCCATACAATTGCTCAAGACAGACCACATAAATTAAATGAGGGTTATAGTCTAAATAGATTCAGCACTGGACATTTAATTGACGAAAAAGGTCTTGGAACAAAAACTTGGATTTCTTAAATGTTACATATTAAATGCCCTCACTGTGGATTAAGGTCTCAAAATGAATTTTCATATGGTGGTGATGCTACAGTTAAAAGACCGGCATTAAACAAAGAAATATCAAACCAGGAATGGGATAATTTTGTTTATTTACGAAAAAGTCCAAGAGGAAAGCATCTAGAATTGTGGCAACATATTTCAGGATGTAGACAATGGATTAAAATTGAAAGAGACACATTAACTCACGAAATATTTAAAACATTAAAGGGTAACGAAGAATTATAATATGTCTGAAAGTTTTAGATTAAAACAAGGTGGATTAATAAATAGAAATAAAAAAATTTCATTTAAATTTAATGGAAAAAAATACTTTGGTTATGAGGGAGATACTTTAGCTTCAGCTTTAATTGCAAATGGAGTTCATTTAGTTGGTAGAAGTTTTAAATATCATAGACCTAGAGGATTTTTTGGAGCAGGTGTAGACGAACCATATGCAATAGTTCAAATGAACAGAAATAATGAAGTCGATCCTAATGTAAGAGCGACAGAGCAAGAGTTATTTGAAGGTTTAGAAGCAAAAAGTGTGAATTGTTGGCCAAATGTAGATTTTGATATTGGTGCAATCAATAATTTTTTAAACAAATTTTTTCCTGCAGGTTTTTATTATAAAACCTTTATGTGGCCTAAAAGTTTTTGGTACAAATTTTATGAGCCAATTATTAGAAAAGCTGCAGGTTTTGGAGCTGCATCCATTAAACGTGATAAAGAACGATATGAACATAAATATGAATATTGTGATCTTTTAATAGCAGGATCAGGTCCTTCCGGTCTAGCAAGTGCTTATGCTGCAGCTCAAAATGGTGCAAAAGTAATTTTAGCTGAAGACAAATCTAGATTTGGTGGAAGCCTTTTAACCAGTGAAGTTACAATTGGAAATCAAAGCGGAAAAGAGTGGTCAGAGAAAATAATATCTGAACTCAAATCAATGCCAAATGTAACTGTTAAAAATAGATCTCAAGTTTTTGGTTATTACGATCACAACATGCTCGTTATGTCTGAGAGAGTTAGTGATCACTTACCTAGAACTGAAAAATATATTCCTAAACAAAGGCTTTGGTACATACGTGCAAAACAAGTTATTATTTCATCCGGATCAATAGAAAGACCTCTGGTATTTGGAAACAATGATGTTCCAGGTGTTATGCTTTCATCTGCAGCTAAGGAATATTTAAAAGTTTATGGAGTTTTAGTCGGAAAAAAACCAATTATATTTACAAATAATGATAGTGGATACGAAACTGCAATCGAATTCAAAAAAAATGGAGTAGATCCAATCATTTTAGATACAAGAAAAGAAGCTAATTCAGAAATTATTAAAGAAGCTAAAGAATTAAATATAAATATAAAATTTTCTTATGTTGTTGCTGCAGCCAAAGGCTATAAAAAAGTTAATTCTGCAAATATTGCAAAAATATCAGATGATAAAAAAAGTATAACTAATATTGAAAATATAAAATGTGATTGTATTTGTGTGTCAGGATTTTGGACGCCAACAATTCATTTAGCTTCACAATCTGGTAATAAAACTAAATTTAATGAAGAGATAGATGCGTTTATCCCTAGTCAATCCAAACAAAAAGAAACAACTCTTGGAGCAGCTAATGGAGTTTTTACATTAGAAGAAACTTTAAATTCATCTTTTAAAAAAGGAAGTGAGCTATCAAAGGAAATAACAAATAAAGAAAATAAAGTTTCAGTTCCCACCGTAGTAGAAAAAAAATCTTCTAATCATGATAAATTTTGGTGTGTGCCATTACCGGAAGGAAAAAATTATAAAAGATTTTTAGATTTTCAAAACGATGTTACCGTATCTGATATACAGCTTGCTTTAAGGGAAGGTTATAGATCAATTGAACATGTTAAAAGATATACAACATTAGGAATGGCTACAGACCAAGGTAGGACAAGTAATCTTAACGGGTTACAGTTAGTCTCAGATATAGAAAATAAAGTTGTCCCTCAAGTGGGTCATACAACTTTTAGACCACCTTATTCACCTGTTTCAATAGGAGCAATTGTTGGAAGAGAAATTGGAAAACATTCAAAACCTACAAGAAAATCACCAATGCACTATTGGCATGAAAAAAACAACGCAGTGTTTGTCGATGCAGGTGTTTGGTTGCGTCCAAGGTATTATAAACAAGGAAATGAAAATTTATTTGAAGCTTCAAAGAGAGAAGCAAAAAATGTTAGACAAAATGTTGGAGTTTGTGATGTAACAACTTTAGGTAAAATTGATATTAAAGGGCCTGATGCAGCCGAATTATTAAATAGAGTTTACACCAATGCTTGGCTTAAGTTGCCAGTTGGTAAAGCAAGATATGGCGTAATGTTAAGAGAGGATGGGATTGTAATGGATGATGGAACAACAACAAGAATATCAGAAAACCATTATCATATGACAACTACAACCGCTCAAGCGGCAAATGTTTTGTCTCATCTAGAATATTATTTACAATTAGTGTGGCCTGAGTTGAATGTAAATGTAGTTTCAAGTACTGAGCAGTGGGCAGGCGCAGCAATAGCAGGACCAAAATCTAGAGAAGTTTTGCAAAAATTATTTCCAGATCTAGATGTTTCAAGCGAAGGCTTACCATTTATGGGATATATAGAAGGCAATTTATTTGGAATTAATGCAAAAATTTTCAGAATTTCTTTTTCTGGTGAACTTGCTTATGAGATAAATGTTGAGTCTGATAATGGTAACTTTATGTGGGAAAAAATAATGGATATTGGAAAAGAGTTTAATATTCAACCATATGGAACAGAAGCACTATCTACATTAAGAATAGAAATGGGTCACGTTGCAGGATCTGAATTAGATGGACGTACAATTCCTTATGATAACTCCCTAGAAGGTTTGGTCAGCAAGAAAAAAGATTTTATTGGTAAGAGATCTTTAAGCAAATCAGCTTATTTAGAAGAAGATAGGCAGAAAGTAGTTGGTGTTGTTCCGCTAGATAAAAAAACAAGCATCCCAGAAGGATCTTATATAGTTAAAGATGCAAAAGCAAAACTTCCAAATCCTAAATTAGGCCATGTATCAGCTTCATGTTGGAGTGTTGAATATGATAATCCATTTTCACTTGCAATTATTAAAGATGGAAAAAATATGATTGGTCAAAAACTTTTTGCAATGTCTCCTTTAAAAAATAAAACAATACCTGTTGAAATAGTTTCATCACATTATGTTGATCCTAAAGGAGAAAGAGTAAGATCATGACATCGGTATCAGCATTAAATCATATACATAGAGCAGGTCTTTTTGGAAATTATGAAAAGAAAGATAAAGAGAATTTATTAAAAGTCTCAGAAGTTAAAAATTTACTTATAGTACAAATAGTTCAGTACAAAAATTCTACTATTTCATTTGAAACTATTGATATTGATAGTTTAAATTTAAAAAATGACCCACTAAATGTAGTTAGTAATTCTGATACAAGAATATTATGGAATGGTCCAAAAAATTGGCTTTTAGTTTCAACAAAAAAAGATTTACTTAAAAATATCTATGAAGTTTTTAAAGAAACAGATTTTGCCGTAACAGATTTATCTCACTCTCGTGCAGTAATTGAAATAGAAGGAAAAGAAGTAAAAGAAGTTTTAAAAAAGGGATGTCCATTTAATTTTAATATTTTAGAAAAAAACAATTCAATAAATTCAACCTATAATGGTATAGCATTTACAGTAGACATGATAGATGACCATCCTAATAAAATAAGGTTATTTGCTTTGAGAAGTTTTGGAGAATCTTTTTACCATTCTATAACAGACTCTTCATTGGAATTTGGTTTTCAAGCAATTTAATTTATCCTTTATTTATTAGAAAATTACCCAATTTGGATAGTTTTATTATTTACTCTCTTGAGTTGAATAAAAAATACCTTTAATATTCACTTCTAGGGTTAAATAAAAGTTATGGGGATAAAAAAGATATTAAATTATATTTTAGTGGGTATAATTTTGTCAGGTTGTGCCCAGTCAACAGCAATGATTGGTCCAGCTATTACTTTAGCTTCATCTGGAAATATGTCCCAAGCAGGATTAACTTTTTTTGGTAATAAAGCTATAGAAAAAGAAACCGGAATGGATACAGTTTCTTATGTTTCAAATAAAATTGAACAGCAAAATTCTAGAACTAAACTAAAACGTGAATTTAAAAATTTAGTAGAAACTAATTTTGCAAAAACTAGAGAAAAACTAATTTTAGAAGATAAATCTAATATTTTTAATTAAAAATTAAACATTCGGTTCTGAAATAACTATAAGTTTAAAGTATAGTAGCAAGAGTTAGAGTCCTCTTTGTAATGAGCAAAAGGAGGGCAAGTTTTAAAACCAAATTTTGAAAATAAATTTCTAGCAGGCAAAAAAAATTTTCCTGCACCTGTTTCAATACTTAATTTCTCAATTTTTAATTTTTTTGCTTCCTCAACTAAATGATTGATTATTCTTACACCAACACCTTTTTTTCTAAATTCATCAGCAACTCTAATAGATTTAAATTCACCATGGTTTTTTTCTAAAAATTTTAATGCTCCACACCCAATAAGTTTATTATTTTCCCATAAACTCCAAAATTTTATACTTGAGTCTTTTAAACCATCAATATCAAGAACGTGAGTACTTCCTGCAGGCGAGACAGATCTTAGCTCGATAAAATGTTTTTTTAACAAATTATTAACTTCTGAATTATCAAAATTTCCTTCAATAGATTTCATTTTAATATATTTTCAAGCGCTTCTACTTGTCCAATTTTAAAAATAATTGCGTCATCATTATTATAACCATATTTATTTGAATAATTTTTAAAACGTTTTGGTGGTTCAAATATTGGCTCCAGAGACAAAACTACAGTTCCCCAATGCATACCTAAAATTTTTTTACTTTTTAAATCCTGACCAATATTTAATGCTTCTTCTGGATTTGTATGATAAACAGATTTATCTTTAATTGGAGACATTGGATAAAAATTATATGCTCCTATGTTAATTAATGTTAAATCGATGGGTCCATATTTATTTCCAAGTTCTTTGTAAATATTTCCATAACCTGTATCACAAGCAAAGAATATTTTCTTATCTTTATATTCAATAAGAAAATTTCCCCATAATGTTTTGTTTGTGTCCCATAAACTTCTTTTTGACCAGTGAACAGCAGGTAAAAAAGTTATTTTTAAATCATTTACTTTTATTTCTTCATACCAATCCATTTCATTAACATCGCTAAATCCATTTTTCGAAAAATATTTTCCAAGTTTAAGTGGAGCTAAAACTTTAGATTTTTTATAAGGAAACCTTTGTATAGTTCTTGTACTTAGGTGATCATAATGATTATGCGTTAACAAAAATAAGTTTATCTCTGGTAATTCTTCAAGATCGATTGCAGGATCCACATATCTTTTCGGACCAAATATCAAAGGACCCATATTTTTTTCAAAAACTGGATCAGTAATAACAGTTGTATTGCCAAGTTTTATCAAAAAAGTAGCATGACCTATCCACGCGATATAGTCATTATTCTTATTTTTTCTTAAATTTTCTAAAACCTCTTTTTTAATTACAATATGATCATCGGGAATATCCATTTTAAGTTTTCTTTTTTCCTGATTAAAAACTTTAAAACTCCAGTTAAATGAAACGTTTCTTTCTGGTGAGCCTTCAGGATTTCTAAAAGTTCCATCAGGAAGATGATGATAGGGTTTATTATCCATAGCTAATAAAACATTGTTATAAACAAAAATAATTAATAAAAAACTTAAAATTTTAAACACAACAAGATTATTTTATTTTTCGATTATTGTTAAATGGCCCATTTTTCTTTTTTTTTTCACAATATTCTTCTGATAATCGAAGAAAAACTCATTATCTTTAAAAATTTTATTTCTATAAACCAATATATCTTCACCAATCAAATTAATCATTTTGGCATTATGTAATTTTTTTGTTTCAACTTTTTCTAGTCCACACACTGCTCTTATATGATTTTCAAATTGACTAACGTTATATGCATTTATTGTAAGATGTCCTGAATTATGAACTCTTGGTGCAATTTCGTTTACAAATAAATTTTCATTTTTATCAATAAAGTACTCAACGCACATAGTTCCGATATAATCAAGTTCTTCTGCAATATACTTTGCCCATTCTTTAGATTTATCAAACACGTCTTCGCTAATCTCAGCTGGTATTTTTGAATATTTTAATATTTGATCTTCATGAACATTTTCTATTGGATCATAAACTTCATATTTTTGTTTTCCAAATCTTGTAATTATTACTGAAATTTCTTTTTTAAGTTTAACTAATTTTTCTAATATGTAATGATTTTCAAAATTAACTTTTAAATTATCTAATTCTTTTTCATTATTAATTTTATATTGACCCTTTCCATCATAACCTAGTGTACAAGTTTTAAGTATACCTGGTATAAAATCTTGACTGGACTTTAGTTCTTTTTCATTTTTGACAGAAATATAGGAAGTAGTGTTAATGTTATTTTTATTTAAAAAATCTTTCTCACTGAGTCTATTTTGAATAATTTTATTTATAGAAGGCTTAGGATTTATTTTTTTTATATTATCTATTTTACACAAAGTTTCATATGGAATATTTTCAAATTCAAAAGTTACAAAATCAATTTTATTAGAAAATTCTTCAATTTTTAGTTCATCATTATATTTACAAAAAATAAACTCATCTGCAAAAAACTGTGCAGGCGAATATTCGTCATCAGAAATAATTACAGTTTTTACATTTAAATTTTTAGCAGCCGTAGAAAGCATACTTCCTAGTTGTCCACCACCAATTATTCCAATAGTAGGTTTTGACATTTAATTTATTTTGGTTTTTTTTTTACCAAAGAGCTTTGTTTGATACGCCACTTATTTAGATTTTTTTTTAATTTTTCATCACTCAAAGAAATTATAGATGCTGCTAATAATGCAGCATTGATGGCTCCATCTTCACCTATTGCTACAGTAGCAACTGGTATCCCTTTAGGCATTTGTGCAATAGACAATAAACTATCCAAACCTTTTAGCTTCTTACTTTCAATTGGAACGCCAATAACTGGTAATGTGGTAAGTGAAGCAATCATTCCTGGCAAATGAGCGGAACCTCCTGCACCAGCTATAATTACTGAAATCTTGTTTTTTTCTGCTTTTTTTGCGTAATCATACATACGATTAGGTGTTCTGTGGGCCGAAATAATTTTTGTTTCAAATTTTACTTTTAAAATTTTAAACACTTTTTGACATAGCTTCATTGTTTTAAAGTCTGATTGACTTCCCATAATAATAGAAACTTTATGTATTTTTTTTGATTGCATAAGACTTAATAAATGAACAGTCTTTAACTTATTTCAAATTAAATTAACTTTTTCAATAAAATTAGTAATGTAAGTGAAAATAAAACAAAAATATGTTATTTAGAATTATAATGAAAATATTGGCTTTTTTTATAATGTTAATTTCCACAAGTTCTTTTGCTGGTGAGTATGAGACAAATTTTAACATCGAAAAATTTAAATTTGCTCAAAATAATGGAAAAATAGTTGTCATTCATTCCTGGAATAAATTTTGTAGCACATGCGCAAAACAGAAACCAATACTGGAAAAAGCAAAAAAAGACTTTGAAAACGTTATTTTTATGAATTTTGAACAAACTAAAAATAAAGACATTGCGGATCTATTAAATATTGATTATTGGACAACTATTGTTGTTTATAAGGATAACAAAGAATTAGCTCGCGAGATAGGATTGTATAATGAAAGAGATATATATAATCTTATAAAAAAAGGTATCTAATCTTAAAATTAAAAATGAATTATAAAATCGATAATTTACAATATTGTAATTGGTCTAGAGAAATTTTTGAAATTAATAGGGAAGCAGAATTGGATGCTGTTCATGTTACTATAGTTTATCATGAAGATTATGATGAATTATTAAAAAGAGTAGATGAATGGAATATAAATTTTAAAGATAATTCCGATTTAATTTTTCATGGCAAAAGTTATAAAGATATAGAAAAAGCAAAAGAACAAAAAAAAACAGCAATATTTTTTGGTTTTCAAAACTGCTCTCCAATTGAAGATGACATAAACTTAATTGAAAAAGTACATCAACTAGGATGTAAATTTATGCAACTTACTTATAACAATCAATCTCTTTTAGCCACAGGATGTTATGAAAAAATTGATAGTGGAGTTACTAATTTTGGAAAAGAAGTAATTAAAGAAATGAATAGAGTTGGAATCGTAATTGATATGTCTCATTCTGCTGAAAAAAGTACATTTGATGCAATACAAATAAGTGAGAAACCAATTGCAATAACTCATGCTAATCCATTATTTTGGCACAAGGCAATTAGAAATAAATCAAATGATTTATTAAAAACTTTAGCACAAAGTGGTGGCATGATTGGTCTTTCGTTGTATCCTCACCACCTTAAAGACGGAACGAATTGTAATTTAGAAAATTTTTGTGAAATGACAGCAAAAACGGCTGAATTGATAGGAGTAAAAAATATAGGTATAGGTTCGGATTTGTGTTTAAAACAACCTGATAAAGTTGTTGAATGGATGAGAAATGGCACTTGGACAAAAACAAAAAGTTATGGAGAAGGATCAAAAAATAAACCTGGTTTTCCAAAGCAACCAGTTTGGTTTGAAGATGCAAGAGGATTTAAAAATTTGGAAAGTGGCCTAAAAAAAATTGGATTTAATCAAGATGAGGTAGAAGGAATTTTAGGAAATAATTGGTATAATTTTTATAAAAATATTTAAAATGCAGATAGAATTAAGAGATCCAAAACTTATTATGAAACTGTCAAGACTCGGATCTTTTCATCAATCAAAATTATCTTTTTTAAGATCATTTTTAAAAGAATTTAAAGATTGGGAATATAATAGAAATCTTTTTGATTTAGACCAAAATGGATATGGACGAGCAGTTTATTCTTTTTCAAAAAAAAACAGAACTTACTCGTTAATTTGCTTTGCAAATAAAATAAGCGACAAAGAAAGATCAGATAGAGTAATAGCAACAAAATGGGATGCAGCTTTTGTATTACATGATGGTATTCCTACAAAAAATGACATTGAGAGATTAGAACTAAATGTTCCAAAACAAGAAGTTGGTAGACTTTCATATAAAGAGTTAACACTTTCAAGAGCAAATAAATCAGTTAGAGCTTTTGAACATGTTATTGATAGCCTTTCAAATGGAAGACAACCCAACAAGGAATTTTTATCAAAAGTTGGATACTTATATAGAACTACAGCTGTATATGGATCAGGAAAATTTGGACTAGCTGATAGATTTAGAATTAAAAATAGAGAAGAAATTTGTGGGCCATTCAGACTGGAGATGATGTTAGTTTATTTAGTTAGACAATTTACTTTTGACCAGGTTAATCATATAGCAAGTCACAGAAATCCAAAAAATTTTGTTGAGTTAGATAAAGAAATTTCTAGAAATTTAGGAATTGGAAATTCTACAGGTCTTGGAATGGCACCTTTTATTATAAATCATCCAACACTTTTAAATAATTGGATACTTGCAAGAGAAAAGGCTTTAAAAAAGGTTAGAGAAGTAAAAAATGTTAAAAAAGAAGATTTTGATATTTTTGTTGAATGTTTAAAAAAATCTCTAAAAAATATAACTTCTTGGAATACAGAAAGTGAATTTCAAAAAAATAAAATAAAACAATTAATAAAAGATCTAAATAAATTGCTAATTTTTATTGACACTTTCAGTTTTGAAGAAAAATTTTCTTTTAACAAGCTGTATTTATGGACTGAGGAAAATCTAGATTTAGAATGTTCAGAGTATATTGTTTCTATGATGCTAGAACCATACGATTCTATTGTTGATCCTTTAATTCATGAAATGAGTTCTGAAGAAGAAAAATTTTTTAATATACCAGGAGACAGAACTGTACTTGATTTAAGAAATATACTAGAAAAAAAATATTCAGATATTTTAAAAATTGATTTTGATAAAAAAGAAAGTAATGAAAATTTTTGGTTTATTTCAAAAAATAAAGAGGAACCAAGAATAGCAAATAGATACAAAGAACAAGGATCAGATTTAGAACAACCTTTGGCAATAGCAAGGGATATAAAAAAGTTATATGAAAGAATATCAAATCAAAAAAATAGTTTAAGTATCGGTAGATTTTTAATAGAAAATAATGATCTTAGACATGTTGTAAGAAGAGCATTTATATCAGAAAAATTTCCTTACTCAGAAATTCAAGATAATACTATTGGATCTAATTTAATGCCTATAGATATGTTGCGATTAAAATTATCTTTTTTTGGGGCAGTAAAATTTGATCCTAAATCAAACAAATGGTTAAGAATAAGTATGTTTCAAGGTGCACCATTACCGAATGAACTAAAAAAATTTAATGATTATTGGGTATATAATTCTTTAAACTAATGAAAACATTAAGTGAAATAGACACAACTTCAAAAAGAGCAACAAGAAGTGCTGGTTTTTCCTGGGGAATTGCCGAGGAAGTAGGAAAGAATATGAGATTGTTAGAATTATTTGGGTTAGCAGGAATAAAAAATTTAAATAAATATTTAAAAGATTATAAAAATCAACAGTTCCAAAAAATAGCTTTAATCTCAGAATTAAATGAAGCAAACAAGCATCCTTTTTGTCCAATTATTTTAGGTGCTAATTTTATTGATCAGGTAAACTTGCTAGAAAAGAAAAATAATATTCAAATATCAAATATAGCTTTTCCAATACTATTTTTACCTTTTGTGAGTAGAGCATCTGAGATTGTAGGAAAAAAAATTTTTTTAAAAATTGATGAAAAAGAATTTTTACTTAATTTAAACCAGTCTATTTATTCAAATTATTTAAAAAATGAAACTTTAGAAAATTGTAATAATATAAATATTAGTTTTTTAGAAAATAATAATTTATTTAATGAAAATGAATGGAATGAACTTTATAAATTGTCAGAAGAAACATTTGTTGAAGAAACAGAGTCATTGAAAATAGGAGGCGCTGGCGCTGGGCTAACTGATAATGATTGAAGATATAGATAAAAATAAAATAGTTGAAAGCGAATTAAATGATATTTGTGAAGAATGTAAAAATATTGAAAAAAGTGTGACTGAAAATTTAATGCTTACAGGATACAAAATTTGTAAATCTTGCAAAATATCAAAAACTCTATTTCCGCTCTAGCTAATATTGCTAATAGGCAGGGCATCCATTCTACTCATAATAAATGAGATAGATAAAAATACTATGATTAAAAATGATAAGAATACAATTCCAAAAGCTTTAAAACTAGATTTTAAATTTAGAATTTGTTTGGTAGAAATTATTAAAGATGCAAAAATCCAAAATTGAGTCAAAAATACAATAGGAATTACAAATTCTGGTGTTACAGCAAAAAATCTAAGCAATCCAGGAGAATGGGCATATCCAACACCTATTAGTATTTTTCTAAATGTTACTTTTGTTTCTTTATCAGAAAATAATTTAACTCCAATAACATAAATAAAAATTGCCCAAACTAGCCAAGTTAAAATTGCAGTTAATCCAGAAATACCTATGGAAGTTTTAACTATTGAGTTTGCAGCTACAGCACCAGCAACACCATCTAAAATCATTATTAATCCAGCAAAATATATTCCTGCTTCACCAAAAAATTTATTATCGTTATATAAATTTTTATCAAGCTTTATTGAGCTAAATACAATATTTAAAAATTGTGCAAACATAATAATATTTAAACTGGCAAATAGGGGAATTATTTAATTTCCCCTATTAGAAATTACTAACCTTTAACCACTTCTCTTGTATTTGCGTGAAAAGATTCTTTAAATGGTATGTCAACCACAACTGCATCAACGGGTGTTCCTGGTGTATCCGAATATTTAGAAGGTAAATGAACTTTATATTTAGTTCCAACTTTACCTTTAGGAAAGCCGTTAGCATTTAAAGTTCCATCAAAAGGAACATATCCCATTGCAATGTTTTGTTTTTTTTCTGGATGAAACCAAGGTGATGTAATAAAACCTACTGGGTCTCCACCATCAGCATTTGAAATTAACCAAAAATCAGGTGCATATTCTTCAATTGGTTTGCCGCCTAATTCAAGCCCTACTAATTGTAGTTTATAAGGTTTTTTTCCTGCTTTAATTTCAGCGCCCATTTTTTCTAAAGCTGCTTTACCAACATAATCAGTCTTCTTATTCCATTCACCTTTTCCTGATAATGAAACTTGATAACCAAGATTACACTGAAAAGGATTATGTTGTTGATCCATATCTTGTCCCCACGATAGAATTCCTGCTTGTATTCTTCTATGGTGAGCTGGAGCAATAACCATTAAATTATGTTTTTTTCCAGCTTCAAGAACTGCATTCCACATATCGTCAGCATATAATGTTGCATTTCTTAAATATATTTCATATCCCGCTTCTCCTGAGAAACCAGATTGAGAAATAACACAACTTCTTCCAGCAACTTTAACTTCTGCTAGACCATAGAAAGGCATATTATCTAGATCTACTTGATCACCAAGTAAATCTTTCATTAAAGCTTTTGATTTTGGACCTTGAATTTGCACAGGGCAAGCGTCTATTTCTTCAACTGTACAATTAAATCTTCCATCATGATTAACACCCTGAAGATACATACCAATATCTGAGTCTGATAATGAAAACCAAAATTCATCTTTTGAAATTCTTAGGAGAATCGGATCATTTAAAACTCCACCATAAGCATTACATAAGATTACATATCTCGCTCTCATAGGAGAAATTTTTGTTGCGTCTCTAGTAATAACATAATCTGTAAATTTTTCTGCATCTGGACCTTTGACTCTTATTTGCCTTTCAACAGCAACATTCCACATTGTTACATGATTAACAATTGCATCATACTCTACCATCGCACCACCATCTTCTGGTTTTACATATCCTCTAGGATGGTAAATACGATTATAAACTGTTGCTCTCCAACAACCAGCTTGCATTGATAAATGCCAATAAGGCGATTTTCTTACTCTTGTTGAAATTAACATCTCAACTTTAGTAGGTCCACTTTGTCTTAAGTTATATGGAACTTCTCGATCAGATTGATCAACTGAAGTTACATGTTTTAGTTTAGTATAGTCAAATTCGTTAGACATATTTGTTCTCCATCAACCACTTGTTAGTTTCCTTCAAGCCGCCGAATGTATAAATGTGGAAGAAATCAGTATGCGATTTAACTTTTCCAATTAAGTCATTTGGGTCTTTAGGTTTCAATAAATCTAAAGCCTTACTAAAATTAGATTTAAGAAAATTTATGGAATTTTTTGCACCTACAATATTAGCAAACTTAATTAAGCTAGTGATTTTTAGTGGTCCAGTAATTCCAACATGAACTGGTACTGTTTGTTTAGAAATAAAGTCTACAATTAATTGAGGATCTAATAACCATTGAGTGACTATATAATCCGCATAAGGCTTTTTATCTTTCATAGCTTCTTCTAATTTTGAATCGGATATATCAGGACTCCCCTCTGGATGTCCAGCGATTCCTATCTTCATCTTTTCAAAATATCCTGTCTCTAAAAGTTGAATTGAGCTGTCGAATTTCCCAATAGGATCTCTACTACCCCCTATAACCAAAGCTTGCTTTACTCCCTCATTTTTACACCTACTAACAAAATCTTTTAGTTGCGCTTCATTTTCAATAGATCTAGCAGGAAAATGGGGTATTGGATTTAAGCCTTTTTTGACTAATTTAGCAGCTTGTTCTGAGGTTTCTTTATAATCACCACCAGGTAGCATAGTTACATATACATCCTTTAATTTTGGTAAAGTATCTAAATCAGTTTTGGGTCCAATTTCTAAAGAAAAATTCATTCACGGATATTTATTTATTTTAAAAAGACTGTCTATAAAAATCGAAGAGGCAAATTGGTCAGCAGCTTATCTTTTTATTCCTCTGTGCTTTTGTATTCTTCGACCATATTCTTGAGCAGCCCTATCAAAAATTATCGCTAAAGCTACTATCGCTAAACCGTTAAACAATCCTAGAGCTAAATATTGGTTTAAAACTGCTCTTAAAATAGGTACTCCTAAACCTTTTACTCCGATCATAGAAGCAATAACAACCATTGCTAAAGCCATCATAATTGTCTGATTAACACCTGCAAATACAGTTGGAAGAGCCAAAGGTATTTGTACGGTTCTTAATTTTTGTAATTTTGTTGCACCAAAAGCTTCGCTTGCTTCTATTGTTTCTTTATCTACTTCTCTTATACCTAAGTTTGTTAACCTTATTATCGGTGGAACTGCATATATACAAATAGCTATTAAACCAGGAACTTTACCAATACCAAGTAACATAAGTATTGGAATTAAATAAACAAAACTTGGAATTGTTTGCATCATATCTAAAACAGGTAATATTGTTCTTTCAGCCCTATTAGAACGAGCCATTATAACACCCATTGGTATTCCTATAGTCATACATATGATTACACATACAGTTATGATTGCGACTGTAGCCATGCAATCTTTCCACATTCCAAAGTAACCTATTAAAAAGAAAGATATTGCTGCACCTAAAACAAGTTTCCAACTTTTTGATGCCATCCAGGCCAAACCACAAATTATACCTATGATTATTGGCCATGGAGAGTTCATCATCAATTTTTCTAACCAGACTAAAAAATATAATAATGGATCAAAAAATGATTCTATACCATCACCATATGCTCTGGAAAAATCTCTAAAAGCGAAATCGATACTTTTTCTAAATTCAGCAAGCGCCGAACGCTCCATAACAGGAAACTTAGTAAAAAATTCCATTAAATTCCTAAAAAATTAACGAGCCTATTTTTTAATAGGCTCGTTAAATAATTTATATATTAAAGACCAGCTTTGATTTTTTTCTTAGCTGATGAAGATACCCATTTACCCCATAGGTCTTCATGCTTTTTCAAAAACTCAACTGCTGCATCCGAACCTTTTGCTTGATTGTCTGCCATGTATACAAGCATTCCGTTCATAATGTCGCCAGGATAAGTACGCTTTTCAACATATGCCACAGCTTCTTTTCCACCATTGTCCACGAAGCTTTTAGTAATAAGTGAATTTACTTCTGACTTTGTCCAAGCAGTCTGTTTAGGATTTGCACACTCACCAGCTGGTTTCATAATGCAATTGTCCCAGTTATCTCTTCCAGCAAAATCTACACCAAAAGGAACTGGAATTAATCCATATTTTCCAACCATTGAAGTTGGGTTCCAGTAATAACCAAACCAAGGCTTACCTGAGTCTGATGCTTTAGAAATTGTACCATCAAGACCTGCAGCAGAACCTGGATCAATTAAATTCCAACCTTTTTTCTCCATTTCGTAAGCTACAAATAAATTTGCATTTGCTAATTGACATCCCCAACCTGCAGGACAACCTACAAAAGCTCCTCTAGAAGGGTCTTCTTTATCTGGAAACCATTCTGGATGCTCAAGTATTTCAAGAGCCGTCATTCCTTTTATCTGAGGATATTTCTTTACAGTTCCAGGAGTTATCCACCAGCCTTCACCAAGACCAGTGATTGGTGCTTTATTCGCAACAAATATTCTTTTTTCACTTACTGCAACTTTTAAAGGTTCGTAAACAGCATTTGCCCATTGTTCAGGGTTCATATCTGGTGTTCCTTTATCATTCATTGAAGTAAAAGTTGGCATAGTTGCACCAGGCACTAATTCAACCTCACAACCATATCCTTTTTCTAAAATGATCTTGTCTACGTTAGCCATTAGTTCAGCTGACGCCCAGTTTTGCTCTGCAATAACTAGCTTTCCACATCCTGCATTAGCAACACCACTAAACGAAGTGAAGCCTAAAACTACAAGAGCTGAAAGAATTATATTTTTTAGTTTCATTATTTATTTCCCTTTTAATTAATTAAAATAACATCAGAACATATTGAAAAAAAAAATGCAAATGTATTTCAACTATCAGTTGTAGACAAAATGTTTTTGCAAACATTAATATTAAAATGTAACCTAATACCTATGTCCAAAGGGGCCTATAAATTCATTAAAGAATTTATCGTAATGGGATATTCCCGTTTCGATCATATCTATTTAAATAGATTTTATTATCATCTTCATTCAAACTCTTTCCAGAGTCATTAAATTTTTTTTTTAAAGAAATATAAAAAATAAAAATAAAAGGAGAATTTATGACAAAAGATTTAATAACAAGATTAAATGAAGGGCCTGTTCTTTTTGCAGAAGGATATTTATTTGCAATGGAAAGAAGAGGATATTTATCAGCCGGAGCGTTTGTGCCAGAAGTAGTTCTAGAGCATCCTGAGGTAGTGTCTCAATTACATAGAGAGTTTATAAGAGCAGGATCTGATATTGTTCAAGCATTTACTTACTATGGGCATAGAGAAAAATTACGTTTGATTGGCAAAGAAGATTTGTTGGAGCCTTTACAAAAAAATGCTCTTCAAATAGCAAAAGATGCAAGAGATGAATTTAAAGATCTTGATTTGTTGGTTTGTGGCGATGTTGCAAATACAAATATTTATGACCCAAATGACAAAAAAAGTCATTCTCAGTGTCAAAAAATGTACGAAGAGCAAGTTTCTTGGGCAAAAGAGGCTGGTGTAGATTTCATAGTTGCTGAAACAATAAATTGGACTGAAGAAATGAAAATTGCTCTAAAAGCTATTAAGGATGAAGGTTTGATTGCAGTAACAAATTTTTCTATTAAGAAGGGTGATAAAACTAGAGAGGGACATACTCCTGGTGATGCTTGCAAAATAATGGAAGATCTTGGAGCTGATGTAGTTGGATTAAATTGTTATAGAGGTCCAAAGATGACAATGAAACTTTTACCAGAAATAAGAGAAAAAGTTTCTTGTCACGTTGCAGCCTTACCTGTCCCATATAGAACTACAGAGGAACAGCCAGGTTTTTTAAACCAAACTGATTATGGGTGCGATTGTATACCTGGAGGGAATGCATTCCCTGTTGCATTAGATAATTTGTATTGTAACAGATTTGAAATGGCTGAGTTTGCAAAGGACTGTCAAAAACAAAATATTAATCTTATTGGAATTTGTTGTGGAGCAGAACCTCATCATGTTAGAGAAATGTCAGTTGCATTAGGTAGAAAACCAATAGCATATAAATACTACCCAAATATGAGTAGACATTTTTTACATGGGACAGATAAATCTTTGAAAGAGATAAACACAAGTATGAAAAATAAATATTAATGGAAAAAAATGCTAAAGTAGTAATTATTGGAGGTGGTGTAGTGGGGTGTTCAATTCTCTACCACCTCTCTAAATTTGGTTTAAAAGATTGTATTCTTTTAGAGAGGAATGAATTGACATCAGGATCTTCATGGCATGCCGCTGGAAATGTTCATGTAATCTCTAATGATCCAAATATTTCAAGAATGATGGCCTACACGATAGGTCTTTACAAAGAAATAGAAAAAGAGTCAGGACATTCTTGTGGATTTAAACCAAGCGGAGGATTCTATTTAGCTTCAAATGATGTTTGGGCTGAATATCTTAAAAGGGAAAGATCAAAAGCAAGATATATGGGTCTAGATCAGGAATTTATTTCACTTGAAGAAGTAAAAAAGAAAAATCCACTAATTGATCCATCTAGATATTTATTAGCATTATGGGACCCAATAGATGGGGAGGTTGACCCATCGGGTGTTACATATGCTTTTGCAAAAGCTGCAAAAGTTAATGGAGGGAAATATTATACTCATACGGTTGTTAAAGACACTAAACAAAAGGAAGACGGCTTATGGAATGTTGTAACAGATAAAGGAAATATTAATGCAGAGATTGTAATCAATGCTGGAGGATTATGGGCAAGAGAAGTTGGTAATTTAGCAGGATTAAATTTACCCGTTCAGCCTATGGAACATCACTATTTAATTACAGAAGCTATTCCAGAAATTGAAGCACTAGGAGATCAAAGACTACCAATAGGAACAGATTTTGAAGGTAATATTTATTTTAGACAAGAAGGTAAAGGTATGTTGCTTGGAACTTATGAACAAAGATCTACACCATGGAAGGTAGATGGAACTCCTATGAACTTTGGACACGAACTTTTAGAGCCTAAGCTTGATAATATTCAAGACAGATTAGCTATTGGATTTGAGAGAATGCCCGCTTTAGAAAAAGCAGGAATAAAAAATATTGTAAATGGCCCATTTACTTTTGGTCCTGATGGAAGTCCTTTAATTGGCCCAGTTCCTGGAATGAAAAATTATTGGGTAGCTGTTGGAGTTATGGCTGGTTTCTGCCAAGGAGGAGGAGTTGGAAAATGTATAGCCGAATGGATTATAGATGGCGAACCATCAATAGATGTTTGGGCAATGGATGTTGCTAGATTTGGAGATTATGCATCACCACAATATGGAACGATTAAATCTTCAGAAAATTATGAAAGAAGATTTATAATGACTTTTCCAAACGAAACTTTACCAAAAGGTAGAAAACAAAAAACAACAGCTTTATACGATCGTTTTGTTGAACAAGGAGCTGTGATGGGAGATTCTTTTGGTTTAGAAAATGTTTTGTGGTTTGCTAACAATAAAGAAGATGCTTATGAAGAACCAACAATTAAAAGGTCAAGATCACATAATTATGTTTCAAAAGAAGTAATAAATGTAAGAGAAAATGTAGGCATTACTGAAGTAGCCAACTTTTCAAAACATGAATTCAAAGGTCCTGATTCTAGAAAATTTTTAGATCATATCATGGCTGGTAAATTACCTAAGCCTGGAAGAATTTCTTTAACACCTATGCTTACATATAGAGGAAAACTTTATGGTGACTTAACTGTTGCATGTTTAGACGAAAATGAATTTATGGTTTTTGGATCAGGAGCAGCACAAGAAATGCATAGAAGATGGTTTGAGAGTCATTTAGAAAAATTTAATTTACAATACAAAAATAGGTCTGATGAATTTCACGGTCTTGGCATTGCAGGACCAAAATCTAGAGAACTCTTGCAAAAAGTTGTTAGAGAAAGTGTCTCTAATGATAGTTTTAAGTTTAGAGACTCTAGAAAAATGTTTGTTGCTGGAGTTCCTGCAATAGTAAATAGAATATCTTTTACAGGAGAGCTCGGATACGAAATTTATGTAGCTCCTCATTTTCAATTAAAATTGTATGAAGAATTAACAAATGTTGGAAAAGAATTTAATATAAAGCCTTTTGGGGGAAGAGCATTAATGTCTATGAGATTAGAAAAAAATTGGGGGGCTTGGACATTAGATTATCGCCCTGATTTTACAGCAAAAGAAACTGGTTTAGATGCTTTTATAAATTGGAATAAAGATTTTATTGGAAAAGATAGTGCTCAAAAAGATGAAAGTAAAAATAAATTAGTCCCATTAATAGTTGAAACAAATGACATTGATGTGACTTACAACGAAGCTGTATTAAAAGGTGATAAAAGCATTGGATATATAACTTCTGGAGGTTTTGCCCACTTTGTAAATAAAAGTGTTGCTTTTTCTTACATTGATCAAAATGAAATAAAATCTGACAAAGGTATTCAAGTCGAAATAAATGGCGACTTTTTTAACTGTTCAATAGTTAAAGAACCACTTTATGACCCTACTGGACAAAAAATGAGGAGCTAATGGCACAAAAAGACGTAGGAAACAAAGTACCAATCTATAAATTAAAAAAGACCGATGAGGTTATGAAATACTATGACGAATGGGGTAAAGGAAATAAATACGATCAGGATATGGTTGACTGGAATTATACAGGACCCAAAGAAACATCAGAAGTTTTTATTAAATATCAAAAAAACAAAAATGCTAAAATTTATGATGCCGGTTGTGGAACAGGACTTGTAGGTGTTGAATTAAAAAAATATGGATTTTCAAATTTTTATGGAGCAGACCTTTCACAAAAATTATTAGATTTAGTACCAATGGGCCTATATCAAAAATTAAATAAAGTAGACCTAAACAAAACTATTGAAGAAGAAGATAATTCTTATGATGCAGTAATGTGTGTAGGTACATTTACATTTGGACATGTAAAACCGCCTGCATTGGACGAATTTATTAGAATTACCAAAAACAAAGGATTCATTTGCTTTACAATTAATGAAGGAATTCATGAGGAGTATGGTTTTGATAAAAAAATAGATCAACTTAATAAAGATAATAAATGGAAAGAAATAGAATTTTTTAAATCAAACTATATTGCCAGCAAAGATGTCAATGCATGGTTAGGTCTTTACGAGGTTGTAAAATAATGTCAGAAATTTATAATATTATTGATAAAAAAAAATTAGATGTAGTAAAAAAACCTATTAGCAAAGCACATGGCCTTCCAAATGAATGTTATACAAGTAAAGATTATACATTAATCGAAAGAAAAAAACTTTTTGAAGACAAGTGGGTTGTGATAGGCGTTGCAAGTTCCATACCTAATATTGGAGACATTAAACCTTTTGATCTTTTAGGAATTCCTTTGTTCTTAGTAAGAAACAAAAAGGATCAAATTAAAGTATTTCACAATATTTGTAGTCATAGAGGATCTAAACTTGTTACAGAATTATGTAAAAGAAAAAATATTATAAGATGTCCTTATCATTCATGGTCATACAATTTAGATGGAGATCTAATAGCCACTCCACATATTGGAGGTATGAACAAACATAAGAGCCCAGAGTTTAAAAAT
Organism: uncultured Pelagibacteraceae bacterium; assembly: GCA_902569725.1. Taxonomy (GTDB): domain Bacteria; phylum Pseudomonadota; class Alphaproteobacteria; order Pelagibacterales; family Pelagibacteraceae; genus Pelagibacter. The sequence goes on along the minus strand of CACFVG010000006.1, from coordinate 24,118 downwards.
TCTAAAAGTAATTTGAAAGAAATTAGGTCATACGTATGGCTAGATTTAATTATGATAAATATTAATAATAATGAGATACCTTTTGAAAAATATATCAAACCACTAGATGATAGATGGTCAAAATTTTGGGCCAAAAAAGATAGAAAATTAATAAAACACTCAAATGATTTTGGATATTTCAAATTAGAAGCAAAATGCAATTGGAAATTTGCAATTGAAAATTATTGTGAAAGTTATCACTTACCATGGGTTCATCCCGGTCTAAACTCTTATTCAAAGATAGAAGATCATTATCATATTCAAGGTTTACCTAATCGATTTGCTGGACAAGGCACTGTAGTTTATAATCCAAGACTTAAGGGTAAAAATAAACTTCCATGTTTTCCTAACTGGCCAAAGAATAAAGAACATATAGCTGAGTATGTGGCATTATTTCCAAATGTAATGCTAGGAATACACAAAGATCATTATTATGCTTACTGGTTAGAACCAATTAATCATGAATATACTATAGAACATATGGAATTATATTACGTTGGAGAACAAGCAGCTAATTCAAAAAAATTTAGATCATTAAGAAAACAAAATCATAAATTATGGGAGGATATACAAAGAGAAGATGTTGATATAATCCAAAGAATGCAGATTGGAAGAAACTCTCCAGTTTATAATGGTGGAAATTTTTCTCCAGTTATGGATAATCCTACTCACCATTTTCACAAGTGGGTAGCTAACAACTTGATATAAAATTATGTACAGACCTTTACCAAATGAATTAACTATTAAAAACTCACCCATTGAAGGATTGGGTCTTTTTACTAATAAAGATATTAAAGCGAATACTTTTATTGGAGTTACTCATATTAGAGATGAACAGTTTGAAAACAAATATATAAGAACGCCTTTAGGAGGTTTTTACAATCATTCAAATGATCCTACAGTGATGAGAATGGTTTCAAATATGTTGCCCTCATTAAAATTTGGTGATCCAATTGATACAAAAGCTAAAGTAAAAAGATTTGATGAGAACGATACTAATAGAGAAAATATGTATTACAATTTAAATGAAAAACCTGATGCAAAATATATGTTTATGGTATCAGTCAAAGATATAAAAGCTGGAGAAGAACTTACGGCTAATTACAATTTATATACATACCCAAAAACTGGTGTCGGCATACAAATGCTTTAATTGAATGAAGTTTAATAGAAAAATTAATCCCAATATTAAACAAAAACAAAATTTCATAACAAAAAAAAGATTAAGAGAGGATGAAATTAATTTTCAGAAACTTAGATCTTATAGGTTGGACAGAGTTAAAAAAGAATTAGAAAAAAATAATTTAGAGGCCTGCATATTGTTTGATCCTGTAAATATTAGATATACTTTAGACACCGTTAATATGAGTGTTTATAATATGCATAATCTTACAAGATATTGTTTTGTGCCAGTAAATGGACCAGTAATTCTTTATGAGTATTTTAACTGTGAAATATTATCCAAAGACCTAAATTTAATTGATGAAATAAGACCTGCGATTACTTGGGATTATTTTAGCAATGGAGACCAATCAAGCTCACAATTAAAAAAATGGATTAATGAAATCAAAGATTTATCAAAATCTTATTTTAAAAGTAAAAAAATAGCGATTGATGTTATAAATGGACCAGCAGTAACTGCTTTAAATCAAATTGGTATCGAAGTTGTAGATGCTAAATTAATTCTTGAGCAGGCAAGAGTTATAAAATCTGTCGAAGAGTTAAAATGTATGAAGGCTGCAATTGAAGTTGCTGAAATTGGTGTTGCTAAAATGCGCAATGAATTAAAAGCAGGTATGACCGAAGATGAGCTTTGGTCTATTTTACACAAAACAAATATTGAGCATGGCGGTGAATGGATAGAATGTAGAATACTTTCATCAGGTGAAAGAACAAATCCATGGATGCAAGAAAGTAGCAATAAAGTTATTCAAAGTGGAGAAATAGTTGCATTCGATACTGATATGGTTGGTCCCTATGGATATTGTGCTGATATATCGAGAACTTTTGTTGAAGGACATAAATTTAGCAATGAACAAAAACAGTTATATAAAATGGCCATAGATCATATTAATCATAATGCTAGGTTAATTAAAAATGGAGTATCATTTAGAGAGTTTACCGAGAAATCATGGAAACTTCCTGAAGAATACTATGGTAATAGATATTCATGTGTCGTTCATGGAATTGGTCTCTGTGATGAGTGGCCGCAAATAAAATATCCAACTGACGGAGGGCAAAGAGAGGGTTTTTTTGAGAAAAATATGACCATAACAGTGGAGACATATATTGGTAAAGTAGGCGGAAAAGAAGGTGTTAAACTAGAACAGCAGTACTTAGTTGGTGAAAATAATCTTGAATTGATGTCCCATCATCCTTTAGAAGATATTAAATGAAAATAATTTTAATTATGGGATTGCCTGGTGCAGGAAAAACTACTTTAGCAAACGAGCTCGCAAAGTTAATTGAATGTAAAAGACTGAACGCAGACGAAATCAGAAAAGCTGCTAATGATTGGGATTTTTCAGAAGAAGGCAGAACAAGACAATCCAAAAGAATGTCTGATGAAGCGTTAAAATTAAAAAGTGAAGGAAATAATGTTGTTGCTGATTTTATTTGTCCAACACCAGAAGCAAGAAATCTGTTTCCAGCAGACTATATCGTCTGGGTGGATACTATAAAAGAAGGAAGATTTGAAGATACCAACCAAATGTTTACAAAACCTGAAAAATTTAATTTTCATGTAACAACTCAAGATGCTAGAATGTGGGCATCTAAAATTAAGGAGGATTTAAAATAGTGCCTTATAAATGGGATAACAAAAAACCAACTGCTCAAATGCTAGGTAGATGGCAACCCTTTCATGATGGTCACTATGCTTTATTTGAAGAAATAATAAAAAAGACAGGTCAAGTTTGCATTCAGATTAGAGACGTTCAAGGAGTAGATGACAATCCTTTTGATTTTGAGACAGTTAAAAAAAAAATAGAAGAAAGATTAATTCCAAAATATGAAGGTAGATTTAAAATTATCTTAGTACCTAATATAACTAATATTTGTTATGGAAGGGGAGTTGGTTATAAAATAGAAGAAATAGTAATGCCTGAAGAGATACAAAAAATTTCAGCAACAAAAATTAGAGCAAAAATGCGAGAGGATGGAGACCTGAAGTGAACGAAAGGCTTAAGTCTATTGTAGATTTAGAAAAATATCCAATTTACGACTTAAATTCTCCAATAATTAAAAATTTAATTAAAAAATGTAATGAACAGTTAGATAAATTCAGTTGTTCAACAATTCCTAATTTTATCTTACCCAAATCTTTAGAAGTAATGAATTTAGAATTGGAAAAACAATTGGATGAAGTTTATATGTCTAAAGAAAGTATAAATCCTTATTTATACGCTGAGGACGATATAAATTTACCCAAGGATCATCCAAAAAGAACTTTTATGAATAGATATAACGGTTATTTAAATTCTGATTGTTTTTCTAAAAGTTCTGAGATGAAATATCTTTATGAAACAGATGAGTTGTTAAAATTTGTATCAGCATGTTTAGGTGTTTCTCCTATTTATAGATGGGCAGATCCCTTGGCATGTCATGCTTATAATGTTATGAAACCTAAAGGAATACTTCCTTGGCACTTTGATAGTTGTGAATTTACTTTAAGCTTAATGATACAAAAACCCGAAAAGGGTGGAATATTTGAATACTGTCCTAACATAAGAGAGCCTGGCAATGAAAATTTTGAGGAAGTTAAAAAAGTTTTAAATGGCGATAGGACAAGGGTAAAACAATTAAAACTAGAACCAGGTGATCTACAAATATTCAAAGGAAGATTTTCCTTACACAGAGTTACAGAAATTGAAGGTCAAAAATCTAGATATATGTGTATTCCAGCTTATGTTTTAGACCCATGGAGAGTAAATACACCAGAGCATTCAAAAGCAATATATGGAAAAGTATTACCAATTCATATCGAAAGAAACATTGCTAGATCAGACGGCTTAGCGGATTAAATGATTAAAAAAATTGCCGTTATTGGAACTGGAGTTATAGGTATAGGATGGATCATTAGGTGCTTAGCACACAATAAAAAGGTTATTGCTTTCGATAAAGATTTAAAATTAGAAAAAAAAATACTCATTGAAATAAAACGTGCTTGGCCATTTGTAAAAAAATTATTCAATAAAAAAAAAATTAATCTTAAAAATTTTAAATATGTAACCTCTATAAAAGAAGCTGTGAAGGATGCTGATTTTATTCAAGAATGCACTACCGAAAATTATAAAATAAAGACAAATTTAATGAATACTATAAGTGAAATAGCAAAACCTAATGTAATAATTTCATCAAGCTCATCAGGTTTACTTCCAACCAGAATATATTCTAAATGTAAAAATCCTGCTCGAGCAATTATAGGACATCCATTTAATCCAGTCTATCTATGCCCCGGTGTTGAGATTGTTGCAGGAAAAAAAACTAAGAAAAATTTTTTAAATAAGGCTAATAAATTTTACAAATCAATTTCTATGAATCCAATTATTATTAAAAAAGAACTTCCTGGATATTTAGCAGATAGATTACAAGAAGCTTTGTGGAGAGAAGCTTTACATATAATTAATGATGGATATGCTACCACTAAAGATTTAGATAGAGTAATAGAAGATGGGCCAGGACTAAGATGGTCATTAATGGGAACTTTTTTGACATTTCATTTAGCTGGAGGCAAGACAGGAATGAAGCATATGTTAAAACAATTTGGTCCTGCGTTAAAATTACCTTGGACAAAACTTAAAGCTCCAAAGCTTTCTAAAAAATTATCAACAAGAGTTATTAATGGCACTAAACAACAATCAAAAGGCAAATCTGTTTCAAGCATATCTAATATTAGAGACGAATATTTAGTTAATCTTCAGAAGTTAAGAAAAAAATATGCAGACAAAATAAGAAAATGATAGTAATAAAATATTATGGTTATTTTGATCAAAAATTTAGGTAATGGAGTAAAAAATATAATAATCAATGATCCAAAAACTTATAATTCATTATCTTTTGCAACTTTAAAATCTCTTTTAAATACTTTTAAAAAACTTGATAAAGATAGTACTACCAAAGTAATAATTTTAGAAGGAGCTGGAAAAGGTTTTAGTGCTGGTCATAATTTAAAAGAAGTTAAAGGTTTAAAGAAAAGATCAAAATATCTTAAACTATTTAATCTTTGCTCAAAGTTAATGATTCAAATAGTCGAAGGAAGAAAGCCAGTTATAGCAAAAGTACATGGAGCAGCTTATGCAGCTGGATGTCAACTTGCAACAAGTTGCGATTTAGCTTACAGCACCAAGGATGCAACATTTGCAACACCTGGAGTTAATATTGGATTATTTTGTAGCACACCAATGGTTGCCGTTAGTAGAAAAATCAGCAGAAAAAGAATGATGAAAATGCTTTTAACTGGTGAGCCTATTAACGCAAAATATGCCAAGGAAATTGGACTGATCAATGATTGTTTTTCTAAATCAAATCTAAATAAAGAAGTTTTAAAGGTTGCAAAAACAATTGCCTCTAAATCAAATTTAACAATTAAAATTGGAAAACAAGCATTTTATAAACAACTAGAAATGCCTTTAAGAAAAGCTTATGCATACACAAGTAAGATGATGACTTTAAATATGATGTCCATAGATGCACATGAGGGCATATCAGCATTTTTAAATAAACGAAAACCTAAATGGAAAAATAAATGAGTGACGATCAAATAAAAGAAATTCTTAAAGATTCTAAAACAATTGCAATGATTGGAGTAAGCTCTGAAAAAAAAGGAGAAGATCCTAAAAACCTAAAAAGAAAACCTGCAAATGTTGTAATGAAATATATGCAGGATTTTGGTTATAAAGTAATACCAGTAAATCCATTTGCTACAGGAGAGGTTATAAACGGAGAGACAGTGGTCGAAAATTTAAAGAATATTCAAGAAAAAATAGATATAGTTGATATATTTCGACCATCAAAAGAAACACCTGGTTTTGCTAAAGAAGCTGTTAAACTTGGAGCTAAAACTTTGTGGTTACAGTATGGGATTCAAAATGATGAAGCTAAAAAGATTTCTGAAGAAGCAGATATAAAATACATAGAGAACAAATGCATCAAACAGGAATATCAAAGATTATTTCAAAAATCTAACCCTGTATTTCCTGTGCTAAAAAAATAGTGAAAAAAATTATACTTTTCATATTTTACAGCATGATTTTTTTTTCATATTCTAATGTTATGGCAAATGAAGAAGCAATTTACAAAGTAATACAAAAAAACGATATTTATGAAATTCGCTATTATTCAGACCGATTGATAGTTCAAGTTGCAAATAAGGGCGACAACAACAGTTTTCGAAAACTTTTTAAATATATTTCTGGAGAAAATAAAACATCTGAAAAAATAGCAATGACAGTTCCAGTTACTCAAACAAAAAAAGACGATCAAATGTTTATGCAGTTCTACCTTCCCTCAAAATTCAATAAAGTTACTACTCCTATACCAAATAATCCTGATCTAGAAATTACAACAATACCAGAAGGTTATTTTGCAGTAATAAAATTTTCAGGAAGATCTTCTGATAAAAATTTTGACAAACATAACAAGATTCTTAAACAAAAACTCCTAGAAGATAATATTTCAATAAAAGGATTTGCTATAAGGGCAACTTATAATAGCCCATTTACACTTCCTCCACTTAGAAGAAATGAATCAATGTTTGAAGTTAATTGGAAATAAAAATGATATTAAAATATAAGGCTATATTTTTATTTTTATTATTACAAACATCTGTATTTGGCCAAGATTTGGGAAAAGCATATTTTGCTGGAGGTTGTTTTTGGTGTATGGAAGAATCATTTGAAAAAAAAGAAGGAGTTATCGAAGTGATTTCAGGCTACTCAGGTGGTAATACAAAAAATCCAACATATGAAGAAGTTACATATGGAAATACAGGACATTTTGAAGTTATTGAAATTATTTATGATATAAATAAAACAAATTATAAAGATCTACTTGATCATTTTTGGATAAATATTGACCCTTTTGATGAATATGGTCAGTTTTGCGATAAAGGATATAGTTATAGGTCTGTAGCCTTTTATCTGAATGAAAAACAAAAAAACTTAATAGAACATAGCATTATGAAATTAGAAAAAAAATTTAATAAAAAAATTGTAACTTTCGTTAGAAAGTTTGATGAATTTTTTAAGGCAGAAGCAATACATCAAGACTATTATCAAGTTAAATTTTTAAATTACCTTAGATATAAGAAAGCTTGTGGTAGAGAAAAAAAATTGAATAATATATGGAATAAATGAAAAAAATATTTTTAATATACGGACATTATAATGATAAATCATTTAATGCAGCAATAAGAGACACTTTTATTAAAACAGCAAATGAAAATGGAAACGAAGTAGATTGTGTTGATTTGTATAAAGAAAAATTTAACCCAGTATTTTCTGGCGAAGAACCAGATCAAGTTGTAATTGATCATCAAAAAAGAATAGAAAAATCAGATATAATTGTTTTAATTGCACCTATATGGAACTTTAGAATGCCAGCTATTGTAGAAGGCTGGATAGATAAGGTTTTAGCACCACCTTGGGCATTTAAATTTAAAAAGTTATTTGGAAATTATGGATATCCAGTAGGAAATTTAAAAGGAAAAAGAGCAGTTGTTTTTTGTACTTATGGTTCTCCACAATTTGCTATAAGGACTTTTTTTTTAAATATGCCCACAAAAAGATTAAGAAGAGGAGTATTTAATATATGCGGAATAACCAATGTAATATATAGAAGATATTTTGCGGTACCATTTGTCTCAGAAAAAAAAAGGAAAAAATTTTTAGAAGATGTTAAAAGTACAGCATTGAAGCTATGAAAAAATATTTTAAATACTTTTTGTATGGTTTAATCTATTTAATACTGATTTTTGTTTTTGCTGTTATGTTTATCGTAACGACTAAGGCTGATGTAATTAAACCTAACAATGGAATTGAACCATATCAAGTGGTAAAAATCCAATTAAGAAGTTTAAAAAATAATGATGATCCTTTTAAAAATGCTGGAATAGAACAAACTTGGGAGTTTGCACATCCAAATAATAAAAAATATACTGGTCCTCTAGAGAAGTTCAAAAATTTATTGAGCAGCGAATCTTATAAAATGCTCTTAAATCATATTGATCACAATATAGTAGAAGTAAAAACGACAGATTCTCTTGCTTCTTATGAGGTAACCATCTTAGGCAAAGAGAAAAACTACTATAAATTCAACTGGATGGTAGAAAAATATAATTCAGATGGTCCTCTCAAAGATTGTTGGTTAACAACAGCAGTTTCGCAGCCTGTATCTCTAGGTTCATCAATATAAGATAGATTTTTGTTTAAGTAGTAAAAAAAATTTAGTAGGAATCGCTTTTATGAAATCTAAAACTAAAGTTGTTGTTGTTGGTGGTGGAGTTGTAGGAGTAAGTGCACTCTATCATTTAGCAAAAAAAGGTTGGTCAGATGTAGTTTTGGTTGAAAGAAAAGAATTAACCTCCGGATCTACTTGGCATGCAGCAGGACTGCTTCCTTTGTTTAATATGAGCTATTCAGTAGGACAATTACACAAATATGCTGTCGATTTTTATAAAACATTGGAAAAAGAAACAGGGCAAAATGTTGGATTTAGCGTTGTATCTAACATCAGACTAGCAAGCACCAAAGATCGAATGGATGAATATCATCAATATGCTGGTGTAGCGCAAACAATAGGCGTTGATGTAAAATTTTTATCACCTGATCAAGTAAAAGAAATTTGGCCATTATGTAATACTTCAGACTTAGTTGGAGCAATACAACATCCTGAAGATGGGTATATTCAACCTGCTGATTTAACCCAAGCACTTGCAACAGGAGCAAGAAATAGAGGTGCAGAAATTTATAGAAATACTACTGTTATTGGAATGAAACAAACAAAAGATGGATGGGTAGTAGAAACAGATAAGGGAACAATCGAATGTGAACATATTATTTCTTGTTCAGGAAACTTTGCAAGACAAACTGGGAAAATGGTTGGACTAGATATTCCTGTTATACCTGTTGAACATCAATACATTGTAACTGAACCTCACCCAGAAATTCAAAAAAGAAAAAAAGAAGGTTTACCTGAAATGGGAGTCTTAAGAGATAGCGATAGTAGATGGTATATGAGAGAAGAAGCTGGTGGATTAATATTGGGACCGTACGAAGATGGAGCTCCTGCTTGTTATGTTGATGGACCTTCAAAAGATTCAGAATATGAACTTTTCCAGGAAGATTTAGATAGACTTGCTCCACATATTGAAGGAGCGATACATAGAGTTCCAGCTTTCGGTGAAGTTGGAGTCAAAAAAGTTTATAATGGTGCAATTTGCTATACCCCAGATGGAAATCCAATTGTTGGACCAGCATGGGGATTAAAAAATTTTTGGATTAACGAAGGTCACAGTTTTGGAATTACTGCTGCTGGTGGTGCTGGTTGGCAATTAGCAGAATGGATAATAGATGGGGAACCAACAGTAGATATGCTTGGTGTTGAACCAAGAAGGTATGGTGATTATTGCTCAAAATCTTATTTAAAAGAAAAGAATGAGGAAGCTTATAGTCATGTTTTTATAACTCATTTTCCAGATGAAGAAAGACCAGCAGCTAGACCTTTAAGAACAGCTCCTTGTTATGAAAGAATGAAAAATCTTGGTGCAGTGTTTGGACAAAAATTTGGATGGGAAAGACCAAATTTCTTTGCAACGGGTGGAATGGAACAAAAAGATGACTGGTCATTTAGAAGATCAAAATGGTTTAAAGCAGTAGAGAAAGAGTGCAAAAATGTAAAAGAAAATGTTGGTTTACTAGATATGTCGGCTTTTGCTAAATGTAGAATAAAGGGACAAGGAGCAGAAGAGTTCCTAGATTATTTAGTTGCAAATAAACTTCCTAAAAAAATTGGAAGAATTAATTTGTGCCATGCACTAAATACAAAAGGTGGAGTTCATTCAGAGTTTACAATAATGAAAGAAGCTGAAAATAGTTTTTATTTAGTATCAGCTGGAGCATTCCAAAGATTAGATCATGACTGGATATTAAAATGGATGCCAAAGGATGGAAGTGTTCAATTTGAAAACCTAACTAATAGCCTAGGCGTTCTTGTAGTTTCAGGTCCAAAAGCAAGAGAATTAATGCAAAGAGTTTCAAAAGATGATTTTTCAAATGAAAATTTTAAATGGTTAAGCTCTAAGCAAGTTGATATTGGTTATGCTCCATGTAATGCAATGAGAGTAAATTTTGTTGGAGAACTTGGTTGGGAACTTCATCACCAAATTGAATATCAAAACCATATTTTTGATAAACTTATGGAAGCTGGAAAAGATTTGGGTCTAAAACCATATGGTATTAGAGCAATGAACAGCTTAAGAGTTGAAAAATCTTATAAGTTAGTTGGTACGGAGCTTTCTATTGAATATTCTCCATATGAATCAGGTTTAGATAGATTTATTCACCCAAATAAAGGAAAATTTATAGGTTTAGAAGCTTTAAATAAGTGGAGAGAAAAAGGTTTCAACAATAAATTAGTAACACTCGAAGTACATAATGTAACAGATGCTGATGTACTTGGTAATAATCCCATATATGATAATGGAAAAGTAGTTGGTAGAGCGACTGGGGGTGACTTTGGATTTAGATTAAATAAATCAATTGCATTGGGGATGGTTAAGCCGGAGGTTGCGTCAACAGGTCAAAAATTGAAAATTGATATTCTTGGAAAAATGTATGATGCTACTATTTTAGATGAAAGTCCTTACGATCCAAAAAATGATTTATTGAGAGCATAATGAAAATACTAGTCGCAGTTAAAAGAGTTATTGATTACAACGTGCAAGTAAGGGTTAAAGAAGATGGAACTGGGGTAGTTACTGATAATGTTAAAATGTCAACTAACCCACCTGATGATAATGCAATAGAAGAAGCTGTAAAAATAAAAGAATCTGGTAAAGCTAAAGAAGTTGTTGCAGTTACAATTGGTGAAGATAAAGCTCAAGAGACAGTTAGAAAGGCTTTAGCAGTAGGTGCTGACAAAGGAATTCATGTTAAAGTCGATGGAATTATTGAACCATTAGCAGTTTCAAAAATTTTACAAAAAATTGTTGAAAAAGAAAAACCAGATTTAGTGTTTATGGGTAAACAAGCGATTGATGATGATTGTAATCAAACTGGTCAAATGCTAGCTGCACTACTTAACTGGCCACAAGCAACTTTTGCATCAAAAATAGATGTTAAAGAAAAATCTCTTGAAGTAACAAGAGAAGTAGATGAAGGTTTGGAAACTATTGAAACAAATATTCCATCAATTGTAACATGTGATTTAAGATTAAACGAACCAAGGTATGCTTCATTACCCAATATAATGAAAGCAAAAAAAAAACCTTTAGAGCAAATTAATGCTTCAGATTTAGGAATTGATACAAAACCAAGAATAGAACAAATTAAAGTTGAAGAACCACCAAAGAGAAAAGCAGGAATCAAAGTTGCTAGCGTTGAAGAGCTAGTGCAAAAATTAAAAAATGAGGCAAAAGTAATATAATGTCAGCACTTTTAATAGCAGAACACAATAATAAAGATGTTAAACCATTTACCTTAAACGCAATAACAGCAGCATCACAAATTGATCAAGATTTGCATGTTTTAGTAATAGGCCATTCTTGTGAGACAGTAGCTAAGTCTGTTTCTGAAGTTCCTAACGTAAAAAAAGTAATTCATGTAGATGACGAAATTTACAAAAATTTTTTACCTGAAAATTTTGCTCCAGTAGTAATAAAAAATTCAGAAAACTATTCACATATTGTTTGCTCAGCTAATACGTTTGGTAAAAATTTAATGCCAAGAGTTGCTGCACTATTAGATACATCTCAAGTAAGTGATATTATTAAAGTAACTTCAACTGATACATTTTTAAGACCAATTTATGCTGGAAATGCATTTGCAACAGTAAAAAGCACAGATGCAAAAAAATGTATAACTATTAGACCTACATCCTTTGATCCTGCGCCAACAAGTGGTGGCTCTGCAGAAATTGTAAAAGCTGAAAAAAGTGAAGCTTCAAATTTAACTAAGTTTATAAAAAGAGAAGAGGTTAAATCAGATAGACCTGAATTAGGTACTGCTAGAGTAGTAATATCTGGAGGAAGAGGAATGGGAAGTGGAGATAATTTCAAGTTAATTACTGCAATTGCTGATAAATTAAACGCGGCAATTGGAGCATCCAGAGCTGCTGTTGATGCTGGATATATTACAAATGATCATCAAGTAGGGCAAACAGGCAAAGTTGTTGTACCAGATTTATATATTGCAGTCGGAATTTCAGGAGCTATTCAACATTTAGCTGGAATGAAAGAGAGTAAAATTATTGTTGCAATTAACAAAGATGGTGAAGCGCCAATATTTAGTGTCGCAGATTATGGTTTAGAAGCTGATTTATTTGAAGCCCTCCCACAGTTCTTAGAAGAATTAAATAAATTAAATACTATACAAAAATAACAAATACTGTAAAAAAATAATATTATGTCCAGAGAAGTGATGGAATACGATGTAGTCATCGTAGGAGGCGGACCATCGGGACTTTCAACTGCTATAAAGTTAAAGCAGTTAAATCCAGATATTAATGTCTGCCTTTTAGAAAAAGCATCTGAAATAGGTGCACACATTTTGTCAGGTAATGTTTTTGAAACTAGAGCCTTGGATGAATTATTTCCAAATTGGAAAGAATTAAACACACCTATAAAAACCAAAGTTACAAAAGAAAAATTTCTTTTTTTAGGTAAAAAAAATTCAATAAGTTGGCCAACATGGTTGCTTCCAAAGGTTCAACATAATCATAATAATTATATTATAAGTTTAGCTAATTTATGTAGATGGTTGGCCGAGCAAGCTGAAAACTTAGGAATAGAGATTTTTCCAGGATTTTCAGCTAGTGAAATTTTATATAATAAGGATAATTCTGTTAAAGGTATTGCCACTCAGGATATGGGTTTAGATAAAGATGGAAATAAAAAAGATAGTCACGAACCAGGAATTGAGCTTCATGCAAAAGTTACAGTATTTGCCGAAGGTTGCAGAGGACACCTCGGTAAACAATTAATTAAAAAATTTGAATTAGATAAAGGAAAAAGTCCTCAACAATATGGTATTGGATTTAAGGAAATTTGGGAAATAGATTCAAACAAGCACGAGGAAGGATTGGTAATGCATACGGCTGGCTGGCCTTTAGACAATAATACATATGGTGGAAGTTTTATTTATCATGCTGATAATAAGCAAATTTACTTAGGTTATGTGATAGGATTAGATTATAAAAACCCATACCTATCTCCATTTGATGAGTTTCAAAGATTTAAAACACATCCTTCAATCAAAAAATATTTAGAAGGTGGTAAAAGAATTGCTTATGGAGCTAGAGCATTAATAGAAGGTGGTATTCAGAGTTTGCCCAAAATGTATATGCCTGGAGCATTACTGGTTGGATGTGATGCAGGCACATTAAATATGCCAAAAATTAAAGGATCTCATACTGCAATGAAAAGTGGAATGATTGCAGCAGAAACTATTGATGAATACTTAAAAGAAAATAAAAATTTATCTATTTATGAAGAAAAATTTAAAAAAAGTTGGGTTTACAAGGAATTATATGAAGCAAGAAACGTTAAGCCAAGTTTTAGTTGGGGATTAATTTTAGGAATAATATTTACAGGTATCGATCAAATATTATTTAGAGGAAAGTTACCTTTTACTTTAAAACATAAACATGCAGATCATGAAACTTTAAGACCTGCTAACGAAATGAAAAAGATTGAATATCCAAAACCTGATAATATTATTACATTTGATAAAACAAGTTCTGTTTATTTAACTGGAACAAATCATACTGAAAATCAACCAGTACATTTACAGCTAAAAAACCCTAATTTACCTATAGAATATACGATTGATAAATATGATGAGCCTGCACAAAGATATTGTCCAGTGGGTGTTTATGAAGTTCAAATTGAAAATAATATAAATAAATTTGTTATAAATTCTCAAAACTGTATTCACTGTAAAACTTGCGATATTAAAGAGCCATCTCAAAACATAACATGGGTAACACCTGAGGGTGGTGGTGGACCTAAATATGGAAATATGTAAATTAAGAAAGATCTATTGCAAATTTTTTTAAAGTTTCAATTGGAACAAGTCTAAGAGTGTTTTCATGAGTTTTTTTTAAATATATTGAACAGCCATTTCCCGCTTCTATAGCTCTTGCAACCCATGAAGCACATACACACCAATTATCTCCGTCTTTCAATCCTGGAAATCCAAACTCTGGATGAGGTGTAATCAAATCATTTCCAGCCGATTTGCACCATTCTAAAAATTGATTATTGACTTTAACGCAGACTGTATGAAGACCATGGTCATTTTCATCAGTATTACAACATCCATCTCTAAACCAACCTGTCAATGGGTCTTTAGAACATTCTTCTAAATTTTCACCCAAAACATTTTTTTGAATTTTATCCACCATAGACATTATAAAGTTCATCATCTATCTTACAATTAAAAGAAATACATCTTCTTTCCTCATCTGTATCTTTAAATGGAAAAACTGTATGCATTAAATAATTTGGAAAAAAATAAAAATCACCAACTTCTGGAACTATATTCAATGTAGATTGACTTAAAAACATTCTTGAACCATGAATTAATTGTAAATTTCCACCCCTGTAATCTCTATTTTGTTTATCTTGAAGATGTTTACCTAAAGTTTTTGGAACTTTTAAATATCCTGCTCCTGAAATATGTCCATTATGCCAATGTGTAGGATTATATTCATTTTTGTACTGTCTAACTATCCATGAATTAATCATAATAAATTTAGTTATACCTCTTCCTACTTCTTCCTTCATCCATTTATCTATATTTGATCCTAAAAACTTTATCCATCCTGATTTTTCCATTATTTCTTTTTCTAATTTTAATTCTTGTGTAACATCACCAACTAAATCCTCTCCATGATTTAGTCTTTTACTTTCTTCTTTATCTGAAATTATTTTATCAAAATGATCATTTAAAGTATTTATTATGTTTTCTGGAATCTTGACTTTTAAAACAGAAGGTCCAAATCTTTTTATTATTTTGAAATCAGAACTATCCATTTAAATTAAATTTTAGTTGGATTAGCTTGACCTTTATAAATTTTTTCTGGATCAAACTTTTTTCCTTTTTCTTCAAATTTCATTTCAATTTGTCTTGCATTGTCAATTTTTCCTAGTGGCACTGATCTATAAAAGCAAGAACGATAACCTACATGACAACTAGCGCCATCACCAATATCAACGGTTAGCCATACAGAATCTTGATCATCATCAATTCTTATTTCCTTTACTTTTTGAATAAATCCGCTTGTTTTTCCTTTGTGCCATATTTGCTTTCTGGATCTACTCCAATAATGAGCTTCTTTAGTTTCTATTGTTAGTTTTAAAGCTTCGACATTCATATAGCCGTGCATTAGAATTTCTTTAGTTTTAAAACATGTTGTAATTACTGGAATTAGACCATCATTATCAAATTTAGGGGATAATAAATTTCCTTCTTCAATATCAGCGACATTTTCTCTCTTTTTAAACATATAATATTGTTTATCTAACATATTAGAGAATATATTAAATATTTTAAAATTAAGGAATTATATATATAAAAGCACGTCATGAAATTAGTTAAAAATGAAAATCAAAAGAAGATAGATACTATATCTGATAAAGAAGCAGAAGAAGCGTTTATAAAAATTCTAAAATGGATAGGAGAAGACCCTTCAAGAGAAGGATTATTAGAAACGCCTAAAAGAGTCACAAAAGCTTTTAAAGAATATTTTAAAGGCTACAAAGAAGATCCTAAAGAAATTTTAAACAAGACTTTTGGAGATGTTAATGGTTATGATGATATGGTGGTACAAAAAAATATTTCTGTACAAAGTCACTGCGAACATCATATGGCACCAATTATAGGTGTGGCCCACGTAGCATATATTCCAAAAGATAGAGTTGTTGGTTTAAGTAAATTAGCCAGAGTTGTTGAAGTGTTTTCTAAAAGACTTCAAACTCAAGAGAGACTTACAATGCAGATTGCAAAAACAATAATGGACTCGCTTGATGCAAAAGGTGTTGCAGTAAGTATAGATTCAACTCACCAGTGTATGACTATGAGAGGAATTAAAAAAGAACAAGCTACGACTGTTACTAATTATTATTTAGGTAAATTTAAAGAAGATTTAAGCTATCAGAATAGATACTTGCGATTCATTGCAAAATAAAGTTTATATTAACTTATGTCAGACAGTTTCAAGGCTTTGGTTATCAACCAAGAAGGTGAAAATTTTAGTAGAGAAATAAAATCTATTAATAAAACTTTTTTAAAACATGGGGATGTTTTAGTTAAAGTTGAATATTCAGGATTAAATTTTAAAGACGCATTAATATTAAAAAATGGTGCAAGATTAGTTAAAGAATTTCCACATATACCAGGAATAGATTTTTCAGGCAAAGTTGAAGAAAGTCAAAATGACAAATTTAAACCAGGTGATGAAATAATACTGACAGGATGGAGAGTCGGAGAAATTTTTTATGGAGGTTATTCTCAATATGCAAAAGTTAATGGAGATTTTTTAGTAAAAAAACCAAAAGGATTAACCTCAAAGCAAGCAATGATTTTGGGAACTGCTGGACTTACAGCTTTAGCATGTTCTTTCACAACTAAAACTGCAAGAGAAGAACTTCTACTTGGGGAAAAAGTTGAAAATGTAATCGTAACTGGTGCATCTGGTGGAGTTGGAAGTATAGCAGTTATGATTTTAAATAAATTAGGTTGCAATGTAACTGCCGTTACTGGAAAAGAGAGTAATAAAGAATATTTAAAATCAATAGGTGCAAAAAACACAGTAAATACAAGCGAATTAATGAAGGAAGCTAGACCTTTGGATAAAGGTTTGTGGGACGGCGCAGTGGATACAGTAGGAGGACAAGTATTAGCAAATATTTTAGCTCAAACTAAAGAAACTGGAATTGTTGCAGCATGTGGAAATGCTGCGGACATAAAGTTAAATACGACTGTAATGCCCTTTATTATTAGAGGTGTAAAGCTTTGGGGAATTAACTCTGTGAACACTTCTATAAAAAGAAGAGAATTTTTATGGGAAGAGTCAGCTAAACTAATTAATTTTGATTTGTTAAGTCAATCAATTAAAGAAATTAGTTTAGAAGACCTTTTAGATGTTTACCCGAAGATGCTTAAAGGTGAAACATCTGGTAGATATATAGTAGACTTAAACAAATAATGGATTGGGATAAATTAAAAATATTTCATGCTGTTGCCGAGGCTGGAAGTTTTACAAGCGCAACAGTAAACCTTAACTTAAGCCAATCTGCTATAAGTAGACAGATTCAATCTTTAGAAGATGATTTAAAAGTTAAATTATTTGAGAGACACGCAAGAGGTTTAACTCTGACTGAAAATGGTGAATATGTATTTAAAACAGCTCACGAGGTGATAAGTAAGCTTAAAGAGGTAGAAACTTCATTGGGAGATCAAAAGGATAAACCCTCAGGAAAAATAACAATTACGACAGTTAGAAGTTTTGGAACACATTGGCTTACTCCAAGAATTCAAGAATTTATGCAATTAAACCCTGAAATAGAAGTTGAATTGATATTTGATGATAAAGAGCTAGATTTAAGTACTAGGCAAGCTGATATAGGTATTTTTATGAGAAGACCTAAAAAATTAAATTATATTCAAAGGAAATTGATTGATATTAATTATCATATTTATGGATCTAACAAATATTTAGAAAAATATGGAATGCCAAAGACACTAAATGATTTAAGCAAACATAAATTTATATCTTTTGGCAAAGGAGCACCTTCTCCAGTCTACAATCCAGATTGGGCCTTAAAAGTTGGAATGAAAGATAACAGCAAAAGAAAACCTATTATGAAAGTAAATAGCGTTATGGGACTACTTTTAGCTGTTGAAAGTGGTGTAGGGCTAGCGGCATTACCGGATTACCTAGTATTTCAATCTAGAAACTTAATTAAAGTATTACCAAAGGTAGAAGGACCAATTACAGAGGCCCATTTCGTTTATCCTGAATCATTAAGGAATGTGGCTAGAGTCCAAGCATTTAGAAACTTTCTTTATAGCAAAATCTCAGAGTGGAAGTTTTAATACAACCTGCGACAATGAGTGCGATTGATAACTATTCTCATTGATAATAATTCTCATTTTCAATAAAATATATAAAAATAAAGGATAAAAATGAGAAAAATATCAATTCTAAGTTTAATTCTTTCATTAATTGTATCCACATTTGCAATTGCAAACGAGGTAAATATTTTTAATGCAAGACATTATAAAGCTGATGCAGAACTTTACGATAAGTTTACTGCAGCGACTGGAATTAAGGTAAATTTAATTAACGGCAAATCAGGAGCTTTAGAAAAAAGAATGATCGAAGAAGGTTCTGACTCTGCAGCGGACCTTTATATTACAGCTGACGCTGGAAGATGTGGTGCATTTCAAGCAAAAGGTATGACGCAAAGTGGATTAACTTCAGCGACAATTAAATCATCTGTTCCAAAAAACTTTAGAACATCACATTGGGTTGGGGTAGCTAAAAGAGCAAGAATAATTTACTACTCACCAGAAAGAGTTACTGGTGCAGAATTATCTGGAATGTCTTACGAAGGTTTAGCCGATCCAAAATGGAAAGGTAGATTAGTAATAAGAAAATCTAGTAACATTTATAACAAATCTCTTGTAGCTTCATTGATTGCTAATAATGGAAAAAAAGCAACTGCAGAATGGGCAAAGGGAGTTGTTGCAAACATGGCAAGACCTTCTGAAGGAAACGATAGAGCTCAAATTATGGCTGTAGCTGCTGGAGAAGCAGACATAGCTGTAGCTAATACATATTATTTAGCTCTTATGCTTTCTGGAAACAAAGGTGCAGAACAACAAGAAGCTGCTAAAAAAGTTAAAGCATTTTTTCCAAATCAAGACGGTAGAGGAACACATATGAATATTAGTTGTGCTGCTCTAGTTAAAGGTGCTCCAAACAAAGCAAATGCTATTGCACTTGTCGACTACTTATTGTCACCTTCAGCTCAAGAACATTTTACTAACAATACATTTGAGTTTCCAATGATTGCTGGAGTTTCACCAAGTCCATTAGTAGTAAACAATTTGGGATTAGATTTTAAACAAGATCTAAAAACAAAAGTTTCTACTTACGGAAAAAATCAAGCTGCTGCATTAGAAGTAATGACAGCTGCTGGATGGAAGTAAATGGAAATAAAAAAATTTATTTCTGAAGTCAATTATAATAAATCTTCCAAGGCATGTCCCGCATGTATCGAGGAGTGTAAAAAAATTGATAAAAGAATAAATAAAAGAAAATTATCAGAAATTAATAACAAGGAGGTTCCGCACATCTTAAAGTTATTTAATTTTAAATAATTTCTTTAATTAGTGTCCATGTTTTGGGTCTCAAAATCTCCTTCCTCATGGACACTAAAATTTTTTTTGGAAATTACTTTTCTTTTATAAGGCGGATTATAATATGAAATTTAATTTTTGGTATTTAAGCTCTTTGAGCATCTCACTGATCGTTGCAGTTCCAATATTAACTGTTTTTACAAGTTTTTTTCAGGATACATCAAATTATTTTGAAATTCTCAAACAAACTTTTTTTTTTGAATATATATTTAATTCTTTAACTCTTTTAATTGGAGTTCTATTTTTAACATTTATTTTAGGAGTAGGCTCAGCATATGTGGTTTCTTTTTACCAGTTTCCTGGTGCTAATTTTTTTAAGTGGGCTTTAATACTGTCCTTTGCTGTTCCCCCTTATATCTATGCATATTCCTTATTCGCTTTTTTTGAAAATTATGGAACTGCTTTTACAATTTTAAAATATTTATTTGGTGATGGAGAGTATAATAAACATATACCAAAATTTAGTGGCATGTTTGGGTTGATATTATCAATCTCTTTCTCACTTTATGCATATGTATATATACTTGCTAGATCATCATTTTTATACCAATCGCAAAATCTAATAGAACTAGGTAAAAATCTTGGTTTTTCAAAATTTAAATCTTTTTATTCAATAATATTACCTGCTGCACGTCCAGCTATAGTTGCCGGTTTATCATTAGTAGCAATGGAAACATTGGCTGAGTTCGGAGCAGTAGATTTTTTTTCTGTAAACACTTTAACAACCGGTATTTATAATGCCTGGATAACTTTTGATGATTTGGCGTTTGCAAACAGAATATCTTTTTTTCTATTATTATTTATATTTATTTTATTTTTAACAGAAAATTTATCCAGAAAAAAAGCCAGATATCATTTGGAAGCAAAAGGTGGATTTAAGAAAAAGGAAAAAATTAAACTTTGTGGAGCGAAATCATTTTTTGCATTTATTTTTTGTTTCACTTTGTTTTTTTTAAGTTTTTTATTTCCATTGAGCCAAATGTTATACTGGACAATAAAATTCCCAGAAAATTTAACCGGAATACAAATAACCGATCTTTTATTAAATACTTTATATTTAGTGTCTTTATCAAGCTTAGTTTTATTATTTTTTGCTTTAATATCTAATTATGGAAATAGAGTTTCAAATAAAAAAATTTTAAATGCATTGTCTACTTTTTCAATTTCTGGTTATGCTATACCAGGAGTAATACTTGCCATTGCATTTATAACTTTCGTTGCATGGTTTGATGAAAATTTAATTAAGTCATTAGGATTTTTATCAATAAAAAAAATATTTATTGGTTCTATATTAGGTTTAGTGATAGTTTATTTTGTTAGATTTTATTCATTAGCCTTTAATGGAATAAAATCTGGATATGAAAAAATGAACATTGCTGTTGATGAGAGTGCCTATCTTCTTGGATACTCTAAAACAAAAACTTTTTTAAATATTCACATTCCTTATTTAAGGAATTCACTTTTATTTGTTATCATATTAATTTCATTAGAAATAATAAGGGAATTACCAATCACATTAATTTTGAGACCTTTTAATTTTGAGACTTTTGCAACCACAGCATATATTTCCGCATCTGAGGATTTATTGGAAGCTGCTGCAGTTCCTTCGTTATGTTTGATAATTATTGCAAGTTTCTTTATTTTACTTACGTCTAAATATATTTTAAGAGATAATGATGAATAAAAATTTTTTAGAAATAAAAAATGTTAGTTTTAGAGCTGGTGGAAAAACTAAAGTAAAAAATGTTTCTTTTAATATTGAAAATAAGGGAGATATAATTTGCCTTTTGGGACCATCCGGCGTTGGCAAAACTACAATCCTTAGAACAATTGCAGGATTAGAAAAAATTAAATCTGGATCAATAAAACTTAAAGATAATATTTTATCTTCTGCGAATGATCATATTGAACCAGAAAATCGAAATATATCTCTATCATTTCAAGAAAATAGTTTGTTTCCTCATTATACTGTTGAAAAAAATATATATTTAGGATCTGAAGCAAAAAAGCTAAATGGAAAAAAGAAAATAAATCCTAAAAAAATAATTAAATTATTAAATATAGAAAAAATATTAAGCAAATATCCTCACCAAATAAGCGCAGGAGAAGCGCAAAGAGCAGCTCTTGCTAGATCATTAGTTACACAACCTGATCTTTTGTTGTTAGATGAGCCACTATCAAACGTTGATCAAAGTTTTAAAGAAGAAATACAAGTTCAGCTAAAAAAACTTTTAAATGATTTAAAAATAACAACTATTGTAGTTACCCATGATTCGTATGAAGCTTTTTATCTGGGGTCAAAATGTGGAGTAATTTTAAATGATCAACTTAAACAATATGATGATCCTTATAACGTTTACCATTTTCCAAATTCAGTAGAGGTAGTAAATTTTTTAAATAGAGGAATACTAATACCTGCAAGAGTAACTGGAGAAAATACTTTAGAAAATGAAGATCTGGGTACTATAAAAGGTAACTTTATCAAACATTACCCAAAAGGTTCATCTGTGAAATTGTTATTGCAGCCTGAAGATCTCGAACATGATGATAAAAGTAATTTAAAGTTGGAGGTTGTTGATAGAAAGTTTAGAGGAACAAATTTTATCTACACTCTTAAAACAAAAACAAATCATTTAGTTCCTGTTTTAGTTCACTCCCATCACATTCATCAACATCAAATAGATGAAAAATTTGGTATCAAAAGACCAATTTACATTGATCATATAGTTTGTTTTTAATAATTCTAAACTAAATGAATGTTGATAAAATTTTTTTTAAATTATTTATGGATAATTTTATTTAATTAAATATAATTAAATATTACTAAAAAAGGGGTGTCGAAAGACTGAGATTAAACCCTAAGAACCTGTCCGGTAATTCAGAAAGGGAAAAATGGGATCGTTAAATACAATAAGTCAATCATCTGCGATTTTATTAATATTAATTTTAAGTACTATATTTGTTGTAATTGGAATTTATTATTCAAAAAAATATAAAGGTTTAAATAATTATCTAGTTGCTAATAGAAACATTGGAACATTTTCATTAACAACTAGTTTAGTTTCATCAGCATTAGGAACTTGGATATTGTTTGGTCCAGCATCAGCAGCAACTTGGGGAGGCATAGGTGCTGTCATAGGGTATTCTTTAGGTGCCGCATTTCCATTATTTATTTTAATTTTTATAGGTGAAAAATTTAGAAAATTATTTCCAAAAGCTAAAACTTTAATCGAAGTTATAAGAATAAAATTTGGAAAAAAATTATTTAAATTAATTTTATTCTTATCAGTTTTTTATATGTTAATTTTTTTAATTGCCGAAGTTACAGCAGTATCTATTTTGATTAATTACATATCAGGCACAAGCTTATGGATTACTGCTTCAATAGTAATTTTATCATCATTGATTTATACGTTGTATGGAGGATTAAGAGCTTCAATTTTTACTGACAATATTCAATTTATAATACTTGTAATATTATTATTAATTTCATTTAGTCATCTGATTTCTTTCAATTCTGAGCAATTTAATATTGATTTTATTAAATCAAATAAACCTATACTTTTAAGTTCAGATTACTTACCAAATTTTACAGCAGGATTAACTTTTTTTATAGCTGTTGCAGCAACTAACCTTTTTCACCAGGGAAATTGGCAGAGAGTATATGCAGCGAAAAATAATACTGTATTAAAGAAGAGTTTATTTTTTTCTTTTTTAATAATCATTCCTATAGTTTTTTTTATGGGTTTTTCTGGCTTGATTGCAGTTTCAACTAACCAAAATATTATTCCTGATCTTGCTTTCTTCTCTCTATTACTAAAAGAAGAAGTAATTATTATATCAGTAATTATATTAATTTTAGCAATTTCATTAACTGTAAGCAGTATTGATACATTAATAAACGCTATATCAAGTCTAATAGTAGTTGATGGAAATAAAATTATTAATTTTAAAGGGGATTATTTAAAACTTTCTAAACAAATTATAATCTTTTTATCTCTTATTACATTTTTAGTTTCTTCAATGGGCTTCAGTATTTTATATTTATTCTTATTAGCTGATTTATTTTGTTGTGCTGCGGTTTTAAGTATTTTTTACAGTTTTTATACAAAATCACTTAATGAGAAAAATATATTAGTATCTATTATAATTGGATTGGCTGGGGGACTTCTGTTATTTCCTAGTCCAGATTTTTCAAAGTCACTATTAGTTGGAATAATTATACCTGTAGATTTTGTACCGGCATTTATTTCTCAATCTTTATTATTTAGTTCTTTTATCGTTGCAACATTTTTACCAATGTTTGCTTGGAAATTAAAATGATTTAAATTTTATTAATTTATTTTTTTACTTTATTTTTTTCTCGTATTCGTTCACTTAAAATTTTTAGTAAGCTTCTATTATTTATTTTTAAATTACTTTCTGTGCCACTTTCA
>CACFVG010000005.1 GCA_902569725.1 uncultured Pelagibacteraceae bacterium | reverse complement strand
AACATTTTATTAGAGTCAGCATATTTTCATCCAAATTCTATAAGAAAAACTTCTAAATTATTAAATATAGATACTGATGCAAAATTTAGATTTGAGAGAGGAATTGACCCAGATTCAATAAAAGAAGGCTTGGTTAAAGCAGCTGCATTAATACAAAAAATATGTGGTGGTGAAATAAGCAAACTAGATGTCCAAAAAATTGAAACTTATAAAAAAGTACAAATTAAATTCCCAATAACTTTTTTTCAAAGTATTACAGGGTTTAAAGTTGCTGAAAAAGAAATAATGAAAATCTTAACCAGCCTAGGATTTGTAATTAAAAAAAAAAATAATGATTTAAATTTAACTGTTCCTTCATGGAGGCCAGATATCCTACAGCCAATTGATATAGTAGAAGAAATAGCAAGAATTAAGGGCTATGATCAAATTAAAACAGAATTACCAGAAAAAGTTAGAGATAAACCTACACTTAATAAACAACAAAAATTATTTCATTTTTTGCAACGTTCTGTTGCTTCAAAAGGCTATTTTGAGACTGTAACTTGGTCTTTTACAGACTCAAAAATTAACCAATTATTTAAGGAAGATTTGAACGAAGTAGAAATTGTAAATCCAATAAGTTCTGATTTAAATGTTTTAAGAAGTTCAATTTTTTCTAACTTGATAATTTATTTAAAAAAGAATTTAGATAGAGGTTTTAAAGATATTTTACTTTTTGAAATTGGACCAATATTTAATGGAAATAAACCTGGCCAACAAAAAATAGTTTTAGCAGGTTTAAGATCTGGAAAAGTATCAAGACATAATTGGATTGAAAAAGAGAGATTAGTTGATGTTTTTGATGCAAAAAGAGATGTAATTCAAAGTTTAGTTGAAGCAGGTTTTGATCAAAATAAAATTTATATTAATGATAAAGCACCAAGCTATTATCATCCCGGCAAATCAGGTAGTATTTATTTAAATAAAAATGAAAATAATCCAGTTGCCTATTTTGGTGAAATACATCCAAATATTTTAAAGAAGATTGATATTAAAACTGAAGCTTTAGTATGTATTGAAATTTATTTAGATAATATAAAAGAAACAAGAAAAAAATTAAAAGATCAAAAAAAACAATATCAATATTCTGATTATCAAAAATCAGAAAGAGATTTTGCTTTTGTAATTGATAAAAATTTTAAAGTTCAAGATTTAGTAAATATAATTTCTGAAGTAGATAAAAATTTAATTAGATCAGTCAAAGTTTTTGATGTTTATCAAGGAGAAAATATTCCTACTGATAAAAAATCAATTGCTTTGAATGTTACAATTCAATCATCAGAAAAAACTTTAATAGATGAAGATTTAGAAAAAATTAATAAACTTATAATTTCTACTGTAGAGTCAAAATCTGGCGCGAAAATAAGATCGTAATCATGTCTACAATCGATAATATTAGAAATTTCGCAATCATTGCCCATATTGATCACGGCAAATCTACAATAGCAGATAGGATAATTCATAAATGTGGTGGACTTACAGAGAGAGAAATGAAAGCCCAAGTTTTAGACTCTATGGACATAGAGAGAGAAAGAGGAATAACAATTAAAGCACAAACAGTTAAACTAAATTATAAATCAAAAGATGGAAAAAATTATATTTTAAATATTATCGATACTCCAGGGCATGTAGATTTTAGTTATGAAGTTAGCAGATCATTATATGCTTGCGAAGGTTCAATCTTAATTGTTGATAGTACCCAAGGAGTAGAAGCCCAAACTCTAGCAAATGTTTATCAAGCATTAGATATTAATCACGAAATAATTCCTATATTAAATAAAATTGATTTACCAGCCTCAGATATTGAAAAAACCAAAAAACAAATAGAAGATGTAATAGGCATTGATACAAGCAACGCAGTTTCATGCTCTGGTAAAACTGGAGAAGGTATAGATGAAATTTTAGAACAGATAGTTAAAAACTTACCATGCCCCAAAGGCTTGAAAGATAATGATTTAAAATGTTTATTAGTTGATAGTTGGTACGATTCTTATTTAGGAGTAGTAATATTAGTAAGAGTGATAGACGGACAGTTATCAAAAAATATGAAAATAAAAATGATGTCAAACAACGAAGAATATATAGTTGAAAAAGTTGGAATATTTACACCAAAGCCAAAAGATATTAATGAGCTTAAATCAGGTGAAATTGGATTTATAACTACCGGCATAAAAAATTTATCAGAGACAAAAGTTGGAGACACAATTTGTGATGCTGGTAGACCTTTAAAACAAGCATTACCTGGATTTAAACCTAGTAAACCCGTTGTATTTTGTGGTTTATTTCCAGTAGATAGTTCTGAATATCAAAAATTAAAAGATGGTTTAGCAAAATTACAGCTAAACGACTCCAGTTTTTCTTATGAAGCAGAATCATCATCTGCTCTTGGTTTAGGATTTAGATGTGGTTTTCTGGGCTTACTTCATTTAGAAATTATTACCGAGAGATTAGAAAGAGAATTTGATATAAATCTGCTTACTACAACCCCAGGAGTTGTTTATAAAGTTCACTTAAATAATGGAAATATAGCTGAACTGCAAAATCCTACTAATTTACCAGATCCAACCCTAATAGATTTTATTGAAGAGCCATGGATTAAAGCTACAATCATAACTCCAGATGAATATTTAGGATCTATAATAAAAATGTGCCAAGAAAAAAGAGGAATACAGACTAACTTATCTTATTCAGGAAATAGGGCCGTTTTGAACTATGAATTACCATTAAACGAAGTTGTTTTTGATTTTAACGATAGAATAAAATCAATGACCAGTGGCTATGCAAGTTTTGATTATGAAATAATAGAACATAGAGAAGGTGATTTAGTAAAACTTGGGATTTTAGTTAATTCAGAACCTGTTGATGCACTTTCAATGATGGTACATAAAAATTTTGCTCAATTGATAGGAAGAGAAGTTTGTGAAAAACTTAAAGATTTAATTCCAAGACATAATTTTATGATACCGGTTCAGGCAGCAATTGGGGGTAAAATAATTGCAAGAGAAACTATTAAAGGATTTAAGAAAGATGTTCTAACAAAAATTCACGGTGGAGGTGCAAGAGATAGAAAAAGAAAATTATTGGATAAACAAAAAAAAGGAAAATCAAGATCTAAGCAGTTTGGTAGAGTTGAAATACCACAGGAAGCTTTTATAGGAGTCTTAAAAATTAATAAGGAAAAATAATATGATATATGATTGTTTTTCATATTGGGATGAAGATATTCTTTTAGACTTGAGACTAAACGTACTAGATGATTTTGTAGATTATTTTGTAATTGTGGAAGGAAATAAAACATGGCAAAATAATTATAAAAAATTAAGATTTGATATTACAAAATTTGAAAAATTTAAAAAAAAAATAATTTATGTTCCAGTAGAAAATTTACCAGATGGAGATAATCCTTATTTAAGAGAAAATTTCCAAAGAAATTCTATATCAAGAGGTATTAAAAATGCCTCAGAGGATGATCTGATAATTATTTCTGATTTGGATGAAATTCCGGATCCACTAAAAATAAAAGCCTTCAAATCTGCTAGTAGATATGCTGTTTTTAAGCAAAAGCATTTTTATTATAAATTTAATTTATTAAGTGAGTCCTCTCCTTATTGGCTAGGAAGCAGAATATGTGTTAAAAAATATCTAAAATCTCCTCAATGGCTTAGAGATTTAAAATTTAAAAAAAGACCTTTTTGGAGATTAGACAAATTTAGATTAAACAATATTTTGGATGATGGTGGATGGCATTTTTGTAATATTAAAAATCCAGACGACCTTCTTTACAAATATAAAAATCTTTGTGAAACTAATGATCCCTATGTTTTTAAAGAAAAAATTGAAGAAAAATATTTGAATGTCAATTCTATTAAAGAAAATATAAAAAAAGGATCTGACTTAATTGGTAGAGAACACAAATATTTAAAAGTCAATATAGATGCTACTTTCCCTGATTATTTTTTAAAAAACTTGAATAAATATAAAGATTGGATTTTATAACTTATTCATATTTATCAAAAAAAATCCAAGGGGAATATTTGACTTTATAGTGCTTCTCAAACCAATATGACAAATATCTTTCTGCTAAATATGCATAAAGTCTTCCGGTTTCATAACCCTTTAATTTTTCAAAACCGAATATTTTTTCGCACTTAATTAACCATTTAAAAACACTTTCAAAATATCTTAACATAATTTTTTTTTTTGTAATAAACATAATATTTGGCGAAAATTCTGTTTTTGAATTAACATATTTTTTAAAGTCTTCTACCTCCTCATTATCCAGTAGCTCTATGGCTTTATCTAAAATTCCATAACCATGAAACATATCAAACTGTAATTTAATATTTTGTTTGGAAATATCGAAAAAAATTGAAGGTTCGACTAATAAATTTCTCCATCCTCTTTTTAACATTTTCATTTTTTTAGCATTGTTAACCTTAATTGGATTACATAAAATTACTTCATAATTTCCCCAATCTTTTGGAATTTCATATAAAATATTTTCTTTAAGTTGTTCAAAATTTTTTATATCTATATTTCTTTTTATCCAAAATCTTCTTTTTTGACAAAAACCAATCCAAATATTATCTTCATATTTATATAATTGATTTTTCCAAAACCAGTAATGAAATACTAATTCCGAATAAAATTTTTCTTTATTTTGGATATTTTTTCCTATTTTAGTATTAATGTAATTTTCAGGAAAGTCATCTTTTCCAACACCAACTAGTTTTAAATTTAGTTTTTCTAAATTTTTAATTTTTTTGTTAGTAATACAAAAAACTTCTAAATTACTCATAACCAATTAATTTTAAAGCTTTTTCACCAGAAATTATTGGAAGTTTTTTATAGATTTTTAAAAAATCTTTAAATCTTTGATTTTTTAAAATATTATTCATTTTGTTGTACTTTAGTTTTTTTTTCATTTTTCTAAGATAACCAACACCAGAAAATATATCTATAATTTTAAACTTTAAGTTTTTTGAATTACTTAATTCATATCCGACTTTCCAAACATCTCCATTCCATCTTCCTTGTATTCTTGGGACTAGTTCCATTTTCCAGTTTAAAGGGATTAAATCATCTATAAATATATAACCATCGTTATTTAAAAATTTAAGAGAATTTAATAAATCCCTTTGAGTTTGTTTGTATTCGTGAAGGCCATCAAGCAAAATTACATCAAATTTTTTTTTATTATTTTTAAAAAATAAATCACTGGTTTTTTTGATGTTTCCGCCTTCTCTGGGATCAACACCATACTTATATTTTTTTGGTAATGAAATAGAATTAAATGTTACGTCGTTATCACAACCAATTTCAAGATAAAAACAATGTTTTTTTTTTTTTAATACATTTAAAACAGCAAGGTTTACAAATGCAATTTTATTTAAAAAAATTTTATCCCAGTTTTTTTTGATAACCTTTTCAGTTGCAAATTTCCCATATTTGCTATCGATATTTCTATTATATATAAATTTTTTAATTTTTTTTCTTAAGCCCATGATTTAAAAGTATATATACTTGAAGTATATGAATAATAAAGAGATTACTGTAATATTATTACTATATAATACGCCAGAAAATCTAATAAAAAATTTAAAAAATTATGCTAAATTTAAAATTTTAATATTAGATCAAAGCAATGATATTAAATTAAAAAAAAAAATTCAAAATAAATTTCATAATATAGAGTTTTATAAAGTTAGGGATAGAAACGAAGGTTTTTCAAAGGGCATTAATTATTTAATAAAAAAAGTTAAAACAAAATATTTTTTGTGTACGCAACCAGATATCCTATTTAAAAATAAATCAATACAAGAATTAAAAAAAACAATTGCTAAAAATAAAAATTGTGTTGTTGCAATTCCAAAAATTGAAGGTGTAGAAAATTATTTAAAAAAAAAAACAAACAAAAAGAATATAATTTTAGCAAATCATTTTATTGGAGCAATATTTATAGCAGATACAAAAAAGTTTAAGAAATTAGGGATGTTTGATGAAAATTTCTTTTTTTATTGGGAAGATGTTGATTTATCAAATAGGATAAACAAAAGTAAATACAATATTAAAATTAACCTTAAATTAAAAGCAATTCATCAGAGTGGTACTTCAACGAAAAAAAATTTATATAGTATATATTTAAGAAATAGTAATTTTAAGTTTGGAGAATATTTTTTTCATTATAAATATAAAAAACTTAAATTCGTTAAAATGTTAAGAGAACCTTTCTCATTTTTTTTATATTTAATTTTCAATTTGTTGACTTTAAATATAAAAAGAGGAATTGTATATTTCTGTTTTTTAATAGGAATATTTAAATTTTACTTTTTTATTTTTAAAAAAATTTTAAGAAATAATGAATAATAAAAAAAAAATTCTAATTACTGGCTCTGCAGGATATATTGGTAGCTGTTTAAGTGCTTATTTAGAAAAAAAATTTAAAGTTTATACTTTAGATAAAAAAAAACAAAAAAATTTTATAAAAAAAAATAAAAAAAACTTCTTTATTTGTAATCTTCTTAATAAAAGAAAGTTAGAGAAAATTTTATCTTTAATTAAGCCCGATGTAATAGTTCACTTGGCAGGTAAATCTACAGTAAATGAAAATATAAAAAAAAATAAATATTATTTAGATAACGTACAAGCTACAAGAAATATTATAGAATTAATGAAAAAACTTAATATCAAAAATATAATTTTTTCAAGCACTGCAGCTGTATATGCCCCTAAAAAAAATAAAATTAAAGAAATTGATAAACTAGGACCTATAAGTAGTTATGGCAAAACAAAGTTAAAAGTTGAAAGACTTTTAAATAAAAATAAAAATATTAAACATGTAATACTCAGATTTTTTAATGTTTCTTCTTGTTTAGCTAAGCCCTTAGTAGGAGAATTTCATAATCCAGAAACTCATCTTATTCCTATATCGGTTTTTAAAGCATTAAAGGGGGATAAAATAAATATATTTGGAAAAGATTATCCCACTAAAGACGGAACATGTGTAAGAGATTATATTCATGTTAAAGACATATGTATAGCTATACATAAATCTATAAATTTTTTCAAAAAAAAACAAAATTTGACTATCAATATCGGAAATGGGAAGGGTATAACAAATAGAGAAATACTTTTAAATTTAAAAAAAATTTTAAAGAAAAAAATTAATTATAAATTTATGCAAAAAAGAAAGGGAGATCACCCATATTTAATTTGTAATATATCCAAAGCAAAAAGAAAAATAAATTGGAAGCCGAAATATTCAAAAGTAATAAATATTCTTAATGATGAAATAAAATGGTCAAAATATCTAATAAAAAATAAATTCATAAGAAAATTTGCTAATGTACAAAAATAAAAAAATAATTCTTTTAGCTTTTGCCACCCAAGATTTAAAAAGAAGTGTAAACAGACTTCAAAAACAAGCTGAAGAAAGTTTATATTATGATTTAATCAAAATTTTTAGCCCCAATGATTTTGATGATAAATTAAAAGTTTATATTAACAATTTATTAAAAAAAAATAAAAAAAGAGGATATGGTTTTTGGTTTTGGAAACCATATTTAATTAAAAAAATGATGAATAATATAAATGATAATGACATCATACATTATGTAGATGTGGGTTGTTATATTGTAAAAAATAAAAATAAAAAATTTAATGAATATCTTAATTTTTTAATTGAAGAAAAAAATTGGATTTTGCCTTTTCAATATTATTCTGATGAAAATCAAAAAAATGATGGAATTAATTACCCAGAGAGACAAGAATATAAGTATACAAAATCAGATTTGTTAAAATATTTTAATTTTATAAATGCAAAAGAAATAACTGACACACCTCAATTTTGGGCCGGCAATATATTTATAAAAAAAACTCAAAAATCAAAAGAATTTTTATCAGAGTGGATTGACATTATGTATAATAATTCTCATTTAGTTGATGACTCAATTTCAAAAATCAACAATCACCAAGAATTTATAGAAAATAGACATGATCAAAGCGTGTTTTCATTGTTATGTAAAAAATATAAATTAAATTCATTTTCAGCTTATGAATGTGATTGGGCAATTAAAAATAACAAAAGAACCTGGGAGCATAATCTTAACAGCCCAATTCTGGCAAAAAGAGATTTAAAATATGGTATTATAAAAAGGTTTTTTATAAGACAAAAAAAAAATTTTAAAAGGCTAATAAAAAAAATATGAAAAAAAATTAAGTTTAATCTGGCTTATAAATAAATTAAAGTTATTAAAAATATAATTATTATGTTTTTAAAATTAAAAGAAATTATTAAAAGAATTGATAATAAATACCTAAAAAATTCATTAAAAATTTTTTGGAACAAAATACATAAGACAGATATAAGAAAATTTAAATCTAACTCCTTTGCTACTATAAAAATTCAGAAATATAAGAAATTAGATTATTGGAATAATTTTTTTACTCATATTGTTAATAATAAATTAGAAGGTGACATCATTGAATGTGGAGTTGGAAATGGCTTCACGCTGTCATTAATATTATATAATCTTATAAAAAATAAAAATAAATTTATTGATAAAAAAAAATATATTGGATTTGATTCATTCGAAGGGTTTCCCGAAGCAAGTCAGTATGATTTTTCCCCTAGAAATTTACAAAAAGGAGATAGCAATTTTATTTCCATTGAATTTGTAAAGCAAAATTTAAAAAGAATAGGTTTTTCTGAAATAGAAATTGAAGAAAATGTAATTTTTAAAAAAGGATTTTTTGAAAAAACATTTAATGATTTTCATTGTGATAAGATATCACTTTTGCATTTAGATTGTGATTTGTATGAAAGTTATAAAATATCACTAAACAAATATTATCCAAAAGTTGTAAAAAATGGCATTATTGTATTTGATGAATATATAGAGGATAAAGTTAAATGGCCAGGAGCTGCAAAGGCAATTGATGAATTTTTTAAAAATAATTCAAAAGAAATTGTTCAGGATGATTTAACTAAAAAATTTTATTATATTAAAACTTAAATTCAGGAGAGATGGCCGAGTGGTTTAAGGCGCACGCTTGGAAAGTGTGTGTACCTTCACAGGTACCGTGGGTTCGAATCCCACTCTCTCCGCCAAATTTTTTCAAAAAAAACCTATTGTTTAACTAAAATCACAAAAGTAGTAAAAAAAAAATAAAATGATCTTATAACTATTCAATATCAAGATAAATTTAACCTCTCAAACTATTACAATTTTAATTATCATTGAAAAAATGCTATAATAATTTTTTCCGAAAAATATAAAATATGGTTAAAAATTCTAATTATCAAGCAGACTCAATAAAGGTGCTTAAAGGTCTCGAAGCTGTCCGTAAAAGACCAGGCATGTATATTGGAGATACCGAAGACGGTACCGGTTTACATCATATGGTCTATGAAGTCGTAGATAACTCTATAGATGAAGCATTAGCAGGGTACTGTAAAAATATAAACTTAGACATTAATTTAGATGGAAGCGTTACAGTTAAAGATGATGGAAGAGGTATACCTATTGATATTCATAAGGGAGAAAAAAAATCAGCGGCGGAAGTAATAATGACCCAGTTACATGCTGGTGGTAAATTTGACCATGATTCATATAAAGTTTCAGGTGGTTTACATGGAGTTGGTGTCTCCGTAGTCAATGCACTTTCAGAAAAATTAGAGCTAACAATAGAAAGAGATGGAAATAAATATTTTATTGAATTTAAAGATGGTGATTCAATTAAACCTTTAAAATTAGTAGGCAAATCAAAAAAAAACGGAACACAGATTAAATTTTTACCATCTAAAAAAATTTTTTCTTCAACAAAATTTAGCTTCAATATAATTCAAAAAAGAATGAGAGAGCTCGCATTCTTAAATAAAGGAATTAAAATTTCAATTAATGATTTAACATTAAAAAAACCCAAAAATGTAGATTTTAAGTATGAAGGTGGAATTTTAGAATTTGTAGAATTTTTAGATAAAGATAGGACAAAATTAAAAAATAAAAATGATAACGACTTATTCAAAAAACCAATTTTTGTAGAAGGGAAAAAGGGAAATTTAGAAATAGAATGTTCTTTAAAATGGAATGCTGGATATTCAGAAGATGTCTATGCATATACTAATAACATATACCAAAAAGACGGAGGAACTCATTTGTTAGGATTTAGAAGTTCATTAACAAGGGTAATAAATAAATATGCAGCAGAACAAAATTTACTAAAAAAAAACAAAATTTCTATTTCTGGAGACGATATAAAAGAAGGCTTAACTTGTGTGTTGTCGATAAAAACTCCTGATCCAAAATTTTCATCTCAAACAAAAGATAAATTGGTTTCTTCTGAAGTAAGGAACATCGTTGAAACGATAATAAATGAAAAATTATCTGTTTGGTTTGATCAAAACCCCTCAGTTGCAAAAATTATTTTAGCAAAAGTTGTGCAAGCCGCTCTAGCTAGAGATGTTGCAAGAAGGGCTAGAGAAAATGTTAGAAGAAAAGGCGCTCTAGAATTAACTGGATTGCCAGGAAAACTAGCAGATTGTCAAAATTCAAAACAAGAAGGTACAGAATTGTTTATTGTAGAGGGTGATTCAGCCGGAGGATCAGCAAAACAAGGAAGAAATAGAGAATACCAAGCAGTTCTTCCATTAAGAGGAAAAATTTTAAATACGTACACAAGCAATAATGGAAAGACAAAAAATACCAATGGAAATGAAATTAGAACAAAGACATTGGCAAAATTGATTTCATCTAACGAAATAGTTACTTTAATTAATGCACTTGGATTAGATCCAAAAAATGAAGATATAGATATAAAAGATTTAAGATATGGAAAGATAATTATTATGACTGACGCAGATGTTGATGGATCACACATAAGAGCTTTACTTTTAACTTTTTTTAATAATAAGCCATTTAATAAATTAATAGAAAATGGACATATCTACCTTGCCCAGCCACCGTTATTTAAAATTAACAAGGGATCTAAGGGAATTTACATTAAAGATGAAAAAGAATTAGAAAATTACATTATAAAAAATTCAAAAGATTTTAATAAGATAAAGAAAGGGTCTAAAGAATTTGAAAAAAAATTACAAGAAGAAAAATCAAAAGTTAATTTACAAAGATTTAAAGGATTAGGTGAAATGAATCCCGAGGAATTATGGAATACTACTTTAAATCCAGAAACTAGAAACCTTTTACAAGTTAAGTATTCTAAAGACTTAAAAAAAGATCATGGATTAATACATACACTGATGGGTAATGATGTTGCTTTAAGAAAAGATTTTATTGTTGAAAACGCCATTAATGTATCAAACTTAGATGTCTAGTAATGGAGTTTTTTAAAACTTCAAGTTTATATTCATTAAATAAATCTACTTATGTTAATTTAAGATGGATTGCTTATATTGGTCAGTTAATTGCTATTTTAGTAGTACAATTTTTTTTAAAATATAATTTTTACTATTTTATTTGTATTTTAATAGTTTTTTTTGGTATTTTAACAAATCTTTTTTTATATTTTAAAGTAAAAAATAATCAGTTAAATAATTATTTTTCATCAATTTTTTTGTCATTTGATATATTACAGCTAGGAGTTTTATTTTTTTTTACTGGAGGAATTACAAATCCATTTGTATTTTTAATTATAGTTCCTGCGGTATTTTCTTCTCAGTATTTACATTTTTTAAGCTCAATTATTTTAGTTTTAATAATAACAACAATTTTAATATTCATAACTTTTTATTACTATGAATTACCCCATCCTAATGATTTTCACTTTCACGTTCCCAACTTTTATTTATATGCTATACCTATATCAATAATTATAGGTCTTTTCTTTTTAGTATATTTTGGTTTTAAATTTGGGGAAGAAAGTAGAATAAGAAAAAAAGCATATGATAAAATTCAAGAATTAATGGCAAGGGAAAGCGAGCTTCTTTCTTTAGGTGCCCAAGCCGCAGCTAACGCACATTCACTCGGCACACCTCTATCTACAATTTTATTAACAGTAACAGAAATGCAAAAAGATTTTGGAGATAATGAAAAAATTAAAAAAGATTTGGATTTATTAGCAACCCAAAGCAAAAGATGTAGAGAAATACTTAAAAAACTTTCATTAAATCCAAATATTAAAGATGAATTTTTAAATATTAATCTTCCAATAAGTGATTATATAAATGAAATTGTGAGGTCTTATCAGGAAATAAGTAAAAAAGTATTTATAATTGACTTAAAAAAATATAAAAACCCAATAAATACTAATAAATCTGTAGAGATTATATATGGTCTTAGAAATTTTATAGGAAATGCAAATAAATTTAGTAAGCAAAAAATAGAAATTTCAATTATTAGTGATGATATAAAAACTAAAATAATTATTGAAGATGATGGACCGGGATTTCCAAAAGATTTAATAGACAAAGATAAATTAGGTGAACCTTATATTAGAACAGTTGATCAACAAAATATTTCAAAATATGGCTTGGGACTTGGAACTTTTATAGGTAAAACTCTCTTGGAAAAAAATTTAGCAACAATAAGTTTTAACAATTCTTTAGAAACTGGTGGAGCCAAAGTTAGTATTACTTGGAAAAATAGTGATCTTAAATCAATTTAATGGAGCTTTTTTTTATTGTCGAATAAATCACTTAATTGACCAATCATTACATCTCCTAATTCTTGCACATCTGTAATTTTAATAGCTTTTTTATAATATCTTGAAACATCGTGACCTATTCCAATAGCTAAAATTTCTATATCATTTTTATGTTCAATAAATTTTACAATTTTTTTAAGATGTCTTTCTAAAAAATCTCCTGAGTTTACAGATAAAGTTGAGTCATCTACTGGAGCTCCATCTGAAATTACCATCATAATTTTTCTTTCTTCTTTTCTTTTTTTTAATCTATTAAATGCCCATGATATAGCTTCTCCATCAATATTTTCTTTTAACAAACCTTCTTTAAGCATTAGACCTAAATTTTTTTTTGATTGTCTGTAGTGCGTATCAGCACTTTTATAAATTATATGTCTTAAATCATTAAGTCTTCCAGGATTTTTTGGTTTATTATTTTTATTCCATTCTTCTCTGCTTTTGCCACCTTTCCAATTTTTCGTAGTAAATCCCAAAATTTCTACTTTTACCGAACATCTTTCAAGTGTTCTTGATAGTATATCTGCACAAATTGCAGCAATAGTAATTGGCCTACCTCTCATCGATCCTGAATTATCAATTAGTAGAGTAACTACTGTATCTTTGAATTCTAAATCTTTTTCTTTTTTGAAAGATAATGAATTTTGAGGATCAATTATAATTCTAGTTAATTTTGAACTATCTAATAAACCTTCTTCTAAATCGAATTCCCAAGCTCGATTTTGTTTTGCAAGCAATTGTCTTTGAAGTTTATTAGCTAATTTAGTAATAAGGTCTTGAAAACTAGTAAGCTGTTGATCTAAAGTTTTTCTTAGTTTTAAAATTTCTTCATTTGTTTCAAGTGTTTCAGCTTTTGCAACTTCGTCAAATTCACTTGTATATATATTATATTCTTTATCCCCAATACTTGAATTCATTTTTTGAATAATTTTTTCAGCGCTTTCTTTATTAGAATCTGTATCTACTAATTGTTCATCCATTATAGATTCAGTTAAATCATATTTTCCATCAGCGGTATTTTGTTCTTCTTGCTTATTTTTCTCCTGCTCATTTTGGGACTGATCTTGATTATCCTGATTATTATTATCATTTAAATTCTCATTTTCTTGATTTTCTTGATTTTCATCTTTATCTTCTGATTCGAAAATTTCCATTTTTTGTAAAATTTCAGATAATTTTGAGCTATATTTTTCTTGATTTTGAATATTTTCACTTAAATAAGATAAATGTTTTTCAAAAGATGATTTAAAATCTTCTTCCCAATAACTCAAGATTTTATCTGATAATGGATTTAATTTAATTTTAAGGAAATTTTTAAGCATATAAAGCTCAAAAGCTTCTGCAATTGGTACATCATCTTTTGATTTTAGCTGATCTTTTCTTTTAAGAGTAATTTTATTTGAATAATTATCTTTTAAATTTTTGGAAATTCCTTTCAATATTTTGGTACCAAGAATTTCATACCTAATTCTTTCAGATATGTCATAAAGTACCCTACATGAAGAATTTCTTGGTAAATTTTTTTGATATATTTCCTTATTTGAAAATTTTCTTTTTAAAGCCTCTGAATCAGTTTCGGCTCTTAATTTTGTATAATCTTCCTTGGTATTAAGATTATCAAGCTCAAAAAAATTATAGTTTTTTGAACTTAAATTTTTATTTTCTTCTCTTTCTAATTTAAAATCATCAGAAATAGCTTTTAAGGTGGAGATTAGCGCTTGTTTAAATTTTTCTTTTAAATTATCTTCTTTATTCATTATTTCTGACTATTTATCAATGACTCTGGTAAATCTTCACCGAAACATCTTTGATAATATTCAGCAATAGTATCTTTTTCTACTTCATCACATTTATTTAAAAAAGTAACTCTAAATGCATATCCTATATCTTTAAATATTTCAGAATTTTCAGCCCAGTGAAGCACTGTCCTTGGACTCATAACAGTTGATATGTCGCCTCCCATAAATCCTTTTCTAGTTAAAGTTGCAACTTTTATCATATTTGCAACCTTTTCTTTTCCCTTGGCATTATTTAAATTTTTATTTTTTCCTAAAATTATTTCCATTTCTTTTTCCATTGCCAAGTAATTTAAAGTAGTAACAATATTCCATCTATCCATTTGTCCTTGATTTATTTGTTGAGTACCATGGTATAATCCCGTTGTGTCACCAAGGCCGACTGTATTTGAGGTTGCAAAAAGTCTAAAGTATTTATTTTGTTTAATTATTTTATTTTTATCTAGTAAAGTGAAATTTCCTTCTGCTTCCAAAACTCTTTGAATAACAAACATAACATCTGGCCTTCCAGCATCATATTCGTCAAACACTAATGCTATTGGATTTTGTATAGACCAAGGTAATATTCCTTCTTTAAATTCTGTTATTTGCTTTCCATCATTAATAACAATTGCATCTTTTCCAATAAGATCAATTCTACTTATGTGACTATCTAGATTAACTCTTATACAAGGCCAATTTAATCTTGCTGCAACTTGTTCAATATGTGTGGACTTTCCTGTTCCATGATAACCTGATACCAAACATCTTTTATTAAAGGAGAAGCCAGATAAAATTGCAAGCGTAGTATCTCTATCGAATTTATAATTTTTATCTATATCAGGAACATATTCATTTTTTTTTGAAAAAGCATCTACCTCCATATCACTATCAATGCCGAAAGTTTGTTTAACTGAAATTTTTATATCTGGTTCTATATTTAAATTAGTTGTCAATTTTTTGCTTTATATGTATTTTTTAACTGGGTATAAGCCAAAGTAATAATTTTTAGTTTATCCTCGTATTTTTTATTTCCCGCATTCATATCAGGGTGAAATTTTTTGACAAGTTTTTTAAATTTTTCTTGTACCTTTTCCCATTTAATTCCAACAGAAATTCCAAGGATACTAAATGCCTTTACATCATTATTATTAAATTTAAATTGATTCATATGATCAAATTGACCATTAATTTTATATTTATTTATTTCATCTCTTAAAGCATTGTTCCATAGAATCTTAAAAAAATTATCTGAAGAATTAAAGCTTTGGGTTGGCTTATGCCAGGTCATATCCGACTTTAAGAATTCATAAATTTGATCATCATCCATTCCTTCAAAATAATTCCAGTTTTTATTGAATTCTCTAATATGGTCTAAGCAAAGCATTCTATATTTTTTGCTATTATCTTTTTCTACTGGCGCTTTATAAGAGCCTTCTTCTAAACAATTATTCCAATCACAAATGTTTTTCATTATATATATTATTATAAATTATGAATATAAATCAACTAATAGAAATAGTAAAAAATAAAATTAATAAAAATATTATTTGCGACAAAATAGAAGTTGAAGATAAAACTTTTTTACATAAAAATCATATCTCACACGACAAAAATAAATTTCATATAAAATTAATAATTACATCAGATTATTTGAAAAAAAAAAATAAAATTCAATCAACAAAAGAAGTATATAAAATTTTAGATAAAGAATTAAAGCATAATATTCACTCAATTCAACTACTGATAAAGTAACTCATTATTTAAAAATTTTTTTATTTTTGACTGATCAAATGTTAGACCTAAAATTACTTTTCCTATTTTTTTAATTAAAATTAAATTTATCTTTGAAGAATTGTTTTTTTTATCTGACTTCATATATTTAATAATTAAATTAATATCTTTCTTTTTAAAATAAAAATTTAAATTTATCGGTATTTTTAAATTTTTTATGTGATTTATTATCTGCTTATAATCTTTTTTATTTAAAATATTATTTTTAACACTAAATTTTGCAGCACTAACAATTCCCAAAATAACCGCTTCTCCATGATTAAGTTTTTTTGAATAAGAAAGTGCAGCTTCATATGCGTGAGCAAAAGTATGCCCTAAATTTAAAACTTTTCTTAAATTTTTTTCTTTTTCATCTAATTGAACGATATTTTTTTTAATCTTACAACTATCTGCAATAGTTTTTTCAATAAATGGAGATTTTAATTTAAATATTTTGAGATAATTTTTTTTTAAATAGTTGAAAATTTTTTCATTACTAATTAATGAGTGTTTTAAAATTTCACCATAACCACAAATTATTTCTCTTTTTTTAAGAGAACTTAACATATTTACATCAGATATAACTAAATCAGGTTGCATAAAAGATCCGATTAAATTTTTTCCATATTTATTGTTAACACCTGTTTTACCACCAATGGATGAATCTACTTGAGCCAAAAGTGTTGTAGGTATGTTAACAAATTTTAATCCTCTTTTAAAAATACTGGCCGCAAAACCTGACACATCTCCGACAATACCGCCTCCAAAAGATATAATGCAGTCATTTCTATTAAAATTAAACTTAAAAAGTTTATTTAAAATTAAATTTACATTTTTAAAGTTTTTATTTTTTTCACTTGCGTTGAAAAAATGAATAATTTTTTTTTTGGAAGTAATTTTTTTTTTTAAAATATTTAATTTTTCTTTTGGAATATTTTTATCCACAACTATTAGGCTTTTTTCAAAATTGATATTATTTGATTTTAATATGTTCGAAATTTGAGTAATAATATTTTTACCAATTATTATAGAATAAATTTTAGATTTAGTTTTAATTTTTAATTTAATTTTTCTCATACAATTCTATTATATTTTTAACTATCATATTTTTTGTTAATGTTTCACAATTTATCTTAAATTTTGCTTCTGAATAAATATTTGATCTTTCATTTATCAGTTTTTTTAAATCATTTTCACTAGAACTAATAGCAATCGGTCTTTTTTTACTTTTTAAAATTCTGTTTATTATTGTTGAATTTTTCCAATTTAACCAAAACGAAATATGATTTTTGAGCACTTCTTTTCTAATATTATTATTAATAAATCCACCACCTCCTAGAGATATAATTTTTCCTTTACCTTTAAGAAGTTTTAAAGTTATTTTTTCCTCTAAATTTCTAAAGTAAACCTCCCCTTTTTTTTGAAAAATTTCATGGATTTTGAGTTTTGTTTCTTTTTCAATGAAATTATCAACATCAAAAAAATTTAAATTTATATTTTTAGACAAAAGGTAGCCAATTGTAGATTTTCCTGATCCCATCATACCTAGTAAAACTATATTTTTATTTAAATCCATAATTCTTTATTGAAAAACCACAAATATGTCTTATTTTGAAAATACCTAACAGTATATGCAATTTGAAAAAAAAACAAGAATAGGAAATTCAAAAGGAATTTTTGGAATATTAATTAAAATAATATTGGTATTGGTAGTATTGGTTGTGACTATAATTTTAATTGATCGAATTGATTTTCCATCAC
Source organism: uncultured Pelagibacteraceae bacterium (assembly GCA_902569725.1). Taxonomy (GTDB): domain Bacteria; phylum Pseudomonadota; class Alphaproteobacteria; order Pelagibacterales; family Pelagibacteraceae; genus Pelagibacter. The sequence goes on along the minus strand of CACFVG010000005.1, from coordinate 35,963 downwards.
CTATTAAAAAAATTGAAAAAGTAATTCCAAATGAAAATTTCAAAATTGTTAAATAAAAAATATTTATCAATTTTTTTTATTTTTGTTTTATTATTTTCTTCAAATTTAAAAGCAGAAGATGAACCAGTCGATATTTGGAATTTAGAAAAGCAAGGTGAAGAAGATTCATCAATCATTGTCTTAGAAGATAAAGAATCGAATGAAATTAAAATTGATGTAAATAAGATTGATTCAAATAACGAAATAAATACAATCGATAGCAATCCCTTAGGAGAAAACAAAATAAGTATTGTTGGCTTATATGACCCAGAAGACAATGGACTAAATATTGATATGTGGTCTAGCTCTGATGGAAATGAAATAAAATTAATTTTAAAAAAATTAGATAAGATGAATCTTTCAAGAGATTCCAATGAAATTTTAGATATTGCTTTATTAACAAATTCATACTTTCCAAAAGATAATATTACTGAGAATGAATTTGTTGATTTTAAAATAAAATATTTAATAAAAAAAAATGATAAAAACTTAATTAAATTATATTTAACAAAAAATGAAAAAAATATTTATAATTCAAAATTAATTAAGTTTTATATAAATGATTATGCTGAAAATGCAGATTTAGAAAATGCTTGTAAGATTTTTAATGATATAAAATATTTTGGTGATGATTATATTAACAAATTTCAAATTTATTGTTTAATTGATCAAAATAAAAGAGAAGAGGCGCAGCTTCTTTTTGATTTAAATAAAGAAACTGGCCTTAAAGATGATTTTTATGAAAATAAATTTAATTTTTTGATGGAATATATTGAAAAAGCAGATGGAAGTATTTCCGATAAAAATATATTAGACCTTCATTTATCTCATAGGACAATCCCTGATTTTACTTATCAACCAAGTGAAAATACTCCAAAATTTATATGGAGATATTTATCATCATCAAATTTATTGGAAAATATAAACGTAATCAATTTAGAAGATGATGAAAAAATTTCTTTAATTGAAAAGGCAACTCATGAAAAAAATTATGAAGAAAAAGAATTATTTGAACTTTATAAAAGATTTCAATTTAATATTAATCAACTATTGAATGTAAAAGATTCTTATAAGCTATTAAAAAACTATGAGGGTAGAGCTTTGCTTTATCAAAGATTGTTACTAACTAGAGATCCAATTCAGCTTTTAGATTTATCATATAAATTAAAAGATTCATTTATCAAAGATAATATTGAAAATGCCTTCAATATTGAATTAAAAAAAATTTTAAATACTATTAATAAGGAAGAAGTACCTTCAAACTATTCAACATTTTACTTTGATAATTTGACTATTCCAACCTTGGAAGAAAAAAATATAAAAATTAATAATAAAATAATTTACCAATCTAAGTTACTAAAATATTTTGAAGATCAAAATGAAATCGAAAAAGTTGAAGGTGACCTAAATAAGTTGCTAAAATCAATAAAAAAAAATAAGGACTACAATGTGTCAATTAAAGATTTAATTTTATTAGAAGCTCTAATTTCAGATGGTGTGGTGATTAAAAAAAAATATGGAAATATGTTTGAATTTGATCAATCAAATATACCAACTGACATTCAGCTATTAATAAATAACAATGAAGTTGGAATGGTTCTGCTCAGATTGGTTGAAATTATTGGAGAAGATAGTTTAGAAAGTCTAGACTCAGATACACTATATTTTATGTCTACTGTATTGAACCAGCTAAATTTAGACTCTATTAGAAATAAGATGCTATTAAAAGTTCTTCCTTTAAAAATATAAAAATTATACTAAAATCAAATTATGGCAGTAAAAACTATTTTAACAGAACCCAATAAAATATTAAGAAAAATTTCTTTGCCTGTTAAAAAAGTAGGTAAAGAGGAACAGCTTTTAATGGATGATATGTTGGATACAATGTATGATGCAAAAGGTATTGGTTTAGCTGCAATTCAAATAGGCATTCCAAAAAGAATTATTGTAATGGATCTTTCTAAAGATAATGAGAATAACAATCCAATGTACTTTGTTAACCCGGTAATTAAAAATAAAAACCAAAATTTGTCAAAGTACGAAGAAGGATGTTTAAGTGTTCCAAATCAATTTGTTGAAGTAAACCGACCAAGTTCGTGTGAAGTTGAATATTTGGATTATAATGGAAAAAAAAGAAATCTTAATTGTGATGGTTTATTAGCAACTTGTATTCAGCATGAGATGGATCATTTAGAAGGAATTACAATTTTAACATATGTTTCAAATCTAAAGAGATCAATGATTATAAAAAAACTATCAAAAGTAAATAATAATGAAGACAAAGTAGTTCTTTAATTTATGTATAAAAAGATTGTTTTTATGGGAACATCTAATTTTGCTGTTCCTATTTTAAAGTCACTTTATCAAAATGGATATCCAATCTCAGCCGTTTATACTCAGCCACCTAAAAAATCTAATAGAGGTCAAAAATTCAATAAATCACCAATCAATTTATTTTCTGAAAATATAAGTTTAAATACAAGAACTCCTCAATCTTTAAAAGATAATAAGGAAGAAGAGTTATATTTGACTGAACTCGAACCAGATATAATATTAGTTGTTTCGTACGGTCAGATTATTCCTAAAAATTTTTTAAATATTCCAAAATATGGATTTTTAAATGTACATGCTTCTTTACTTCCAAAATGGAGAGGCGCAGCACCTATCCAAAGATCTATAATGAATCGAGATAAAGAAACAGGAATTAGCATAATGAAAATAAATGAAAATTTAGATGAGGGCCCAGTTTGCAATCAATACTCATTAAAAATTTCTGAACAAATGAATTCGGAGGAATTATCTGAAAAATTATCATTAATGGCTTCAGAAAAGATTTTAGATATTTTAAATAATATTTATGATGGCAATATAGAATTTAAAGAACAAGATCACTCCAAAGCAACCTATGCAAAAAAAATCAAAAAAATAGAAGGAAAAATTGATTGGAGTGAAAATGCAGAAAAAATAATTGGAAAAATCAATGGACTCTATCCATATCCAGGAGCTTTTTTTTCATTTAATGGAGAAAGATATAAAATATTAAAAGCAGAGAGGTCTAGCACAACAGGAAAACCTGGAGATATAGCAAGTGAAAATCTTGAGGTGTGCTGCGGAGAACGATCAATAAAAGTAATAAGTATTCAGAGAGAAGGCAAAAGAGTTCAGCAAATAAATGAATTTTTACCTGGTACTCAAATTAAAAAAGGTACAAATATTGCTTAATGTACAGATATCAAATTTTGATTGAATATGTTGGAACTCCTTTCGTAGGTTGGCAAATACAAAAAAAAGGAAAATCTGTTCAAAAAATAATTCAATTAACTTTATCAAAATTATTTAAGCAAAAAATTGTTTTATATTCTGCAGGGCGTACTGATCGTGGAGTTCATGCAAGCGAACAATCGGCTCATTTTGATATTGAAAATAAAATTCAAAATATAGACAAAATGGTTAAATCTCTAAATTTTTTTTTGAATAAAAAAAAAATTTCTATAATTAATATTATTAAAAGAAATAAAAATTTTCATGCAAGATATTCTGCAAAAGAAAGAGTATATAAATATTTTATTATTAATCGCTTAGCTACTCCTGTTATAGAAAATGAAAGGGCATGGCATATAAGAAAGAAATTGGATATTAAATTATTAAAAGAAGGGGCTAAAAAATTGTTAGGTACTCATGACTTTAGTACAATGAGAGCAACAAATTGCTACGCTAAAAGTCCTATAAAAAAAATTAATAAAATAACTATAAAAAATATAAATAGAAAAATTAAAATTGAATTTAGATCAAAATCTTTTTTAAGAAACCAAGTTAGATCAATGGTTGGTTGTTTAAAATATTTAGCAGAAAAGAAATGGAATATTAAAAAATTTGAAAATGCTTTTAAATCAAAAAAAAGGAAAAATTGTGCACCCCCTGCACCAGTTCATGGACTATATTTGGCTAAAGTTATTTATTAGCTCTATTTGATATTTTAAATCTTTTATTAATCCTCCAGCGACTTTCAGTTCTAACTATGTAGCCACAGCAGTTAATAGATTTACACTCACAAGGAAACTGTCTGTAATCAGAGTCATAACCAAAACCATAGTCACAAGTTATTTCCTCACCTTTTTTAATTTCTCTATTTGAAACAACCCAAATTTTTAAACCTGTTCCTTCGTAATCTGCATTGTTTGTGCAAGAATGATTGATTAAGCGCGCTGGATTCCAAGGAACTAGTCCATCCAAGTCATATCTTTTATTTAAATTAAACAAATAAATAGGTTTTGAATTATCAAATTTATCAGAATCTTCTGTTTGTTTTTTTGTAATAATGTTTCCTACATATTCTATAATTTTAGTTCCTGCCTTAATATTCTTAGTAGCGTAAAGACCTCGTCCATTTCTATCAATATTTGATTTTTTAATTTTATAAAGCTTCATGTGGATGTCTTTAGTCAAAAATTCTTTATTTTCAATTAAATTCTATTAATGCATCAACATGTCTCTTAGTATCATCTTGGAGTGCCCGTAATGAATACCCACCTTCTAAGATTGAAATAACTTTGCCATTAGAAAATTTTTTTGTGGTTTCCAATATTCTTTTTGTAATATGATAAAAATCTTCAGTTCCAAGTTTGAAAGAAGCCAAGGGATCTCTTGCGTCACTATCAAAACCAGCACTTATTAAAACAAATTCTGGCTTAAATTCTTTTAATCTTTTTAAAGCAAATTCGAAAGCATTTAAATATTCCTCTGAATTTGTACCAGCTGGCAATGGTATATTACAAATATTATTAAATTTACCTTTTTCTTTTTCAGAACCTGTACCAGGGTAAAAAGGATACTGATGAGTTGAGATAAATAAAACATTTTCATTATCATAAAATATGTCTTGTGTTCCGTTTCCATGATGAACATCAAAATCAACTATAGCAATTTTTTTATATTTATATTTATTTAGTAAATAGTGACAACCAATTGAGACGTTGTTGAGAATACAGAAGCCAGCCGCTTTATTTTGTGATGAATGATGACCAGGAGGACGAACACAACAAAAAGCATTTTTGAATTCTTTATTTTCAACACTATCTATTGCTGTAATAATTGAGCCTGCTGCATCGAATGTTGCTTTTTTACTTCCTGGTGAAATAATAGTATCACCATCTAATGACGAAAAACCTTTTGCTGGAAAAGAATTTTTTACTAATTCAATATAGTCTTTACTATGAGTATCTTTTAAAATTTCATCTGTAATAATTGTTGGTTTTTTCCACAAAATATTTTTATTATTTAATTTTTTAAAGTTTTCAATAACTACAGATACTCTTGCTATTTGTTCAGGATGTCCAGGACCGGTGTCATGATCTTTATAGGTATCAGAAGTGATTAAACCAGTTTTCATTTAAAAATAATTTTCTAAAATATTATAATATATTTTAGTTAATTTTTTCAAATCTGAAATTGGTGATCTCTCATCAACCATATGAATGGTAGTATTTCTTAATCCTAGCTCTAATCTGGGGATTGAACCTAAAAATCTACTATCACTTGTTCCACCTCTACAATTTAATTTTGCCAAATTTCCTGTAACTTTTTTAACAATTTTTTTAACCATATAAATTTCTTTATTAGGTTTAGTATAAAAAGCTTCACCACTAACTTTATATTCTATTTTAGTTTTACATTTTTCTTTTTTTGCAACCACATTTATTATTTTACTTAGTTTTTTCTTTAAAGAAGCTGATTTATGTTTAGAGTTAAATCTAACATTAAATTTTGCATTAGCCGATTGAGGTACTACATTTTCAGATAAATTATCCACGTTCATTTTTGTAAATTCTAAATTAGATGGAGGCATGAATTTTGTACCATTATCTAAAGATGAACTTTTTAATTTTGCTATTATTTTAGCTAAGGCTGTACACGGATTGATATAAGACCCAGCAAATGCTGAGTGGCCACTTTTCCCATATACACTTACAATTCCATTCATAGATCCACGTCTTCCAATTCTTATTTCATCTCCAACTGATTTATTTGAAGAAGGCTCTCCCACTATAGAAAAATTTATTTTATCACCTTTTTTTCTGAGGTATTTCATAACTGCTGGACAACCATAACCTGTTGTTTCTTCGTCCGCTGTAATAATAATTGAAATAGATCCTTTAAATTTTTTATTTTTAATAAATTTGCTAATTGCACTTATAAAGCAAGCTATCCCACCTTTCATATCTTGAGATCCTCTACCATTTAAATATCCTTTTCTTACAACAGCTTTAAATGGTGGAATTTTCCAGTTATTCAAATTGGCAACAACATCAGTATGTCCTAAAAAATTTATATGAGGTTTTGATTTTCCAAATCTAGCATATAAATTTAATGCTGGTTTTGGTCCAGTTCCTTTTGATTTAATAATTGTACTTTTAAAACCAATAGCAGTAAGTTTTCTTGATAAGAATTTCATTATACCCTTATCTTCAGTTTTAACTGTTGGAAATCTAATTAGCTCTTGAGCTAACTTTACTTCATTATAAATTTTCATTGTTAGTCTCTTAATAGATCATTAAGGCTAGTTTTTGATCTAGTTTTTTCATCGACGGTCTTTATGATTATTGCCGCGTATAATGAGACTCCGCCAGGTTTTTTAGAAGGTAATGCACCTGGTACAACAACACTACCCTCAGGTACTTCTCCATAAATGACCTTGCCGGTATCTCTATAAATTATTTTCGTAGAGGCACCTATAAAAACCCCCATTGATATAACACTATTTTTTCTTACAATGACACTCTCAACGATCTCACTTCTAGCGCCTATAAAACATCCATCCTCAATAATAGTTGGACCAGCTTGAACGGGTTCCAGGACGCCGCCAATTCCAACTCCACCACTTAAGTGACAATTTTTTCCAACTTGCGCACCCGAACCAACAGTTGACCATGTATCGACCATCGTGCCGCTGTCAACATAACATCCTATGTTTAAAAATGATGGCATTAAAACGCATCCAGGTGCAACGAAACAACCTTTTCGAGTCATACCATTTGGAACATATCTAAATCCTGCTTTCTTATGATCTTCTTCAGTCCACCCTGCAGTTTTAAACCCTACTTTGTCATACCATACTGAATATGGACCCGACGTGGTGGTCATTTTATTAGTTCTAAAAGATAATAGAATTGCTTTTTTTGCAGTTTCGTTGGTTACCCATTTTCCATCTGATTGTCTGTTTGCAACCCTTATCTTTCCTTGATCCAAATGCTCAATTGTCTCATTTACTGCATCAATAATGCTTTTATCTGAATCTGGAGAAATATCTTTTTTGTTCTCCCAAGCTTCGTTTATAATTTTTTTTATATCACTCATAGTTTTATTGTTCTTTTAATAACCTTATTTTTTTTAAAAATAAAGCAAGATTATCAATTTTATAATCAATCACATCTTTATATTTATCAATGTTATTTATTGGCTCATCATTACTAAACCAAACTTTGATCATATTTTTTGCTGTCTCAGAACTAAGATTTTTGGCAATATCTTCTATATAAACAGTTTCTTCATTAGTAGGGATTTTAAACTTGTCACACATTAATTTAAGTGATTCAGGGTTAGGCTTTGGTTTAAATTGAAAATCAACAATATCCAAGATTTTTCCTTCAAATAAATCATCAATACCTATTTTTTTCATACAATTAATTGCATGTTCTTTGCTACCATTAGTTGCGCAATACATTTTTACATCTAATTTTAATAGCTCTTCTCTTAATTCCATATCTTTTTCAAGGCAATCATAATTGATATTGTGTACATACTTAAGGAACTCTTTAGCATCTATCAAATCTGGATAATTTTTCATTAATCCATTTAAAGAAGTATCGTATTTATAAAAATAATCTGCTTGAATTTCTTTGGCCTTAATTTTATCTATATCAAGTTTAATTGAGATAAATTCTGTCATTCTGTTTGATACTTGCCCAAATAAAGTTTTTAAATATTTTGGATGATATACACATCCATCCATATCCAAAATTAAATATTTTGCTTTTTTTAAATTCTTCATTTTCTGATTAAAGTTCCAGCACCTTTATCAGAAAATAACTCAAATAATATCGAATGAGGTTTTCTTCCATCAACAATTACAACTCCTGTCACTCCATTGTTTACTGCATCAAGACAGGTATTAATTTTTGGAATCATTCCGCCTGAAATATCACCATCTTTAAGCATTTTTTCTGCAATAGAAGAATTAATTTCTGGGATTAGTTTTTTATCTTTATCAAGAACACCCTCTACATCAGTCATCAGCAATAATCTTCTTGAGTTTAATTCTTTTGCAACTGAACCAGCAGCAATATCAGCATTTATATTATAGGTTTTTTTATCATCGCTGGTGCCCATAGGCACTACTATTGGTATTTTTTTTTCTTTTATAATTTTTAAAATACTTTTCAAATCTATTTCTTTTGGTAAACCAACAAAGCCAAGTTCTTTTTTTTCTGGTTTAATTTTAATTATATTTTTATTATTAGGTGCTACAGATTCTGCATTTATTTGAAGATTTTTTAAATTATTTATAATTTCAGAATTTAATTCTAAAAGTGCTTTTTCAACAACTTTAATAGTTATTTCGTCCGTAACTCTCAAACCATCAATAAACTTTGATTCTATATTTAATTCATCAAGTTTTTTTTTTATATTTTTTCCACCACCATGTACAACTATTACTGATAATCCCAACTTATATATTACTGAAATATCTTCAATGAATTGTCTAAATAAATTATCATCAAGTAGTACTGATCCGCCACATTTAATCACAATTATTTCTTCTAAGTACTTTTCAATATATTTTTTAACTTCTTCGACAGATGGACCATTAGTGGGTAAAATTTTTTCTAAATCCATTTATTGTACTGTTTTAACAGCTGTTCTTTTCATAATAACATACTGTTGTGCCATTGTTAAAACGTTGTTGACTGTCCAATAAATTACGAGACCTGATGGGAAAGGCGCCAGTATTACAGTTAAGAAAAGTGGAAAGAACATAAATATTTTTGCCTGTATTGGATCAGGGGGAGTAGGGTTAAGCTTTTGCTGTAAATACATGGATAACCCCATAAGGCAGGGCCACAGGCCAATTAATAAAAATGATGGAGGATCCCAAGGGATTAAACCAAACAAATTAAAAATTGAGGTAGGGTCTCTTTCCGATAAATCTTGTATCCATCCAAAGAAAGGTTGATGTCTCATTTCTATAGTTACGAATAACATCTTATAAATGGCAAAGAAGAACGGGATCTGGATCAAGATGGGCAAACAACCAGATAGAGGATTAATTTTTTCTTTTTTATATAATGACATCATTTCTTGTTGTAATTTTACTTTATCTTCTTTGTGAAGTTCCTTTAATCTTGTCATTTCCGGTTGAAGGACTTTCATTTTTGCCATTGATCTAAATGAATAGTTTGAAAGTGGAAAAAATGCCAGTCGTATACAAGCGGTAATCATAATTATTGCTATTCCAAAATTACCAGTGAGCTTATAAAAGTAATCAATTGCAAAAAATAGGTTCTTAACGATGAAGTAAAACCAACCCCAATCTATAGCTAAATCAAATTTTTCTATTTTTAATTTTTCTGCATATCCATCAATAACACTGACCTCTTTAGCTGCTACAATAATTTTAATATTATTTGATTTAGTTTCATTTGCGCCAACAGTAGTAGGGTTTCTTTCAATAAAATTAGCCTTAAATTTATTCTTAAACTCAAAATCTGCTTTAAATTCTTTATTTTTTTCTGGAATTAAGCTAGCAATCCAATATTTATCTGTAATACCTAACCATCCTTTACCTGCATTAACTGAATATTTTTTTTCTTCTATATCATCATAATCTTGCTCTACTAATTGGTCATCAAACACTCCAATAAGACCTTCGTGGAGAATATAAAAGTTTGTTACTTCAGGTGCAGTATTTCTTATAATTTGACCATAGGGATAAAAATTATATTTTTTTTCAGTTGTATTTTTAATGGTCTGATCAACTGTAAATAAATATTCATCATCTATACTTATTTTTTTATTAAATATTATTCCTTGATCATTTTCCCATTTAAGATTTATAGGATTGTTTGGTGTTAATTTATTATTTCCCACTACTTTCCATATGGTTTTGCTATTTGGCACATCTATATTTTCACTGTTAGTTGCCCAACCGGTTTCAACATAATATCCATTATTTAAATTTCGAGGATTCAATAAAACTATCTGATCATTTCCATTTAGGGTTTCAGTGTACTTTTTGAATGTTAGGTCATCAATTGTACTTCCCATTAAAGAAATTGATCCTTTAATACTAATATTTTCAAATTCTATTCTTTGATTTTTAGATTTAGCTTCAGATCTAGAAATTTCTAAAACTTTTTCCTCAACTTCCAAACTTGGAGCTTCCGTTGTTTCTAAAACTTGATTTTTTTCAGCTTGAACCAACTTTGGATCTGGAGGAGGTGGTGCCCAAAACAAACTATAAAGAATAATTACAGCTGCACTGAGAGAAATAGCTGCAATTACATTTTTTGTGTCCATTTAATTTCTCTTTTTTTTTACTGGGTCGAATCCTTCTCCACCACCCAATATTTTAATTGGATGACAAGAAAAAATTCTTTTAGTTCCTAATACACAACCTTTTAAAAATCCATATTCTTTAAGACTATCTATGAAGTATTGAGAGCAAGTAGGAAGATATCTGCAATTATTTCCTAATATGGGTGATAAAATTAATTGATAAAGATATATTAACTTGATCAAGGCTTTTGAAAATATTTTCATCATTTTATTTTTTTATAATCTTTAAATAAAGCATCTCTAATATCAGAAAACTGTGCATTTATAATTTCTTTTTTTGCGATAATTAAATAGGAATAATCTAAGTTTATTATTGATATTTTTAAAAATTGATTCACTATATTTTTTAGTCTTCTTTTTATTTTATTTCTTTTAACTGCATTACCCAATTTTTTTTGTGCAACAAAACTTATATTTAAACTTTTACTACTTTTATTAGAAAGATTTTTGAAGAAAATAGTTAGATATTTATTAGATAATTTTCTTCCTTTTAGGAGTGTCTTGAAATCTTCATTTTTTGTGAGACTCAATATTTTAACACTCATTAAACAGTAAGTTTTTTTCTTCCTTTTGCTCTTCTTCTGGCAATTAGTTTTTTTCCACCCTTAGTTCTCATCTTTGATCTAAAGCCATGTCTTCTTTTTCTTACTAATCTGCTAGGTTGATATGTTCTTTTCATAATAAGTTAATAAAATGTAATTAAAATTTCGGTAGTTATAAGAAATAAGTGTAATAAAGTACAGTTAATTATATTTCAAATAAATATATGCAAAAAGCAAAAAAAATTAAATTATTTTTAGGTTTGTTGTATATTTTTATAATAATTTCATTCCTTTTACTATTTTTCAGCAAATTTTCTATAAGTGATTTATCTAGCTTTGAAATTATAAAAAAAAACACAGATGCACTTAATGCCTTTAAAGGTTCAAATTTATTATTGTTAAGTTTATCATTTATTTTATTTACAATTATTTGGGTTTTGCTTTTAGGATTTGGTAGCCCAATATTTCTTATGGGTGGCTTCTTATTTGGCAAGTGGTTTGGTACATTGATAGTTACTTTCTCATTAACCGTTGGTGCAACAATGTTATACATAATAGCAAATTATATGTTTAAGGAATTAATAATAAACAAATTTTATAAAAAATTTTCAAAACTTAGTGAAAAATTTAAAAAAAACGAATTTAATTTTATGTTTATCTATAGATTTATTGGAGGTATACCTTTTTTTATTGCAAATATTTTACCTTGTTTATTTAAAGTTAAAATAAAAAATTATTTTTTTGCAACGTTTTTGGGAATGCTGCCCCAACTCTTCATTGGCACGAGCCTAGGAAGTTCTATTGAAAAAATAATTATTCAGAATGATAAAATGCCTACCTTTTTCGATATTATATCCTCCAAGGATGTTTACTATCCTTTGATAGCTCTTACTTTTTTAATATTAGTTTCAATTTACTTAAGAAAAAAAATATACAAATAAAAATTAATCTTTCAAAATTATTTTTAAAGCTTTATAAGGAATTCTATATCCTGGAAAAGATGCAACATCACCTGTTATTACAGTTTTTGGATTCCACCCAAAACAAAAAATTATGAAAATAAATATAAAAATTTTTTTATTTACTTTTTTAAATATTTTATTATTTAAAAATTTTTCAGATAGATTTATTAAATTATTTTTGTAAATATAAATAAAAGAAATTATTGAAAAAACATAACTGATATTTACCCATCTTCCCCAATCATATCCCATTGCAAATAATAAAATTACAGGAGAAAGCAATATTAAATATGGAACTAAAAGATTATTGAATTTACTAAAAAAATAAGTCTGATTTTTTAATTTTGAATTAAATAGTAAAATAAAAAGTGGTCCAAAACCAATAATAATGATTAATATATATCTAATAAAAATTTCAGCTGAGTACTTATCAAAATTACCTTGGAATTGCTGATATATGGATGATTTTGATCTAAGAAGATCGCATGACATATAACATTTTTCGTTAAAATTTTCCGTCAAAGAAGCTGCCATTAATTTGTGAGCTTCATCAGAAATTGGATTTAATGCGATGTAAGCAGCTAATATTATTGATGGAATGTATACGGCTATGTTAATAAAAAATAATTTGTTGATATTTTTTATTTTATTTTCAATTAAATCTAAAAAAAAGAAAAACAATATAAAAAAAATTACAGGCTCCCAGATAAGTATAGCCACAGGAAATAAAAATAATTTATAAAATAATTTAAAGTTTTTTCTCTTCGTTGGAATTAAACAATATGTTAATAGATAAATAAAAATAAAAATTTCTTTTCTAGCTAAAACTTCTATTTCAGCTATAGGATAAAGAATAAATATAGGTGTAAAAATAGCAAAAATGAAAATTTTATTATAAAAATTATTCTTAATAAAATTGTAGACTAAAAAAAAATAAGTTCCAACCAACAGTGTTTGAAAAAGAAATATTGTATCTCTGAGTTTAATCAAAAAAAAGTTTGATATATATATAGATATTTGTCCTATAAGACCTCTTTTTGTAAAGCCACCTTCGTAATTAATTAGCCATTCTGAAATTGTTGAATCATTTGCTACATTATGTTTTTGATATAAAAAAAATACTGAAAACAAAAAAAGTATAATAAGATAAATAAAAATATAAATGTTAATATTTTTTTTCATTTAAATAATGTTGGATTATCTTATATATTATTTTTTTTCCATAAATTTTATCTATCCTTTTAATTTTATTTCTTCTTTGGCATGATAAAAAATTAGATTTTTTAATACTTGAGTCAGCTTTTCTTATAAATTTTTTATCTAATAAAATATACTTTTTATAATCAAGTTTAAAATATTCAAAAGCAAATTTTAACATTTGACTTGCAGAAAAAGATTTACCGTTTGATAAAATAAAGTCTTGTGGATTTTTTTTTATAAATTTTAATAAATATTTGCATTGTTCTTCACACCAATTCCATTCTCTTAAAATTTTCAAATTACCAAATTTTGATTTCAGACCATTTTTTTTCGCCTTAATTGCTGCCAGGCATATTTTTGGTATTAGATAAATCCTTGGTCTATAAATGGATTCTGAATTAAAAATTATTGCATTATAAAATTTTAGTTTAAATTTTTCCCTATATTTTTTTGTTTCATTGTGAGCTTTTAATTTAGCAAAGCCATAGGGGCTTATAGGTTTTTTTATACTATTTATATTTATTTTTTTTTTATAATTTCCATATATTTCGCATGTTGAAAAATTTATAAATTTACTAGATTTATTATAATTTCTCAAAGTTTCTAAGAAATTTCTGCATCCAATAAAATTGCTTAAATAAGTTTCCTTCTTAGTATGAAAAGATTTTCCAGGAGAACTTTGCCCCGCCATATAAAATACTAATTTGGGATTATATTTTAACAACAGTTTTTTTATTTGTGATTTACTAAGAATATTTAATTTTTTTATAATAATTTTTTTATTTTTTATTTTTTTTTTTGCTTTTGTTAAAGATCTAGTTGTAATAATAACTTTAAATTTTTTTTTTATTAATTCTTTTGAGAGGGTTATGCCAAATTGCCCTGTCCCTCCGACTATTATTGCATTAGGTTTTTTCATTGATATATTTAGTTATATAATGTTAGCTAAAAAAAAAATATTAATATTTACTGCAACATATAATGAAAAAGATAATATAGAACATCTTGTTCATTCCATAAATGATAATAATTCGGATGTAGATATTTTTATAATAGATGATCAATCTCCTGATCAAACGTATGTTAAAATTAAAGATTTACAAAAAAAGTATAGTAATATTTTTCTAAAAATAAGAAATTTTAAATCTGGATTGGATACAGCCCATAAAGAAGCTTATGAATTTGCACTTTCAAACAATTATGATTATTTAATTACAATGGATGCTGATTTATCTCATGATCCAAAAGAAATTAGTAATTTTGTCAACCATTTAAAAGAGTTTCCTTTTGTTATTGGATCAAGATATGTAGAAGGAGGAAGTTGTTTAATGTCTGGTAAAAGGCTAGTTATGAGTAAATTTGGAAATAAATTAATTAGAAATATTTTGCAAATCAATTCAAATGAATTTACGACATCATACAGAGGCTTTAATCTTTTAAAACTTAAAAATTTTCATTTAAACCAAGTTAATAATAAAGGTTATAGTTTTTTTATGGGAACACTATTTGAAATAGATAAACTTGGATATGAAATTAAGGAAATTCCAATAATTTTTAAAGATAGAGAAAAAGGCTTCTCTAAAATACCAAAAATAGAAATATTTAGGACTTTAAAAAACCTATTTATTTTATTTTTTAAAAAAAAATTTAAATTTTAGTTGGTGCCCTCACCAAGAATCGAACTTGAAATTTAACCTTACCATAGTCACGTTATACCATTTAACTATAAGGGCCATTTAATCTAAACTTTAGTGTATAAAATAAAAATTTTCAAATTATTGCCATTTTTTTTTATTAAAAAACAGGCTATATCTTAGATAAGGAAATGTTATGGGAATTCATTATGATTACAAAAGTACACGGGGCGCAAAAGCAATGGAAAAGCAAGCTAAGAGAGAGAAAAAACTTGCTGAAAAAAGAGCAAAAAAACAATCCAAAACAGGTTTTTCAAAGGAAAAAAAACAAGATAAAACTATTCCACTAGATCAGATCATTACACTAGACCATCTTACTAATCCTGATAAAAAGTAAATGAATAAAAAAGATAAGATTAGCAAATTAGAAATTGCATTAAAAAAGAATTTAAAAAAAAGAAAAATTTTTCAAAAAAAACAAAAAAACAAAAAAAATTAATGTCCGTTCAATCTGATAAATGGATTAAAAAAATGGCCAAGGAATATGGAATGATATCTCCATTTGAAGAAATACAGGTTAGGGGAAACAAAATATCTTTTGGTACTTCAAGTTACGGATATGATGCTCGTGTAAATTCAGAGTTTAAAATATTTACCAATGTAAATTCAGAGATAGTAGATCCAAAAAATTTTAAATCTACTAGCTTTGTTTCAAAAACAGGTCCAGAATGTATTATACCTCCAAATTCTTTTGCCTTAGCGAGCACAGTTGAATATTTTAAAATTCCAAAAGATATTTTAGTAATTTGTCTTGGGAAGTCGACTTATGCTAGGTGTGGAATAATTGTAAATGTGACTCCGCTGGAACCAGGCTGGGAAGGTCATGTTACACTTGAATTTTCAAACACCACTCCTTTACCAGCAAAAATATATGCAAATGAAGGAGTTGCTCAATTTATATTTTTAAAAGGTAATGAGGAGCCAGAAGTTACTTATGCAGATAGAAAAGGAAAGTATATGGGTCAAAAAGGAGTAACTTTACCCAAAGTCTAACAATGGATAAATTAGAAGTTTATGGAGCAAGAAAGCTCAAGGGAAAAGTACTTATTTCAGGCTCTAAAAATGCATCTCTACCAATTTTAGCAGCAAGCATTCTATCAAATAAAAAAATTATTTTAAAAAATCTTCCAAATGTAAAAGATATTAAAACAATGATAAAATTATTAGGATCAATTGGATCTTCTGTAAGATATTTAAAAAATAAAAATTCAATAGAAATAAAAAATAAAAGTAAAATTAAAACCTTTGCGTCTTATAATTTAGTTAAAACTATGAGAGCTGGTATTCTTGTTTTGGGACCAATGTTAGCAAAATATGGAAATGCAAAAGTTTCCACGCCTGGAGGGTGTACTATTGGAGTTAGACCCATAGATATACATTTAAAAGCTTTAGGAAAACTAGGTGTAAATTATAAAATTATAGATGGTTATGTTTATGCAAATTCAAAAAAAAAACTAAAAGGTGCAAAAATCAAATTTCCGAAAATATCTGTTGGAGCAACAGAAAATTTAATTATAGCTGCATCTATGGCCGAAGGATCAACCATTTTATCAAATTGTGCAATTGAGCCAGAAGTAAAAGATTTAGTTAATTTTATTAATTGTATGGGTGGAAAAATAAAATGGATTGGAAAAAGAACTATAAAAATTGAAGGTGTAAAAAATTTCAAGGAAGTAAAATATACAATTATGCCTGATAGAATCGAGGCTGGCACTTATTTAATTGCTGCAGCCGTAACGGAAGGTAATTTAAAAATATTAGGAATAAATCCTAATATAATAAGGACTGAAATAGAAATATTAAAAAAATTGGGATTAAAAATAAAAATTGAAAAAAACCAAATCAATGTTGTAGGAGTTAAAGATATAAAAAGTATTAATTTAAAAACTTCACCTTACCCAGGTTTTCCTACTGATTTGCAAGCACAGTTAATGGTTTTACTTTGTATGAGTAAAAAAATTTCTACAATAAGTGAAGAGATTTTTGAAAATAGATTTATGCATGTTGCCGAATTAAATCGAATGGGAGCTAAAATAAAAACAAAAGGAAACAAAGCATTTATTGAAGGAAATACTAAATTTAAATCAGCTGAATTAATGGCAACAGATTTAAGGGCATCAGTTTCATTAATACTTGCTGCATTAATTGCAAAGGGAAAAACAACAATAAATAGAATATATCATTTAGATAGAGGTTATGAAGAAATAGAAAAAAAATTAAGAAAATTAGGAGCCAAAATCAAAAGAGTTTCCTAAATGAAAGAAAAAAAATATCTTGCAAAAATTATAGCAAAAGATCCAAATGGCTTGCAAGTAATATCAGCCTGCTGTTCAGAAGGTAATGTCAAAATTGATGAGATTAAGTTTTTAAAAAAAAATAAATTATTTCTTCTTTCTATTGAAAGATTTAATAAAGAAAAAGACAAAAGTCAAAAAATTAGAAGCATTTGCAAATTTGAATTTGTTGATAGTGTAAAATCAAAAAATATTGAACAAAATGAAAAGGATAGTATTTTAGAATTGTTGGCAATCGACCTTTTTAAACTAAAAGAAAATTTTGAGATTACTCTTTTATTTAAAAATAATGCATTTATAACCTTATCCACAGAAGTTATAGAAGTAACTCTTGAAGATCTAAATAAAATAAATGATTAAAATATTAGACTGCAAAAATTCAAATTATTTATCCAGGCTAAGACTAATACTTGAGAAAAGAAGATTCAGAAGTAAGATTAATACAGATATTGTAGTTAAAATTCTTAAAGATGTTAAAAAAAATAAAAAAAAAGCATTGTTAAAGTATGAAAGAAAATTTAGCCAAAATAATAAAATTAAACCTTCTAAGGAAGAAATAAATAAATCAATAAAATCTTTAAATCCTAAAATAAAAAAAGCAATTGATTTTGCTTATTCAAGAATTTTAAAATTCCATTCATTGCAAAAAATTAACAATATTAAGTATACAGACAAATTAAATAACAAAATTGAATATAGATATATTCCTATTCAATCTGTCGGAATATATGTTCCCGCAAATTTGCCATCATCACTACTAATGAATGCAATTCCTGCAAAAAAAATTGTTGGGGTAAAAAGAGTTGTTCTTGCAAATCCAAGATTAAATGGAAAATTAAATCCTGCAGTAATGTATGCTGCAAAAAAATGTGGTATTTCAGAAATTGTATGCGCTGGTGGAAGCCAAGCTATAGCAAGCTTAGCATATATCCAAAAAGTAAATAAAATTGTCGGACCAGGAAATGACTATGTTACTAGAGCTAAAAAAGAAGTCTTTGGAGATGTTGGAATTCAAGCAATGGTTGCTGGACCGAGTGAAATTACTGTTGTTGCAGATAAAAACACAAATGTAAATGAAGTATCAACATCTTTAGTAGGTCAAGCAGAGCATGATACTAATTCACAGTGTATACTGATAGTAAATAATAATAATTTTATTAAATCTTTAAAAAAAGATTTAAATGACGAATTAAATAAAATTCCAAGGAAAGATATTGCTAAAAAAAGTCTTTTGAAAAATGGATTAATTATAAGAGTATATAATAGTAAGCAAATTATTGATTCAATTAATGAAATAGCACCAGAGCATTTAGAATTAAATTTAGTAAATTATAAAAAATTAATTAAGAAAATTTATAATGTAGGAAGTGTTTGTGTTGGAAAATATTCCGCAATGGCTGTTACAGATTATAATGCCGGAACAAATCATGTCTTACCTACAAGTGGAAGTGCAAAATTTTCCTCTGGATTGCATGTTGGCGAGTTTTATAAAAAAATAAGCTATGTAAAATTATCAAAAAAAGGCATTGAAGTTATTGGTAAGAAAGCTATAACTCTTGCCGAGTATGAAGGTTTATTT
The DNA here is from genome assembly GCA_902569725.1 of uncultured Pelagibacteraceae bacterium. Taxonomy (GTDB): domain Bacteria; phylum Pseudomonadota; class Alphaproteobacteria; order Pelagibacterales; family Pelagibacteraceae; genus Pelagibacter. The sequence goes on along the minus strand of CACFVG010000005.1, from coordinate 17,042 downwards.
GGTCATGCTCAAAGTATTAAATCTAGAATAAGGAGAAAATAGTTTGGCTAAAGAAGAAGTACTTGAGTATAAAGGAAAAATTATAAAATGCCTCCCCAATGCTATGTTTGAAGTTTTGCTTTTAGAAAATGGCCACACAGTAATTGGTTACACTGCAGGAAAATTAAAAAAAGGAAGAATTAGAGTACTTGAAGGTGATGAAGTCCTTTGTAGCGTAAGTCCTTATGATTTAAAACGCTGTCGCATCACGTGGCGTTTTTAAATGGCCTTGTAGCTCAGTAGTAGAGCAGTACCCTGAAAAGGTATGTGTCGTTTGTGCGATTCAAACCAAGGCCACCACCACCTTATAAATCATCACTATTTGATCCATTTATTTATAATCTTATTGCTTGCAATAAATTTTAAAATCTAATAACTAATGTTCAAGCTAAATTTTAGCTTAAGTAAACAACAACAAAAGAAAGATAATATGAGTTTAAAAGGTCGCGTAAAATGGTTCAATGGCAAAAAAGGTTATGGCTTTATTGAACGTGAGGATAAAGAGAAGGACGTGTTCGTGCATGCTTCTGCAGTTAGGGAAGCTGGTTTAAGATTCCTAAATGAGGGAGATGAACTAACGTTTGAAGTTGAGGACGGAGACAAGGGTCCGTCGGCAGTAAAACTTCAAAAAACATCTTAATTCTATTTCTAAAAAATTGTATAGGAGTATTCTTAGTTTTAACTAAGTTATTCCTATACAAATCCTTCTTGCATTTATAAAAAAAAATGCTATTTATTTCTCAATGATTAAAAAAATTAAAATACTTAGTTTATCACACAGACACCATTTTCATGCTGGCTGAAAGCTAGCAATTTAATCATTTTAAAATTTAAATTTAACAACAATTAGTATAAAAGAATAGAAGGAAGCAGTTTTGGTGTAATAGTAGCACGGAATCCTGTGGAGATTCAGGCGAAGGGGCAGAACCTTCAAACTGTACCAAACATGAACAAAGAAAATAAATTAGTACCAAGTTTACCCAGAGGTTTTCAAGATAGTTGGGGATCAGATCTTATTTTAAAGAAAAAATTATTAAAAATAATTGAACAAAACTTTATTAAGTTTGGATTTAGTCCTCTTGAAACTAGCCCTATGGAATATAGCTCTATGATTGGAAATTCATTGGCCGAGGATGAAGAGAACCCAATGTCTGACATTTATACTTTTGATGATGATGGTACAGATATTTCGTTAATTTATGATCTTTCAGTTCCACTCGCACGTTTTTATAGTCAAAATTATATGAATTTACCAAACCCATATAAAAGATATCAAATGGGAACAGTTTTTAGACGAGAGAAGAGTTCTAATGGTAGGTGGAAATCGTTCGAACAATGTGACTGCGATATTGTTGGTAAATTTGATATTAAGCAGGCTAACTCGGAATTAATTAATGTTATTGGAAGCACCCTTATAAGTTGTGGTTTAAAAAAATCAGACTTTACAATCAATGTAAGCAATAGAAAAATTATACAAGGTTTAATGGATCAACTTAAAATATTTGATGAAAAGCAAAAAAAGAAAGTTTTAAGAGCAATTGATAAATTAGATAAAAAAGGGTTTGGTTTAAAAGGTGTTGAAGAGTTATTAAAAAAGGAAAGACGCGATGCTAGTGGAGCTGTAACTAAAGGTGCAAACTTAAGTGATAATCAAGCAAAAGAGATTATAGATTTTTTAAAGATCAAAGACTTAAAAGATCTATCAAAAAAGATTGATAATCCCTTAACGAAACAAGGTATAAATGAGCTCGAAGATTTGTTTGATATCTTAAATTATGGAGATTATGCAGATCTAGTTAAGTTCGATCCAAAAATATGCCGAGGTCTAGATATATATACGGGGTTTATTGTAGAAACTAACTTAAATTTTGAGGTTAAAAATCCAAAAGGTAAAATTGTAGAGCCAGGATCAATTTGTAGTGGCGGTGAATATTTGGTAACCAAATTTAAAGGTGATCCATTCCTCGGTTCAGGAATCTCTATTGGAATTTCTCGTTTAGTTTGGTGCCTGTCTCAAAAAAACAAAAATGAAGTTGATGAACAAAAACCAGTACTAGTGTGCATAATGGATGAAAAATATTTAGATAAATATTATGAGTTACTAAATATTCTAAGAAATAATGGAATTAATTCTGAAATTTTTTTAGAAAGTAATAAAAAACTTTCTAAACAATTAGATTATGCAAACCGCAAGAGCCTTAAAATTGCATTAATATGTGGAGAAAACGAATTTAAGGAAAATAAAATTACTTTGAAAAATCTCCAAGGCGAAAAAGGAAATAATCAAATTACAATTCAAAAAGAAAACTTAGTAAATGAAATCAAAAAACTTATCTAAGAAAATCCTTAGATTAATAAAGTCTAAAGGGTTTAAGAATATTGAATTAGATCCAGTGTTGGAAACAAAATATATTTTACAAAGATCAGGAGAAAATTTTAGAAAATATTTATTTTCTTTTTATAATTCTGATGGGAGGGATTTTTCATTAACACCAGATCTCTCCATATCCTCAATTTTAAGATATGCTCAAAATAATACAAATTCTAAAGAAAAAGTTTTCTATACAGGAAATGCATTTAGAAAATCATATAATAAAAAAAACGTCATAGTTAAACAAATAGGAATGGAAATATTTTCATCTAAAAATGAAAATAAAGATGATAAAGAAATTTTAGATACATCAATTAAAATTATTAAAAAATTTGGTTTTAAAAAAGCAACTGTAAAAATAGGGAATTTTAAATTATTTGAACTATTAATTAAGAAGCTTTCTATGCCACAGCGCTGGAAGGCTAGATTGCTAAAGTTTTACTGGAATGAAAAATACTTTTCAGAACTCCTAAACCGTTTACAGAGTAATTCTGATATAGACCCTATTGTCGTTGCAGGCGATAAAAAAACTTATCTAAAGATGAAAAAAGAAAATCCCAATAAAATTATTGCTGGTAGAAGTTATCGAGAAATAATTGAGAGATACGAAAGAAAAATAAACGATCCTAGAATTGCTGAAACAGGAAAATATAGTTCAAAAATTATTAGAGAGTTTTTAAAAATTAAATGTTCACTTAAAGAAGCTCCAAAAAAATTGAATAAATTTTATAAAAAATATAATTTAAATATTTCTGTTGGAAAAGATTTTTTTCCAATTTCAAATCTTAACCAGAAAAGTATAAATTTTGAGTTTTCAACAAGCAATGGAAGAGGCAAGGATGTCGAATATTATAGTTCATTCATTTTTTCAATTGAAGTGAAGATTAAAAAATCAGTTAAAACTTTGGTAGCTGGTGGAAGATACAATGATTTAACATCAAAAGTTCTTGGATTAAAAAAAATACCCGCAGTAGGAGCTGCAATAAATTTATGAGTAACGAAATAATAAACATAGGGATTCCTTCAAAAGGACGCTTGAATTTTTTAAGTGAAAAAATTTTTAAAAAGAAAAAATTAAAAATTTATTATAATAAACGTGAATTACTTGGAAGAATTAAAGATAGACCCAATGTTAGAGTTTTATTTTTACATGCAAGAGAAATTATAGAGCAGATTGCTATTGGAAGACTCGATATAGGAATAAGTGGATTTGATTTATTAAGAGAGTCAGAAATAAATGTCCAAAGAAATATTAAAGTTGAAAAAAAACTAAATTTTGGTTTTGCTACTTTAGTCTTGGCTGTGAGAGATGAATTTATTGATGTTTTTACCACATTAGATTTAGATGAAGTTGCAGATGAGTTTAGAAAAAAAAATAAAAGATTGATTAGGATCGGCTCAAAATATCCAAATCTTACCCGTCAATATTTATATTCAAGAGGAGTAACTAACTTTTCTATAATAAAATCTAGAGGGGCAACGGAAGCGATGCCCACAAATTTAACGGCTGAACTAATTTCTGATATAACTTCTAGCGGTCAAACTTTAACAGCTAATAAACTTCGTATATTAAATGATGGTAAAATTTTAAAGTCTCAGGCTTGTTTAATGAGATCCAGGTTATCAACTAAAAAAAAAGGTGTTAATAAAATAATTAAATTAATATCTTAGTAAAGATAGAACATATGAAATGGAATAATAAATTTACTTACCCAAAGTCATCCAGGTCTCTTAAAAATGGATTTAGGCATTACTTGTTTAATAATAATAAATTACCAAGCGTCACTTCTATTTTACAAGCAACTAAATCAGAAGAAGATAAAGCAGCTTTAGAAAATTGGAAACAAAGAGTGGGCCATACCGAAGCTAATAAAATAAAAAATGAAGCATCTAGCAGGGGTTCATCAATGCACCTACATATAGAAAATTTTTTGAAAAATAGAGTAAATGAGAGTTTTTTTGAGGAAAATGAACAGTACAAAAATATGGCTAAAGAAATAATAGATAAAGGAATTAAAGGAAAATTAGAGGAAATATATGGAATAGAAGCTACGCTTCAAAATCCAGAACACAAATATGCCGGTACAGCAGATCTTATAGGTGTATACACAGGAGAGAGCGTCATCATAGATTTTAAGCAGGCCAACAAGCCCAAAAAAAGTGACTATATCCAGGACTACTTTTTACAATTAGGTGCTTACACTTTAGCTCATGACAAAGTGTATGGAACTAAAATGAAAGCAGGAATTATTTTACTTTGTACAAAAGATATTTTGTTTCAAGAATTTAAGATTGAGGGACCAGAATTAGCAATGTATCAAAATTTATTTTTAGGAAGAGTAAAAAAATTTTATGAAATTAATAATTTAGATTGACATTTATTAATAAACTCTTAAAAGAGATAGTACTAAAAATTGCTACTTGTTTAGATGCAAAAAGTTTAGTCATCAAAAAATAATCTAGACATCCATCAAAACATAGCTTTTAAAAAGATAATTAATATATGAATTTAGCTATTTGGGACATAGAAAGTAGTTCAGCGGCAACAGACTGGGCAAGTATAATTGAAATTGGTGGTGTTTTAGTTGATAAAAACTTTAAGGAAATAGATAGATTTAATTTCAGATGTAGGTTGCCAGAAGGTGAGATTCCACAAGCTATGGCACTTATAGTGAATCGTACTAGTATTAAACAACTAACACAAGGAAATTTAAGTCACTATCAAATGCTTGGCGAAGTTGAAAAAATTTTTAATAAATGGAAAGGTTCAATATTTCTAGGCTGGTCGAATCTTAATTTTGACGACGAACTAATTAGAAAAGAATTTTTTAAAGGTATAAGGTATCCTTATATTACAAATGCTTCTCCAAATAAAAGACATGATGGTATAAATATTGCAAGAGCCGCCTATGCTGTTGATCCTTCTGTTCTAGAAACAGAAATAAACGAAAAGAATAATCCAGTATTTAAACTTGAATCACTTTCACGTATGCAGGGCTTAGATTCAAGTGATGCTCATAGCGCACTAACAGATGCAACTTTAACTGCCAAAATTTTAAGTATAATTAAAAAAAGACAACCAAGTACTTGGGATATGTTTTTAAGAACAGCAAGCAGAGCAGATACTGAAACAATTTTTAAAAAAGAAGAAATTATAACATTAAATGAATATTTTTATGGAAAATCTAGATTGTATTTGTGTGCTCCTTTACACCCAAAGCACTGTATTCACCAAATCTATAAATGGGGGCAGGCTGTAGATTTACGTATAGATATTGAGCCAATATTAAATATGTCGATTAACGATTTAAAATTAGAGATGAAAAAAACCCCAAAATTTTTAAGAACTATTAGATCAAATAAGGCACCAATAATTTTAGATGCAGAATATGGAATGAAAGCTGAACCATATAATACAATGGACCTAAGTTTAATAAAAAAAAGAGCTAAATTAGTAAGAGATAATGAAAAGTTTTCCCAAAATATTCTTATAGCACTTAGAGAAATAGCGGAAGAAAAAGAACAATCAAAATCTCAACTTGATATTTATGCGGAAGAGAGCATTTATCATAAATTTACTTCAAATAAAGATACTGCACTTTTTCCAGCTTGGCATGCTGCATCTTGGCAAGATAAATTAAAATTACTAGATAAATTTGATGATGAGAGACTTATAGGTTTTGGTAAAAAAATAATTTATCAAGAAGCACCGGAAGTACTACCACCTGATATTTTAAAATCTATAAAAAGATCTATTTCTAAAAGAATTTTAAGTGAAAAATTTGAAAAATGGTGGACTGTATCCGCTTGTTACAGTGAAATTGATACACTTAGAGACAAATATTCTAATGAAAATGATCAAGAAAAATTAAAATTTTTGGACGAACTTAATTCACACGTAATGTCAATACAAAAAAAATATGAAAATTCTTAGTGTGGATAATTTTAAAAATAGTTATTTTTATATATTGAATATAAAATATTAACTAATATATAGGTTTAAATGTCTGAAAATGAAAATAATAATTTAAAAAATAATATCCAAAATACTTCTGAGTTGCAGGTTCTTTCAAAAGAAGAGGATATTAAAAAAGAAGAAAATCAAAATCTACATATCCAAGAAACCAAAATAGAAGAAGCTAAACAAGAAAGTAATATAGAAAAATCTAAAGTAATTAATTTGACAGATGAAAATTTTGAAACAGAAGTAATTAAAGCTACTAAACCAGTAATTGTTGATTTTTGGGCTGAATGGTGCAAACCTTGCAAACAAATTGCACCAACATTAGATGAAATTTCTAACGAAATGGCCAATGATGTTGTAATTGCAAAACACAACATCGATCTCGAACCCAATGTTCCTACCCAATTTGGGATTCGTGGAATTCCTACTATGCTTCTTTTTTCAGGTGGTGAGTTAAAAGCCACTAAAGTTGGAGCTACCACAAAATCAAATATTGTTTCCTGGATAAAAGAAAATATTTAATTAAGATTTAAAGTTTCTCCAGCCAAATATAAGGATCCAGTAATAATAATTATATCGTTATCTTTTAAATCTATTGAATTAATAGCTTCCTTAATTGATTTTTTATATTTAACATTTTTTAAATTTTTTAATTTTTTCATTAAATCTTCACCATTAATAGCATTTGATTGATTTGGAATATCTACAGTTGTTAAAGAAGATATTTTATCTTTAAAATAATTAATATACTCAACATGATTTTTATTACTCATCATTCCTAAAATTATATGTTTGTTACATTCTAGTGAATTAAGATGTTTGCTCAAAACACTAGCTCCAAGAGGATTATGTGATCCATCAATATAAATTTTATTATTTTTTACTAAATCTTTTAATTTTCCATTTTTTATCTCTGAAAATCTTGCAATACTTTTAATTTTTTTTATTCCATTTAAAATATTTTGATTAGAAATATTTATTTCTTCTATATTTCTGATAGTTGCTATAGCTGTCGATATATTGGATAATTGGAACTCACCCTCCAAATTTGGTAGTGGAAGCTTAATACCTCCATATTTATCTTCATAATAAAAAAATCCATTTTCATTTAAAGTGTAGTTAAAATCATTGCCAAAAGCTATTTTTTTTGAAGTATTTTTCTCAATTGAATTCACTATTTTTTTTAGGGTTTCATTTGAGCTTTGTTTTGAGACAATAATTTTTGAAGTTAATAAAGACGAAGTTTTTTCATATATTATTTGATCTATTGTTTGTTTGTTTTTTGGTAGCCAGTCTAGGTGATCTAAACCGATAGCAGTAATAACACTTGCTAAATTTGATTTAATAATAGAGCATGCATCTGCTCTATGAAATAAACCACTTTCTATTAGGTTAATATTATTTTTAAAATTTTTGGCATTATAAAAATAAGCAGCTGTTAATATTTCAAAATAAGTAATAGGTTCACCAGCATTGATATCTTCTACTTCAGTTAATAATTTTACAAGATTTTCATCAGAAATTTCCTCATCATTATATATAAATCTTTCATTGATTTTTTGTATATGAGGACTTGTATAAATATTACAATTTATATTAGCATCTTTTAGTATTGCTCTAATTGCTTGAATTGTAGAGTATTTTCCATTTGTTCCAACTACAGATATATATTGTAAATCATCTTGAGGATTTCCAAGCTTTTTACAGAGTTTTTTAATTCGATTTAAACTTAAATCTATTTCTTTAGGATGCAGCTTTTGTAGGTTGCTCAATATTTGTTGAAGTTTCATTTGATAGTCCTGAATTTACCTCAGAATTTTTCTTTAGCAATATTTCAAGTAATTTTCCAACTTCATTTGTTATATCTTTTCTTTTTACCACTTTGTCAACAAAGCCATGTTTTTCAACAAACTCAGCTGTCTGAAAATCCGGACTTAACTCTTCCTTTACTGTAGCTTGAATTACTCTCTTTCCAGCAAATGCAATTAAACAACCACTTTCAGCATAGTGAATATCTCCCAACATAGCAAAAGATGCAGTTATTCCACCAGCTGTTGGATCCGTAAAAACCACGATATATGGAAGATTACTTTTCTTTAATTCATTTATTGCAAGTGTAGTTCTAGTCATATTTGCTAAAGCTATTGGACTTTCAAACATTCTTTGACCTCCACCACAAGGAAAAAAAATGTAAGGAGTTTTGTTATCTATTGCATATTGTACACCATAGATGATAGCCTCTCCTTCTGCAGCACCAACAGATCCTCCAATAAAATCGAAATTTATTGCTCCAGCTGTAACTTGAATTCCATTAATCTGACCTTTTGCAATCACAACTGCAGAATTTTGACCAGTTTTTTTTCTAGCTTGTATTAATCTTTCTTTGTAAGTTTTTGTATCTTTCCAATTTAAAGGATCTTCAGATGGAACAGGTGTTTCAAGAATTTCATATTTATTTTTTCCAAAAAATATATCAAACCTTTGTTTACAATTGATTCTATGATTCTTTCCACACGAATTACAGACCCATAAATTTTCTTCTAAATCTTTTTTTAAAACAGGACCTTTGCAGCAACTTGTCCAGTCTGAATTTGCAATTTCTTCTTTTGTTGGAAATTTTTTTTGTAAATTTCTTTTTATTTTATCACCAAAAGTTTTTATTTTTGTTAGCCAATTCATAAAATTTTATTTTTAAGTCTTGATACTATTTTACTTACATTTGTGACAGGATTTTGTCTATTATTTAAACTTCTAGTAATTTCTTTGCAAATTTCACTTCCAACAACTACTCCATCAGAATTTTTGAAAGATTTAATTGATTTATTTGTAATTCCAAATCCAATTACACAGTTTTTATTTTTATCTATTTTTTTTATTTTACTGTAATTTTCTAAAATTTTTTTTGGTGCAATTTTCAATTTTCCACCAGTAGTAGATAACATACTTATATAATAAAGCATATCATGCGAGTCTTTTATAATTTTTTTCAACCTGTCTTTAGATGTTGTCGGTGATAGAAGTTGAACAAAGTTTATTGATTTTTTTTTGCATTTTTTTGCAAATTTTTTATTTTCTGGCCATGGCAAATCAACAACAATCAATCCATCAACTCTAGATAATTTACAGTTTTTTAAAAAATTATTTTCACCATTTTGATAAATTAAATTATAATAACCCATTAATATTAGAGGTTTTTTAGGATTTTTATTTTTAAATTTTTTAGCAATATGAAAAGTATCCTTTAATGTAGTTCCATTACTTAGTGATCTATATGTGCTATTTTGAATTTGACCTCCGTCAGCAATAGGACAGTTGTGCAAAAAAGATAGTTCTAGAATATCAGCATATTTAGCAATTGAATTTAATATTTTTAATGAATTTTTTTTTGTATTATCACCTGCAACAGTAAAAGTTATTAAAGCTGGTCTTTTTTCTTTTTTACAATTTTTAAAAGCTAAGCTAATTGGAGATATAGTCATTAAAATTTTCCTAACCTTTGTTTCAAAATATCTCGATCTTTATGTGCATCACCACAAGAATTTACAATTATAATTGTATTTTTACTTAACTTTGGAGCTAATTTTATTGCTTCTGCAAATGCATGACTTGGTTCCAAACTTGGATTTAAATTTTCGTATTTTGTTACTAGGTTATATGCGCTTAAAGCTTCCTCATCGGTGGCCGCAGTATATCTTGCTCTTTTAGTATCTTTTAAAAAACAATGAATAGGTGAAACTCCTGGATAGTCTAATCCGGCACTAATAGATTCTGTTTCTTCTATCTGACCCTCAAAATCCTGGTTTACATATTGAGCTGCTCCGTGGAGAATTCCTATTTTTGATCCATAAGTTAAAGGAGCGGCATGCCTTTTACTTTTTTGTGGTCCCCCAGCTTCAATACCGATAAACTCAATTTGTTTTTTATTATAATGCATAAATTCGTTCCAAAAACCAAAACTTGAAGATCCTCCCCCAACACAGTTTAATAATTTTATTTTTTTTGGAATTCTTCCAAATTCTTTTTTTATTTGTACTAAAAGCTCTCTTGAAATTTGTGATGTACTCCATCCACAAATTTTTACAAAAATATTAGGTCCTACAGTTGAACCTACACACATATGTGTGGTATCACAATTCGATACCCAGTACCTCATACATTCGCTTACTGCATCAACAAGAGTTTGGCTACCAGTATAAACTGGAACTATTTCAGCACCATTTTTTTTCATTGCATCGCAATTGGGCTTTTGTCTTTTAATATCTTTTGCACCCATAAATATTTTACATTTTAAGCCAAATTTTTTTGCTGCCATACTAAGCATTTTTCCAGCATATCCTGCTCCCGTATCACCTACGATATATTTTTTTCCAGCTCTTTTTGCTATAAGACAATGAACAGTCGCGTTATAAATTTTATGAGCACCTCCGTTAGCTTCTGAAACAACTTTTGCCCACATTTGAGCACCACCTAGATGTTTTGTTAAATTTTCTAGCTTTTTGAAAGAAGTTGGTGATCCTACCCAATTTTTAAAATAATAGTCTCTTTCTTTAATAAACTTTTTATTTTTTCTTAATTTTTTAAATAATATTTCAAGGTCTTCTACTGGTTTTTTTAATGTTTCAGGAATGAAGTTGCCGCCAAATTTTCCTCCCCAGAAACCAAATTTATCGTGTTGATCAATCAATGGAATATTTTTTTTAATTTTCATTTTTAATCTTACTAATGTTTTCTAAAAAAATTTTTATTTTTGAAATATCTTTTTCTCCTGAAGTCTCTAGGCTTCCTGAAATGTCAATAATATCTGCTATTTTAGAATATTTATCAAGTCTATCATTATATTGAATATTGCCTGCAAGCATTTTATTTACTTTAGTTGGTACGTTATTTAGTAACTGATGGTCAAACCCAACAGATTTTTCGTATCCTTTACTATCAAACAAAATTATTTCTGAAATAGATTCAAATTTTTTATATTCTTCAACATCATCTTTATTTTCGATTGTAAGTGCAGTTATAATTTTTACTTTATATTTTTCTTTTATTATTTTGGTTTTTTCAGGACTTACTTCATATAATTGGTAATAATCAAAATTTAAATTTTTAATCTTTTCTAAAATTTCATCATTCGGTTTTACAAGAACTGAAACAAAATTTACTTTTTTTTTTTCTATATTAATTAATCTTTTGAGTTTTTCGTTCTCAACATATCTTTTGGATTTTGGATAATTAGTTATGAAACCAACAAATTTAGGAGGTGTGTTGTGATTTATAATATAATTTAAAGTTTTAAAATCTTTAATCCCACAAATTTTTGCATCCATTATTTGCTAAGATGATCAATTAATGTTTGAATATTTTTTTTTATATTGCCTTTTGTAATTGGTCTTCCTATTACAAGCCAATCACACCCATTCTTATATGCTTCTTTAGGAGTCATTATTCTTTTTTGATCATTTTTATTTGAATTATATCTGATTCCAGGAGTAATAATTTCTTTTTTAAATACTTTTTTTACATACTTTGCTTCTTGAGCACTACAAACAATTGCATCAAGCTTTGCTTTGTTTGCAAGCTTGGCCTGATGAACCACTAGTTTTTTTATTTTTTTATCATAACCTATCTGTTTCGATGAAATGTTATCTATTGATGTAAGGATTGTAACTCCAACTAGTTTTATTTTACCACAAACTTTTTTCGCTGCTTTTAATGCTTCTAAACCAGAACTTATATGTATGGTTAAATAATTAACTTTAAGATCTTTTATCGCTTTTATCGCTGATACACATGTATTTGGTATATCATGCAATTTTAGATCAGCAAAAATAATTTTATTTTTATTTTTTGATATAAAAGTTCTTCCATTTTTAGAATTAATAAATTCTAAACCAAATTTGTAACCAATTTTTAATTTTTTTGTATTTGAATGTTCAATTATCTTTTTTGCTATTGAGGTTTTGTTTGTATCTAAAGCTATAAATATATTCTTACTCATTATTTAGACTATTAAACCATTTTTTTGACATTTTAAAATGGATTGTTTTTTTCTTAGAAACTTTAATTTTTTCTTGTGTCTTAGGGTTTCTTGATATTCTTGCTTTTTGAATTCTAGTTTCCAAAGTAAAAATATCTCTTAACTCAACTCTTTCATTTTTTGTGAGAGCATTTTCTATTTTAGAAAGTGTTATTTCTATTAGTTTTAACAAGTCTTTCTTTAAAAAATTTGGGTAATTGTCCGATAAATTATCTAATATTTTTGATTTTACTAGTGCCAAATTTGTTAATTATTCTTCGCTTTCATTTTTATCTTTTTTTAACTTATCAGAAAGAGATGAAAATGGTAAATTTTTTCCTGAAAGAGGTGATGAAAATTTAGAAACAGCCTCTTTATTTTGCAATTCTTCCAACAATTTTATACTAAGATTTACTTTTCTCTTTTCCAAGTCAATTTCAGATATGGCGGCATCAATTCTTTCACCCCCTACAAATCTTGTTGGTCTTGCATCAGCTGAATTTATTGCTATTTGCGATTTCTTTATTAATATATTTAAATCTGAATCTTCTGGTTTCACTATTAATCCTTTATTTTCCGAAGATATAACCTTTACAGTTATTACATCATTAACTTTTTTATTCTTAAAATAACTTAAAGGGTCTGTTGTAGTCTGTTTTAATCCAACCCTTACTTTTTGTTCATCTTTTTTTATTTCCAATACTTGGACTTTTAAAGTATTTCCTTTTTTATATTTTTTTAATTCTTCTTCTGGATTACCTGTATAAGAAAGATCATTTGAATGTAAAAACACATCGATATCAAAAGCTTCAATGTTTAAGTAAATTGCATACTCATTAATACTAGATATTTTACCTTCTATCTGAGATCCAAGAGGATATTTTTTTTCTAACGCGTCGTAAGGATTTTCTTTTGTTAATCTATGAGAAATTGCAACTCTTCTTTTTTCTTTATCGATTTCTGTTATTACACATGGAATCACATCTCCTACTTTAAACATTCTTTTTGCACTAGCATTTTTTTTGGTCCAACTTAGTTCGCTTGAATGCAGAAGCGTACTTAGCCCTGGTTCTAATTCACAGAAACAGCCATAATCAGTTATTTTTACAACTTTTACTTTGTATAATTTATTTAATTCATAATTTGAAATATGTTCAAATGGATCTGGAGATAGTTGTTTAATTGAACAGCCAACTTGTAGTTTTGATTTGTCAACAGAAATTACCAGCAAATCATGTTTTTCCCCGATGTTAAACACTTCATCGGGATGATTAATTCTTGAGTAAGAAATTTCTTGCAAATGTACAAGGACATCTAGTTCACCGTTATTTACTCCGAAGAAACAACCAAACGAACTATAACCTTTAACAACTGCATCTTTAATTTTATCTCCAACTTTATATTTTTCAATTATTTTTGCTTTATCTTCTTTTTTGCCTGAGGAAACTATCTGTCTCCGTGACACACATGCATTACCTCTAATTTTGTCTAATTTAATCAAGGCAAATTTTTGAGGTTCATTCATAAGGTGAGAAATATCTTTTAAAGGTTTATCTGATATTTGTGAGCCAGGACAAAACATTAAAGATCCCGTATCGATATGCTCAACTATTACTCCCCCTTTACATTTTGAGGTGATTTTTCCAATTATAGGTTCGTTCTTTTCGTAAGCTTTTTCCAATTCATACCAACCTTTTATTTTTTGAGCTTTTGTTGCTGAAACAATAACATCTCCATTTTTATCTTCAATTTTTTCTAAAAGAACTGATATTTTTGATCCTTCTTTAATTTTATCAATTAAATTTAGACTTTTTAATTCATTTATATCTAAAACAGGTTCTGATTTTAAACCTTCAACAAATAAAAAAATAAATTTATTTGTTATCTTAGTTACCAGACCTTCTATGATTTTTCCTTCTTCTATTTTTACTTTTGATAATTGTGAATTTAATAAATTTTCGAAATCTTTATTTGCTTGTGTATTTAGATCCTTATATATTTCCATATTTCTTTAATAATTCTTCTTTCACCAAATTAATTAGTTTTCGCTTCATTTGATTTATAGTTAATTTAGTGGTGTCAACTAATACAGCACCTTTAACAAAAAGCAAGGGGCTTTCTTTTCTATTTTTGTCCTTAAAATCCCTTAATTTTAAAGATTTTTCGACTTCACTAAGTTTTATATTTTTATTTATTTTTTTATATTCTTTTAGTCTTCTTCTTGCTTTTTCTTTTAAAGAGCATCTAAAAAAAATTTTTAAATCTGCATTTGGCATAATTTTTGAAGCAATATCTCTTCCTTCAATTATAACTTTGTTATTTTTTTTTATAAAATTTATTTGAAATTTTTTGAGTTCATTTCTTATATATTTTTTTGTTGCAATTATTGATGATAATTTTGTTATTTGTGGTGTATTTAATTTTTTATTTTTTAATTTTGGTAAAGTAATTTCTTTTGATTGTTTTCTAATAAATTTTTGATCATATTTTTTGTTTTTATTAATAATTTTCAAAGCCAAATATCTGTATAATTTTCCAGATGAAAGAAGTTTAAATTTAAATTTTTTTGAAATTATTTTGCTACCCGTTGTTTTGCCTGAAGCACTACTTCCATCGATAGCAATTGAAAATTTTATATTTTTTTTAATCAATTAATTTTTGCCCCTAGGTTTTTCAATAATGATACAAAATTTGGAAAAGATGTATTTATCGAATCTATATCATGGATTATCCATTTTCCCCCTAACCCTAGAGCAGCAATAAATGACAACATGCAAGCCCTATGATCTTTATCAAATTTTTGAATTTTATAAGTTTTGTTAAGTTTTAAATTAGGTTTTCCATATATTTTGAAATTATTATTTGTTATTTTTGTTTTAATTCCTATCTTGTTTAAAAAGTTATTTGCAAACCTTAATCTATCTGTTTCTTTATTTCTAAGTTCACCAATTTTATTGAATTTTGATACTCCATTTGCTTTAGCGCAGACTAAAAAAACTAATAAAAATTCATCAATTGTGCGACTATTCATTTTTACTGGGCAATTAATTGATTTTAGTTTACTTGAACTTTTTACAAATATATCTGCAATCAGTTCGCCCTTGTAATTTTTTCTATTTTTTAAAATTATTTTTGCATTCATTGTTTTTAATATATCGATAATTCCAGTTCTTGATTTATTTATATTTACATTTTTGATTAAAATTTTAGAATTTTTTGCTAATAGAGTAAGTACTATAAAAAATGAACTTGAACTTATGTCACCAGGAATTTCATAATCAAAGCCTTTATAATTTTTTATTCCTTTGAAACTTATTAAATCAAATTTTTTCTCTCTAGAAGTTCTTATTGGTAATTTTAAATATTTAAATAATTTTTCTGTATGATCTCTTGAAGGAATAGATGTTATTTTTGTTTTTCCAGGTGTTTTCATTGCAGCAAGCAAAATACAGCTTTTTACCTGAGCACTGCCTTTTGTTTCTTTGTAATTGATAGGTCTTGGATAATTGGTTCCTTTTATTTTAATGGGCAATTTTTGATTTTTCGATTTAATATTTTGACCAAACATTTTCATAGGTCTAATTACTCTTGAAAAATCTCTTTTTGACAAACTTTTGTCGCCTTTTAAAATAATTTGATTTTTTGATTTTACTAATAAGCCAAAAATTAATCTTGCTAAAGTTCCAGAATTACCAGCATTAATTATTGTATTATTTTTAAAACTGTATCCATTAAGGCCTTTTCCAAATATTTTACAATTTTTTTTATTTAATTTATAATTTATTCCTAGTTTTTTTATAGCGTTTAAAGCGCTAAAAACATCTTCAGATTTAAGTAGATTGTAGGCCACTGATGTACCTACAGCTTGTGATGCCATCAATATCCATCTAATAGATAAACTTTTATCACCAGGTACATAAATTTTACTATTAAAACTTTCTATTTTTTCATTTATGTATGCAGTTTTTTTCATTAAAAAGATTAACTAATTTTAAATGCATCTCCGAAATAAAAGTTTCTTGCATTTTTGTTATTTATTAGTTCAGATGGCGTACCTTCTGCAATAATTTTTTTATTTGCTAAAATAATTGCTCTATCACTTATTGCCAATAAATCTCTGGCTGCATGATCTGAAATAATGCAGCATCTACTATTATCTTCAGTTTGTAGATTTACAATTGTTTCTTGTAGATCTCTAGTAGACATTATATCTAGCCCCTGGAAAGGCTCATCCATTAAAATTATTTTTGGATCTGACATTAGTGACATAGCTATACTAACTTTTTTTCTCTGTCCTCCGGAAAGGTGTTTTGCTTTTGTATTTTTTACTGCATCCAATTCAAACTTTGATATCATTTTTTCAATTTTAAAATTTCTTTCATCTTTTTTTTTAATTACTATTTCACTAATTGCTTTTAGGTTTTCTATACATGTGAGATTTGAAAAAACACCTCCTGTCTGAGGTACAATGCTTAGACCAAAACTAATTGCTCTTTTATAGATTGGTACATCAGTAACAATTTTTTGATTGATATAGATATCTCCATAGTTGGGCTTTACTAAGCCTACAATGATATTAAAAATAGTTGATTTTCCAACTCCATTTGGTCCCAGTAACCCACAAATTTCTCCCTCTCTAATATTAAAAGAAACATCAT